>NZ_JBVIJC010000001.1:0-374284 GCF_055581605.1 Streptomyces sp. NPDC031418
CAGTGGTGGCTAACCCGCATGGTACGGCGGCCGGGGCGGTCTCCAGCGCCCCCCCGGGCCGCCGTGTCCCTCCTCTCCCCAAGGACACCCCATGACCAGGAAACTCCGGCTCCGCGCGGCCCGTCTGCTGGCCGCCGCCGTCACCCTCGCCGCGGGCACCGGCTGTGCCGCCCGCGCCCTGCCGGCCCCCGCAGCGGCCGACCGCCCCGTCACCTCCGAGTGCGGCAACGGCGGCGCCGGCGGCCAGGGCGGCGACAGCGGCGCGAACGGCCGGCCCGGCAAGCCCGGCAAGCCCGGCAGCCCCGGCACCCACGCCTGCAACCGCTACGCCGACCTGCCCGACAAGCCGAAGGGCGACCTCACCCTCGCCGACAAGGTCCGCGTCGTGCTGGTCCTGCTGAACGGCGGCGCGACCGAGGCGCAGATCGCCCACAAGTACCGGATGTCCCCGCACGAGGTCGAGGCATGGAAACGGGCCTACCTCGACGACGACTGGGCCGTCCTCATGCGCCACACCTGAGAAACCGCCCACGCACCCCGACGAACCCCATGACCCCGATGAACACCCACGACAACCGACGAGCAGGAAGCACCATGAAGACCGAAACGCGCAGGAACTCGCTCACCGCGGCCGCCGCCATCGTCTTCCTCGCCGTGACCGGCGCGGCCGTCCCCGCCGGCACCGCCCTCGCGGCCCCGCTCGGGCACAGCAGCCCCGCGCACACCCACCACGACCGCGACCACGACCGGCACCACGACCACTCCCCTCACGACCGGCACGGGGACGACCACGGCTACTGCCGCCGCGGCGACGGCGGCAACGGGGGCAACGGCGGGGACGGCACGGGCAGCCCGCCGGTGTGTACGGCCCCGGGCCAGACCGGCACCGGTGGTGCGGGCGGGCGCGGCGGCCGGGGCAGCTGCGGCGGCCGGGACGGCCGTAACGGCAGCAGTGGCAGCGGGGGCGGCGGGGGCGGCGGGGCGCCCTGCCCGGAGCCGCCCTCGACCTCGGGCACGGACGGCGGCAGCGACCACGCACCGCAGAACGGCTCCGCACCGTCGGCACCCTCGGATAACAGCGGCCACGGCGACTCCGCGCCGCCCGACCAGGGCAGCGACAGCGGCCACGGCAACCCCGCGCCGCCCCCCGACCAGGGCAGCGACAGCGGACCGGTCGTCTCCTAAAGGGCCTGGAGCCCCGTCAGGTTCTGTTCGGCCCAGACCGTCTTGCCGATCCGGTCGTGCCGGGTGCCCCAGCGGTCGGCGAGCTGGGCGACGAGCAGCAGGCCGCGCCCGCCCTCGTCGAAGATCCGGGCGCGCCGCATGTGCGGGGTGGTCCCGCTGGCGTCGTACACCTCGCAGATCAGGGTGGAGTTCTGATGGATCAGCCGGAGCCGGATGGGCGGACGGCCGTAGCGGATGGCGTTGGTGACCAGCTCGCTCACCATCAGCTCGGTGGTGAAGGCCGCCTCGCTGAGCCCCCAGGCGCTCAGCTGGTCGTCGGCGAGATGGCGGGCCCGGGAGACGACGGTCGGCTCGGGCGCCAGCTCCCAGGAGGCGACCCGGTCCTCGTGCAGTACCCGGGTGCGCGCCACCAGCAGGGCGATGTCGTCGTCGGGCCGATGGGTCAGCAGCTCGGTGAGCACGTGGTCGCAGACCGAGTCCAGGGTGCGGGCGGGCCGGCCGAGCGCGGCGAACATCTTGTCCAGCGCCTCGTCGATGTCGTGGTCGCGGGCCTCGAACAGGCCGTCCGTGTAGAGGGCGAGCACACTGCCCTCGGGCAGTTCGGTCTCGACGGCCTCGAACGGCAGCCCGCCGAGCCCCAGCGGCGGACCGGGGGGTACGTCGAGGAAGCGGACGGCGCCGTCGGGGGTGACCACGGCGGGCGGCGGATGGCCGGCCCGGGCCAGGGTGCAGCGCCGCGAGACCGGGTCGTACACCGCGTACAGGCAGGTGGTGCCGATGCCGCCGGCGGTCTCGGCGGCCGGGTCCGCGCTGCCCTCGTCGGCGGCCAGCCGCAGCACCAGGTCGTCCAGGTGGGTGAGCAGCTCGTCGGCGGGCAGATCGACGTCCGCCAGCGTGCGCACCGCCGTCCGCAGCCGGCCCATGGTCGCGGAGGCCCGGATGCCGTGCCCGACCACGTCCCCCACGACCAGCGCCACCCGCGCCCCGGACAGCGGGATCACATCGAACCAGTCGCCGCCCACCCCGGCCCGGGTGGCGGCCGGCAGATAGCGGGTGGCGATCTCCAGGGCGGCCTGGTCGGGCAGGGTGTGCGGGAGCAGGCTGCGCTGGAGGGCCATGGTGGTGGTGCGGGAGCGGGTGTGGGCGCGGGCCCGGTGGATGCCGGTGGCCGCGCGGGCCGTGAACTCCTCGGCCGCCCGCAGCTCCTCCGGGCCGAACGGCTCCCGCTGCGGACGCCGGCCGAACAGCGCGACGCCGAGCGTGCTGCCCTCGGCGAGCAGCGGTACGGCCAGCAGCGAGCGGGTGCCGGAGGCGCGCAGCCAGAGGGCGCCCGGGTCCAGCGCCGCCCACCCGGCGACGGCCGGGTCCGTGGTGTCGTACAGCAGCGGCGTACCGGCCGCCAGGCACTGGGCCGGCGGCGAGTCCGCCGGGCAGACGGTGGCCTCGCCGACCCCGGTGCCGTAGCCGGTCCGGTCCTCGTCCGGGACCGCGCGCAGGGCGGCGCGGCGCAGCACCACCTGGTCGGTCGGCGAGACGGGTTCGTCCTCGCCGAGCGGGGTGTCCAGCAGGTCGACGGCGATGACGTCGGCGAGTCGCGGGACGGTGACCTCGGCCAGCTCCTGCGCGGCCCGGGACTGGTCGGCCACCGTGCCGACGGGGGTGCCGGAGTCGGCGGGCGGCGCCTCCCCGGTCGCGGGGGCGGACAGGCAGACGGCCCGGACCCGGCCGCCGGCGTCCTTCAGCGGGGTGAGGACGGCGCTGCGGCCCAGGTCCGGACCGAGCCCGGCCGGCGCCTCCTGGGGCCGGCCGGACTCCAGCGCCTGCCGCATCGAGCGCTCGGTCTCCTCGCTCCCGGTGCCGGGCGCGATATGGGCGAGACGCAGTCCGCGCATCGCCGCCTCGGGCAGGGCGAGGGTGTGCTCCATCCGGCGGTTGGCCCGCACCAGCAGCAGATCGGCGTCGAAGATGGCGAGCGGGAAGGGGGACTGGAGGAAGGTCCACTCCTCCAGCGGTTCGCCGCGGGGCGGCTGGGCCCGGGCGGTGACGGCGCTGACCACCAGCCAGTCCGCGGCCCGGCGGTGGGCGAGCACGCCCAGTTCCAGCAGCCGGCCGTCGCGGTGGCGCAGCGGTACGGTGCCGTGCCAGCGCTGCCGGCCGGCCAGGACGCGCCGGGCCGCCGGACCGTCGGCCGCGAGCAGCGCGGTGGCGGGACGGCCGACGACCGCCGAGGAGTCGTAGCCGAGCAGCCGCCGCGCGCCCTCGCTCCAGCCGGTGAGGATCCCCTGCTCATCGATGGTGGCCGTGGCCGTGTACGTGGACTGTCGCTCCATCGCCGCTCATCTCGCCCTTGCTCGGCAGGCTCTCCACCCCCCAGCATGATCCGGGGCGCCGCTGAGCACCAACGCAGCGATCCACGGGCCGGCTATCCGTTGGCCAGGGCCTGCACCCGGTCCAGCGCGCCGTTGAACTTGTCGTGGTCACCGACGGTCGGGCCGGACGAGGTGTACTGCCACATCGTGTAGTACGACCATCCGGCGGGCAGGGTCCCCGGGTCCGTCGCGTAGCGGGCGATCCACAGCGGGTCGTTCGTGGCGAAGCCGCCGTAGTTGCCGGTGCACTGGCTCCACCAGCTGTAGGCCGTGTAGATCACCGGGTAACGGCTGGTGAGCGACTTGTAGGTGGTGACGAAGTCGGCGATCCAGCTGACCATCTGGCTCGCCGTCTTGCCGTAGCAGGCCGCCCCGTACGGGTTCCACTCGATGTCGAGGGCACCGGGCAGGGTCTTGCCGTCCTGGGACCAGCCCCCGCCGTGGCTGACGAAGTAGCTGGCCTGGGTGGCGCCGCTCGTGGTGTCCGGGGTGGCGAAGTGGTAGGAGCCGCGGATCATGCCGACGTTGTACGAGCCGTTGTACTGCTGGGCGAAGGACGGGTTCGTGTAGTAGGTGCCTTCCGTGGCCTTGACGTACGCCCAGCGCACCCCGCTGCCGTACAGCGTGGACCAGGCGACGTTGCCCTGGTACGCCGAGACGTCCACGCCCTCGGTCTGGGTGACCGAGGCGGGCGTGGCGGTGCCCTTCCGGCCGTCATGGGCGAGCACACCCATGCCCATGTAGGCGGAGCCGCGGCTGGGCTTGGCCGCGGCCTGGGCGGAGGTGCCGGGCAGCGCGAGGGCGAGCGCCGTGAGCAGGGCGGTCAGCCCGGCTGTGAGAAGGAGGGCGCGCGGGGAGCGGGCGGGGCGGATGGAACCGGGTCTGTGCACGGGCATGACGTGCCTCCGGGTGTGAGGTGGGGGAGCACAATGTGGGGGGTCTCCCACTGGCGTGGGCATGCCATTGGTTGCTCGCTAAAGAAGCTACGCACGTAGATAGGGCGACGGAAGGGGGTCCGGCCACCGCCGTTGGTCTACGCCTGCGAAATACTGACCGAGCTGCGGCAATGGCGGCGTTTGACAGAAACTTTCAGGACCGCGAAACCGATCAGGGGTGCTGACGTGCACGAGGACGGAAACGGCGACGAACCACTCGGCGCCCGCCAGGTGACGCCCAGTGGTGCAGACCAGGAGTTCCTGGCGCTGGAGCGCGAGTTGACCGTGCTGCTCCGGCGCGCCCGGGCCAACCAGGGCGAGATGGCCCGGGAGGTCCACCCCGATCTGGAGTCCGCCGCCTACGGACTGCTCATCCGGCTGGACGAACAGGGCGGCCAGCGGGCCACGGAACTCGCCGGCTACATCGGCGTCGGCAAGGCCACCATGTCGCGCCAGCTGCGCGCCCTGGAGGAGCTGGGCCTGATCGCCCGCGAGCCCGACCCCGCCGACGGCCGCGCCTGGCTCGTCACCCTCACCGAGGAGGGACGCCGCCGCGTCGGCACGGTCCGCGAGGCCCGCCGCGCCCGCTACGTCAGCCAGCTCGCCCACTGGAACCGCACCGAGGTGGCGGAACTCGCCCGGCTGCTGCACCAGCTGAACCGGGTCATGGAGAAGTAGCCCCCCGGGCTCACAGCTCGACGTACACCGCGGTCGCGTCGTCGTGCGTCTTGGCGCGGCCGAGGAACGCCCGCTCCTCGCGGTCCGCCGCCTCCAGCTCCCGCACCCGGTCCACCAGCGACCGGGCCCCCTCCTTGGCGAGGATGTCGAACAGGGCCGTCCAGTCGCCCTCGTGGAACAGCTCCGTCCAGCGGCTCGCGCCGTCCGTCAGCGCGGCCAGGGCGCGGACCTGCGCGCGGGGCACCGCGCCGGTCACCGCACGGGCGGCCACGGAGGGATCCGCGGCGGCCGTGAAGAAGCCGCCCTCCTTGTTGCGCAGCGTGCTGTCGACCACGGCCGCGCTCGCGAGCGCCGAGCGGGGCAGCCGGGCCAGCCGGTCGTCCAGGACCGGGGTGACCGCACCCTGTGGCGACCGGAGCAGCAGCACCGCGTCGGACAGCACCAGGTACTCGACCAGGTCGGCGGACCAGCGGGCCAGGGCGACGGTCGCCTGCGGTGTCCGCGGGTGAGAAAGCTCACAGGTTTGAGCGTGGGCCTGGGCGGTGCGCTCGATCGCCCGGGAAAGAATCTCCGGCAGCGTCAGATCTCGCCCGGAAACGGTCAGTTCGGTCAGTGCGCCACCCAGGTGCGCGGTGAACCAGGGGACGGAATGCAGACAGCCCGTCTCGCCGCTGGGCGGCGGTGTCACCCCGTCCAGCACGATCACACAACCCCCCTGTCCGGAGGCGGGAAGTCCGACACCGGCGAAGTCCTCGTCGGGGCGGGCCGCGTCGCCCGGTTCCGAGACCAGATCAGTGCGCATTCGGCCAGTCTGCACGACCTCTTCACAGCGTGCGCCAAAGGCTGCGAAGCGTTGCCGAATGACCACGACCCCGCAGGTCAGCCGTCTGGTTTGGGAGGGAATGAGGCACTCCGGCAAGACGCGGTGGCGAATCCTGCCAAAGCCTGCCGCCCGCGTCCAACCGGCCCCCCGCGCAGGGGCCGTGCACGCGCCAGAGGAACTTGCCCGCCAACTCCCCTCCGATGTTCACTCCTTCGAGTGGCGGGTCAGGTGATGCACGACCACCGCCCACCGGCGCTGGGAGGGTCGGGAACCGTACGAACCGGGTGTACGCACCACTTGGCGCCGACATGACGGGCCGCCACCCGGGCCCTTGGGTAGACGAGTTACGGAATGCGAGCACCGGTGCAGATGAAGCGGCCTCGGCGCACAGGCAGGCAGACGGCCCCCGAGGGGACCGCCGAGCAGACCCCCGTGGGCACCGGCCGCCCCACCCATGTGCGCACCCGGCTGATCATCGCCGTCGCGGTGGTCGCCGCGGCCGTCGCCGGAGCCGGCGCGCCCGCACTGCTCACCGCCTCCGGGAACGTCAGCGACTCGCAGGACCTGGTGACCCTGGCCGCCCGCACCGAGGACGCCCTCGCCCTCGCCCACTCCCTCGCCGACGAGCGCGACGAGGTCACCTCCTACATCGCCGCGGGCCGCCCCCGCTCCAAGGCGCCCTCCGAGGACCGCAGCGCCCGCGTCGACCACGAGGTCGAGGACCTGCGCGCCGACCCCGACACCCCGGCGAGCCTGCGCACCGACCTCGACGCCATCGAGCCGAACCGGCACGCGGCCCTCACCGGCAAGTCCACCGCCCTCCAGGCCCACCAGGCCTACTCGGCGATCATCAACGACCTGCACCGGCTCGCCGAGCAGCTCGCCGACCGGATGCCCCCGCGGGCCGGTTCCGGCGCCCATGCGCTCGCCGAACTGGACACCGCCGTCCAGCAGTCCGCCGCCGCCCGGGGGCTGCTGCTGGCCGCGCTGAACGTCCCCTCCACCACCCGCACGGTGATCAACCCCCTCACCGGCCTGCCCACCACCACCTCGCTGACCACCGAGGCGGACCGCAAGCAGCGCGACGCGCTCACCGCCGCCGCCCAGCAGGCCCGCGTCCGCGCCGACGCCGCACTCGCCGGCTTCCGCGCCACCGCCCCCAAGGCGGCCGTGGACTCCTACGCCTCCACCGTCACCGGCCCCGAGGTCAACTCGGCGGAGAAGTACCTGGCCACGCTCACCGACCAGCCCACCCTCGCCGACAGCGAGCTGACCACCAGCACCAAGAAGCTGGACGCGGCCCTGTCCGCCCGCGTCGACCTGATGCGCGGCGCCGAGTCCGCGCTCTACGACCACCGCACCAAGGACCTCGAAAAGCTCCGCGACGACGACGTCACCGCGCTGGAGGTCCGGGTCGCGGTCCTCGGCGTGCTGATGCTGGTGGCCGTGGGCATCGCCACGGCCATGGCCCGCACCCTGACCCGCCCGCTGTCCGTGCTGCGCCGCGGCTCGGCCCGGCTGGCGCAGTCCGAGCAGCCGACGGCCGAGGAGCCGATCGCCTTCACCGGCCGCAACGACGAGTTCGCCCAGGTCGTCCGCTCGGTCAACGCCCTGCACGCGCACGCGCTCGCCCTCCAGGAGCGGGTGACGACGCTGGAGACCGACCGCAAGCACCTGGTCGGCCAGCGGCAGAAGATGGCCGACGCCCGGGAGTCGCTGCGCGCGGAACTTGCCGACGCCGAGGCCCAGTTGCAGCGGCTGCGCACCAGCATCGGCGGCACCTTCGTCAACCTCGCCCTGCGCACCCTGGGCCTGGTCGAGCGCCAACTGGGGGTGATCGAGGGCCTGGAGGAGCGGGAGCAGGACCCCGACCGGCTGGCCACCCTCTTCAAGCTGGACCACTTCGCCACGGTCATGCGCCGGCACAGCGAGAACCTCCTGGTCCTCGCCGGCACCGAGCATGTGCAGCCGCACCACGGGCCGGTCCCGCTGGTCGACGTGGTCCGCGCCGCGGTCAGCGAGATCGAACGCTACGAGCGGGTCCGCATCGCCTCCCTGCCCCCGCACGCGCATGTGGCGGGCTTCGCGGCGGACGACCTCTCCCATCTGCTGGCGGAACTCATGGAGAACGCGACCTCGTTCTCCCCGCCGGACCTTCCCGTGGAGGTCTCCGGCTGGCTGCTGGAGTCCGGCGAGATCATGCTCTCCGTCCAGGACGAGGGCATCGGCGTCACCGAGGACCGCCTCGACCGCCTGAACTCCCGCCTCACCGACTTCGACCCCGAGTCCCCCTACGACCAGGAGGGCGAGGACGGTCTCGGCCTCGGCCTGTACGTCGTCGCCCGCCTCGCCCACCGCCATGGCGTCCGGGTACGGCTGCGCGAGCAGAAGCAGGGCGGCACCGCGGCGGTGGTGATCCTTCCGTCCACCCTGCTCGCGGAGGCCGCCCCGGCTTCGATCCCACCCCAGGCTTCCGCCCAGGGCACCCCCGTCTCCCTCCCCGGCGCCAACGCCGAAGCCAACTCCAACATCCTCCCCACTCGTCCCACACCCCCGACCCCGCTGCCCGCTGCGTCCGGCGGTTCGGCGGAGGGGCCGGCTGTGGAAGCCGACGGTGGGGCCGCGGATGAGTCCGTCGGTGAGTCGGCGGATGCTGTGGACGCCGTGGATGCCGAGGAGGCTGTCTCCGAGGGAGACCATGACTCCGCGGTCGGTGACGAGGGCCGGGCTCAGGATGAGCACGGGGCCGCGGCCGACGACGCGGGCTGGGCCGCGGGTGGACATCCGGAGGTGGGGGTCGAGGCGTATGCCGAGACCACGATGGAGCTGTTGCTCCCGGATCCCACCCCGCCGCAGGAGGCATCCGGCGAGCCCGCCGCTGACGGCGAAGGCGCCCCGAAGGGGCCGTCCGCGGCCGACGACGAAGGCCGTACGGACGGGGAGGCCGAGGAGCCGCTCACCAGCAAGGGCCTGCCCAAACGCACACCCAGGATCACCACCCCCGCCGAGGCCCCGCGCCAGCGGACCCGCTCGGTCGACGCCGAGGCCCTGCGCCGCAGGCTGGGCGGCTTCCGCCGGGGGGCGGAGGCCGGCTACCGCGACGTAGAAGCGCAGATCGAGGAAGAGACGGCCAACAACCGGCGGCCGTCCGATGACGCACACGCCGAAGAAACCACGGGGGGTACAGCCGAGGAGGCAACCAGTTGACCGCGCCGAGTACCTACGGACTGAGCAGTGAAGCCCGCAATCTGCACTGGCTGCTGACCAACCTGGTCGAGGAGGTCCCCGGCATCCAGTCCGTCGCCGTGGTCTCCTCCGACGGCCTGCTCCTGCTCTCCTCCGACCCGGGCCACACCGAGCAGTCCCGCCAGGCCCTCCAGGAACGCAGGTCCGCCCCGGTGAAGGGCCCCCGCGGCTCCGCCGCCGACCTCGCCACGATCGTCTCCGGCATCGGCAGCCTCACCGTGGGCGCGGCCAGGCTGCTGGAGTTCGGCGGGGTCAAGCACACGATGGTCGCCATGGACGAGGGCAGCCTGTTCGTGATGTCGATCAGCGACGGCTCGCTGCTCGGCGTACACGGCTCCGCCGAGTGCGACATGAGCGTGGTGGCCTACCACATGGCGCTGTTCGTCGGCCGGGCCGGCCATGTCCTCACCCCGGAACTCCGCACGGAACTCCGGCAGTCACTGGAGGCCGACGCCGCCACCGGGACCGTCCGATGAGCGGCCGCCCGCCGAAGCTCCCCGTCCGCGGCGGCGACCGCAAGCCCGCCCGCGTCCGCCCCTACTCGCTCACCGGCGGCCGTACCCGCTTCGGCCATGTCCTCCTCGTGGAGACGTTCGTGGCCAGCACGGCGGCGCTCGACGCCCCCGAGGAGCGCAAGGAGCTGACGAACGGCTCGCTCAACACCCGGGTCATGCCGGAGCTGCGGGCCATCGTCGAACTGTGCCGCCGTATGCGCACGGTGGCCGAGATCGCCGCGCTGCTGAAGATGCCGCTCGGCGTGGTCCGCGTCCTCCTGAGCGATCTCGCGGACCAGGGAAAGATCCGTGTGTACGGCACCGGAACCGGTCACGGCACCGGCCGCCCGGACCGCGCTCTGCTGGAAAGGGTGCTGAGTGGACTCCGCCGTCTCTGACGCCACCGTCGCCGACGCCACCGGCGTCACCCCGCTCGTCGCCGGCTTCACCGAGCCCGACGAGGATCTGAAGGCCTGGCAGAAGGACCGTACCCGGGCCCCCGTCGCCACCAAGATCGTGGTGGCCGGGGGCTTCGGCGTCGGCAAGACCACGCTGGTCGGGGCCGTCTCGGAGATCACGCCGCTCCAGACGGAGGCGCTGATGACCGAGGCGAGCGAGGGCACCGACGACCTCTCCGCCACGCCGGACAAGCTGACCACCACCGTGGCCATGGACTACGGCCGGATCACGCTCGACGACGACCTGGTGCTGTATCTGTTCGGCACACCGGGCCAGCAGCGGTTCTGGTTCATGTGGGACGACCTGGTGCGCGGTGCGATCGGCGCGGTCGTGCTGGCCGACACCCGTCGGCTGAAGGACTGTTTCCCCGCGCTGGACTACTTCGAGAGCTGCGGGCTGCCGTACGTCGTCGCGGTCAACCACTTCGACGGCAGCGAGCGGTTCGACCCGGAGGACGTCCGCGAGGCGTTGACCATACCCGCGCACATCCCAATCATGATCATGGATGCGCGGCGCCGGATCTCGGTGATCGAGACCCTGCTGTCCCTGGTCGCGCACGCTCTGGACGAAACCCCCGAGTAGTCCCGGAGCAGTCCCCGAGAAATCCCCGTAAGGAGCCCTCCCCCGTATGCGGAAGATACTCGTCGTCGGAGCCGGCCAGTCCGGACTCCAGCTCGCCCTCGGCCTCCAGTCGCACGGCTACGAGGTCACCCTGATGTCGAACCGGACCGCGGACGAGATCCGCTCCGGCCGGGTCATGTCCACGCAGTGCATGTTCGACACCGCCCTGGGGCACGAGCGCGATCTCCAGCTGAACTTCTGGGAGTCCCAGGCCCCGAAGATCGAAGGACTCGGCGTGTCGGTCGCGGCCCCCGGCTCGCACGACCCGGGCCCCACCCAGCGCGCGATCGACTGGGTGGGCCGGCTCGACGGGTACGCGCAGTCGGTCGACCAGCGGGTGAAGATGGCCGGCTGGATGGAGACCTTCGCGCAGCGCGGCGGCCAGCTGGTCATCCACGGCGCGGCGGTCGGCGACCTCGACTACTTCTCCCGCGCCTACGACCTCGTCCTGGTCGCCGCGGGCAAGGGCGAGCTGGTGTCGATGTTCGCCCGCGACCCGGAGCGCTCCCCGCACACCGAGCCGCAGCGCGCGCTGGCGGTGGCCTACGTCCACGGCCTGGGCCCCCGCCCCGAGCACCCGGATTTCCACGCGGTCCGCTGCAATGTGGTCCCCGGCGTCGGCGAGCTGTTCGTCATGCCGACGCTCACCACCTCCGGCCCGGCCGACATCCTCTTCTGGGAGGGCATACCCGGCGGCCCGCTGGACGTCTTCACCGGCGTCAAGGACCCCGCGGAGCACCTCTCCCTGACCCTGGAACTCATGGAGAAGTTCACCCCGTGGGAGTACGCGCGGGCCACCAGGGTCGAACTGACCGACGCGGGCGGCACGCTGGCCGGCCGCTACGCCCCGACCGTCCGCAACCCCGTCGGCCGGCTCCCCTCCGGCGGGCTGGTCCTCGGCGTGGCCGACGTGGTCGTGGCCAACGACCCGATCACCGGCCAGGGCTCCAACTCGGCGGCCAAGTGCGCGGCCGCCTACCTCGCCGCGATCCTGGAACACGGCGACAAGCCCTTCGACGAGGACTGGATGCGGGCCGCCTTCGACCGCTACTGGGCCACCGCCCAGCACGTCACCAAGTGGACGAACGCGATGCTGGCCCCGCCGCCGGAGCACGTCCTGAACCTCTTCGGCGCGGCCGGCGCGCTCCCGGCCGTCGCCGACCGCATCGCCAACGCCTTCGACGACCCGGCCGACTTCGAGGACTTCTTCTACGACCCCGAGAAGACGGCCGCCTACCTGGCCTCGGTGGCCTGACCGCCGTCCGGACGCACGGCTCCCAGGACCGGGTACGACGCCAGCGGGGACACCTGCACCCTGGCGCCGGGCCGGGGAGCCTGGACGACCTTCCCGCCCCCGACGTACAGCGCCACATGGGTCGCCTGCGGGAAGTACACCACCAGGTCACCCGGGCGCAGTTCGCGCAACGGGACCCTGCGCAGCCGCTGCCACTGCTCCTGACTGGTGCGGGGGATCGGGGTGCCCGCGTGCGACCACGCCTCGGAGGTCAGGCCCGAGCAGTCGTAGGCCCCGGGGCCCTCGGCGCCCCACTCGTACGGCTTGCCCAGCTGGTCCATGGCGTAGCGGACCGCGCGGCCGCCCTCCGCGGAGGCGGGACGGTCGGCCGGCAGGGCGCCCGAGGTGGACAGCCGCTGCTGGGCCTCGGTGACCCCCTGCTGCTCCAGCCGGGCGACGGCGGCCAGCTGGTCCGGGGTGAGCGAGGCCAGCATGCGTTCCACGTCGGCCAGCCTGCCCCGGACCTCGTCGCGCTGCTTGCGCTGCCGGTCGGCGAGAGACAGCTGGGCGTCCAGCGCCTTGCGGGCCGCCCGGGCCAGGACGTCCTGCCGCTTCTCCGTCCCGGCCAGCCGGGCCACCGTCCGGGCCCGTTCCCGCGCCAGTTCGCCGATGACATGGCCCTCGTCCAGCGCGTGCTGCGGGTCCGGGGCGAGCAGCAGGCGGACGTACGGTCCGAGTCCGTCGCCGGACTGGTACTGCTGACGTGCCAGCCGCCCGGCGTCCCCCTGGCTGTCCCGCAGGGCGAGCCGGGCGCGGGCCAGTTCACCGTCCAGCCGGGACACCTCGGCGCGCTGCGCCGCCAGCTTCTCCGTGGTCCCGTTGTAGGTCTCGGTGGCCTGCTCGGCCTGCTGGTAGAGCTGCTGAAGGTCCGTCAGGAGGCGGGAGACGGACGGCTGTCGGGGTTCGGGTTCCGGTACGGCCGCGGCCGGCGCCGCGGGGGCGAGGGCGGCCTGGGCCGCCACCGCGGCCGTACACGCCAGGCGGACAAGCCTTCCTGACACGACATCACCTCGGGTGCGGGGAGGGAATCCCGGCGAGCGGGCTGTTCGCCTCCCATGGCACCGCGATTATCGGATGAATCGGTGCGGGGCGCGCGCCGAGCCTGCGCGGACGGCGCAACCCTGTCACCCGTTCGGCCGCTCCTCGGGGCCCTCCGGCTTCGACCAGGGCCACCGGAGCTTGCCGCCCGACCTGTCCTCGGGGTCGTACGCGTACTTCCACCCCTGGATCAGCCCCAGCCGCTTGCTGTACCCACGCGGCACCCTGCGGTAGACGTACACGGCGGGCGGGCCGCCCGCGGGGTCGGGGACGGGGATGCGGTACGTCTTCGGGGGGTGCCCGGTCGGGCCGACCAGCACGGGCAGCACGCGCCCGTCCATCGGGCCGCCCTCGAAGGGGGTGTCCTGGCTCTTCACGGCTCCAGTGTCAGCCTTCCGCGGCGAGCGCGCCGACCAGGCCGGCCGTCTGCTCGTCCCGGCCGGCGGTGACCGCGAGCATGGCGGTGAACTGCTCCACCAGCCAGTCGCGCAGCTCCTGCACCGGGGGCTGCTTCTCCTCGTCCAGCCAGATCAGCGAGGCCGCCTCCACGGCGGTGATCCAGGTCCGTACGGTCATCCGCAGCCGGGGGCCGGGGGCGGTGACGCCGAGATGGCGGAAGATGTGCTCCGCCGCCGCCCGGCGCACCCCGTCCACGATGGCCGTGGTCCGCGAGGTCTCCACCACGCTGCCGCCCTGGAGCAGCGCGCTGAAGCCGGCGTCGTGCTCGTCGACGAAGGCCAGGTAGCGGTCCAGGGTGCGGCACAGCCGGGCCAGCAGCGGGCCCTCGCGGGGTTCGTCGAAGCAGTGCTGGAGTTCCTCGGCGGCGGAGCGGAGCGCGGCCTCGTACAGCTGCTGCTTGCCGCCGGGGAAGTACCGGTACACCAGCGGACGCGAGACCCCGGCCGCCTCCGCCACGTCGTCCAGCGACACGTCCTCGGGGGCGCGGTGCGCGAAGAGGGTGAGAGCCGAGGTGAGCAGTTGGCTGCGCCGGGCTTCGACGGTGAGGCGGCGGTAGGCGGGGGTGGCCGGGGTCATGCTCAGCAGCCTAATCGCTGCGCTGCTTCGGCCGTTTTTGTCTGCGGGTGCGTTGGGGCTGGTCGCTCCCCCGAGTTCTCGGCTTCGCTCGAACAGGGGGCACCCCCGTCGCGGCGGAGCCGCATATCGGACAGAGCCCCGCGCCCCTTCGGGGCGCTTATGCCAGTAGTCCCGATGACCTCCACAGGCGGCGGCCCACTCCGCGCAGGACGCCGATGTCGTCCAGGAAGTCGGTCAGCCGCTTCGCGCCGGTCTGCATGATCTCGCGGCGGTGGGCGCTCGCCTTCACCTGGGCCATCGCCTCCCGCTTGTCCAGTCCCACGTTCGTGTAGACGTCCGGGTTCACGAACGCCACGGAGAACACCCGGGCGAACTCGCCCGAGGTGACCCGGGTGAACTCCTGCGACCACCTCGGCGCGGTCAGCATCTGGCGGCGCAGCTCCTCGCGGGCGTACCGGACGTGCCGGGCCTCCTCGACGACGTGGATGCGGGTGACGCCCCGGATCAGCGGCTGGACCCGCTCGTCCGGGAAGGTCAGCCGCTGCATCCAGTCCAGCACCTCCTCACCGAGCAGCGTCGCGGTGAAGGAGCCGGGGGTGGTGGAGATGGTCTTGAAGACGCGGCCGAGGTTCTGGTGGGCCCTGCTGACCGGGTACCAGGGGGTGCCGCCGTGCGAGATCAGCCGGGCGAACATCTTCGAGTGCCGGCACTCGTCCTCGATCTCGGTGAGCGCGTAGCGGACGTGCGCGCTCGTCGCCGCCTTGTCGTAGATGTGCCGGACGAGCAGCTGCATGAGGATGATCTCGAACCAGATGCCGAGCGAGGCCAGCGCGGCCGCCTCGTGCTGGGAGAGCAGGATGCGCTGCTCCTCGCTCATCCGCTTCCACAGCGGCGTGTCGTACAGCGACACCAGCTCCGGCGGCCAGAACCACTTGCCCTCCTCGAAGGGCGCGTCCCAGTCCAGCTCCCTGTCCGGGTCGAAGGAGTGCTTGGCGGAGGAGGCGAGCAGCCGCTCGGCCACCTGCTCCCGGTCCTTGAGCAGGCCGAGCGCGTCGCGCAGGCCGTCCAGCGCGTCCGCTTCCGTCAGGGTCGTCATGGCTCCCTCACCTCGTTACCCGGGGGTACGTCGTCAGCCTCTTATGAGACTGCCTGTCAGCAAGACCGTCAATCCCCTGCACCGGACTTGTTGACTCGGCGTCTACGTGTGAGCCTGCGAGGTATGCCGACCCATGACCTCTACGCCAACGCGCCCGGTGACTCTCCGTGGCAGGTGCCCGCGACCGGCGCGGCCCGCTTCAGCTGGGAGTACGACGACGGCCGTGACCGACTGCTCGCCCTGTACCAGAAGGGCAAGGACAAGCAGTGGGACGGGCAGACCCGTATCGACTGGGACCTGGAGGTCGACCCGTACGACGCGCTCGGCACGCCCGAGGAGGCGATGTCGCTGTACGGGACGCCGTACTGGGACAAGCTCAACGCGAAGGACAGGGGCGAGCTGCGCCGGCACTACGCCTCCTGGCAGTTCAGCCAGTTCCTGCACGGCGAGCAGGGTGCGATGATCTGCGCCGCCCGGATCGTGGAGTCGGTGCCCGACATGGACGCCAAGTTCTACTCCGCGACCCAGACCATGGACGAGGCCCGGCACGCCGAGATATACAGCCGGTTCCTGCACGAGAAGATCGGGCTGGTCTACCCGATCAACGACAACCTCCAGTCGCTGCTCGGCGACACCCTGCGGGACAGCCGCTGGGACATGCCCTACCTCGGTATGCAGGTCCTCATCGAGGGACTCGCCCTCGCCGCCTTCGGCATGATCCGGGACACCACCAAGAAGCCGCTGCCCAAGCAGATCCTCACCTACGTCATGCAGGACGAGGCCCGGCACGTGGCCTTCGGGCGGATGGCGCTGCGCGACTACTACCAGCAGCTGACCGACGCCGAGCTGCGCGAGCGCGAGGAGTTCGTCATCGAGGGCTGCTATCTGATGCGGGACCGGCTGCGCGGGGTGGAGGTGCTGGAGAACTTCGGCATACCCAGGGCGGAGGCCGAGGCGCTGAGCGAGCGCTCCGAGTACCTCCAGCTCTTCCGTAAGCTGCTGTTCAGCCGCATCGTGCCCTGCGTCAAGGACATCGGCCTGTGGGGCAAGCGGCTCCAGCAGGCCTATGTCGACATGGGCGTCCTGGAACTGGGCGACTCCAGCCTGGACCTGCTGATGGCCCAGGACGAGGAGCTGGCCGACCGGCTGGACGCGGAACGCTTCGCGGCCGAGGAGCAGGAGCGGGTGGCCGAGGTGACGGGGGCGATCGAGGCCGGAGCGGACGAGGGCTGAGGCGGCCGAGGGGCCGTCCGCCCCGTGCAGTAGCGTGCTGGCGTGTCCATGCCTCCGCCGTCGCACCCTTCCCCGTACGGCCCCCAGCAGCCCCAACAGCCCTACCCCTACGGCTCCCAGCCCCCGCAGGGACCCGCCGGGCCGTACGGCTCCCCGTACCCCCAGGCACAGCCCTACCCTCCGGCACAGCCCTACCCCCAGGCACAGCCCTACCCGCAACAGCAGCCGTATCCGGGTCAGCCCTACCCGCCCCAGCAGCAGTACCCCGGCTGGGGCGTGCCGCCCATGGGGCCGCCGCCGAAGAAGCGGCGGGTCGGGCTGGTGCTCGGGATCGTGGGCGGTGTCGTCACCGCCGGTGTGGTGGGGCTGATACTGCTCGGGACGGCGGCCGAGGGCGGCTTCCCCGAGGCGAAGAACAAGCTGGTGCTTCCGCACACCCTCCTCGACGGTAAGTACACCCTCGCCCAGGACCTGTCCGGCACCGAGGGCAAGAAGGTGGAGGAGGAGGCCGACGGCGCCTGGGACGCCAAGGACATCCACGCCGTCACCGGCCGCTACAGCCCGGGCGGCGACGACACCAAGGGCATGCTGCTCGTCTCGTCCATGTACGGCCGGTTCAAGAACCAGGACGACGTCCGCAGCCGCATGCTCAAGGGCGCCACCCAGGCCGACGGCGTGACCCTGGACCAGCCGCCGAAGGACGTCACCCCGCCCGGCGCGGCCACCACCATCAGCTGTGAGGTGCTGACCCAGAAGGGCGCCCTGGCGACCCTCACCTACCCGGTCTGTTCCTGGGCGGACGGCAACACCGCGGCCGTGGTGGCCGAGGTCGACATGGCGACGACCCACGCCGCGGACGTCGATCTCGCCGCCGCCGCGCGGCACACCGTCACGGTCCGCTCCGAGATGCTCCGGCCGCTCGGCTGACCTCCGGGCGCCCGCCCGAGAGCCTTTCGGAAGAAGGGCTCTCGGGCAGGCGCTCACCGGGCGAGGACCGCCCGCATCACGTCCCGGGCGATCGGCGCCGCGTCCCCGCCCCCGCTGATCTCGCCCCGGTCCGCCGACGCGTCCTCCACCACCACCGCGACCGCCACCTCCGGCTCCAGGGCATCCTCCGACTGCGCCCAGGACACGAACCAGGCGTACGGCACACCGGAGTTGCCCACACCGTGCTGGGCGGTGCCGGTCTTGCCGCCGACCAGGGCGCCCGGGATGCCCGCCCGGGTGCCGGTGCCCTCCTCGACCACGTCGGTCATCAGCTCCTTCAGCCGGGCCGCCGTGTCCGGCCGCATCACCTGCCGCGCCGGATGCGCCCCGCTCCCGGCCACCGTCTCACCGCCCCGGCGGGTGGTCCGCTCGATCAGGTACGGCCGGCGCAACCGGCCGCCGTCGGCGACGGCCGCCGCCACCATCGCCATCTGGAGCGGTGTGGCCCGGGTGTTGTACTGCCCGATCGAGGACAGCGCCAGCTGCGCCCGGTCGACATGGGTGTCGAAGGTGCTGGGCGAGACGCCGAACGGGATGCGCAGCGCGGGGTCGTTGAAGCCGAACGCCCGCGCCGTCTCCGCCATGTCCCGCACGCCCACGTCCACGCCGAGCTTGGCGAACACCGTGTTGCAGGACCACTCGAACGCCATCCGCAGCGAGGCGTCCGCACAGCCGTCGCCCTCGTTGGTCAGCCGGGTGGTGGTGCCGGGCAGCCGGTAGGGGTCGGGGGAGTCGGTGGGCGCGTCCAGGTCGGTGACCACCCCCGAGTCCAGCGCCGCGGCCGCGGTGACCACCTTGAACGTCGACCCCGGCGGATAGGTCTGCCGTACCGCCCGGTTGAGCATCGGCTTCTCCGGGTCGTGGTTGAGCCGCGCCCACGCCGACGCCACCGCCTCGCCGTTGCCGGACAACAGCGCCGGGTCGTACGACGGGCTCGTCACCAGCGCCAGGATGCGGCCGGTGGCCGGCTCGATGGCGGCCACCGCGCCCTTGCGCCCGGCCAGCCCCCGGTACGCCGCCTCCTGGGCCGCCCCGTCCAGCGTCGTCACCACGTCGCCGCCGGGGTTCGGCCGCCGGGTCGCGTCCCGCCACAGCGGCAGCGGCGACAGCACCGGATCGGTGCCCGACAGCACCCCGTCCGCCGCGTGCTCCAGGAACGTGGTGCCGTACATCTGCGAGGCGAAGCCGGTCACCGGTGCATACAGCGGGCCGTCGCGGTAGGTGCGTTCGTAGCGCAGCTGCTCGCCGGTGTCCACGGAACCCGTGACCGGCTCGCCGTCGACCAGGATGTTCCCGCGCGGCTGGCCGTAACGGGCGATCGTGGTACGCCGGTTGGCCGGGTTGTCGTCGTAGGCGCCGGACTGGACGACCTGCACCCGGGCCGCGTTGACCAGCAGGGCCGCGAGCAGCAGGGCGCAGAACGCGCAGGCGTGCCGGATGTACCGGCCCATCGGCCGGCCGCCCTCGCCGAGGCCGCCGTACTCGGTCACCGCGCCTCCCGCCCGTCGTACTGGCTGCGCGCCGAATGGCTCACCCGGATCAGCAGCGCCACGATCGCCCAGTTGGTCACCACCGAGGAGCCGCCCTGGGCGAGGAACGGCATCGCCATGCCGGTGAGCGGGATCAGCCCGGTCACCCCGCCCGCGATCACGAACACCTGGAGCGCCAGGATCGAGGCGAGCCCGACCGCGAGCAGCCGCCCGAACGGCTCGCGCAGCGCGAGGCCCGCCCGGTAGCCGCGCTCCACCAGCAGCGCGTAGAGCAGGATGATCGCGGCCAGGCCGGTGAGGCCCAGCTCCTCCCCGGCCGTCGCCAGGATGAAGTCCGACTTGGTGGCGAACCCGATGAGGATCGAGTGGCCGAGCCCGAGCCCGGTGCCCAGGACCCCGCCGGCGGCGAACGCGAACAGCGACTGGGACAGCTGGTTCGGCCCCTGCCCCGCCTCGATGGTGGCGAACGGGTGCAGCCAGTCCTCGATCCGCTGGTTCACATGCGGCTCCAGCCGCCCCACGGCCACCGCGCCCAGCACGGCGAGCAGCAGCCCGACCGCGATCCAGCCGGTGCGCCCGGTGGCGACGTACAGCAGCACCACGAACAGCCCGAAGAACAGCAGCGAGGTGCCGAGGTCGCGCTCCAGGACCAGCACGCCGACGCTCATCAGCCAGATCGTCAGGATCGGCCCGAGCACCCGCCCGGTCGGGAACTGCAACCGCCACACCCGGCGGCCGGTGTACGCGAGCGCGTTGCGGTTGGCGGCCAGGTAGGCGGCGAAGAACACCGCGAGCAGCACCTTCGCGAACTCGCCCGGCTGGATGGAGAACCCGGCGATCCGGATCCAGATCCGGGCCCCGTTGACCGCCGGGAAGAGGATCGGCAGCGCGAGCAGCGCCAGCGCGGCGACCACGCACACGTACGCGTACCGCTGGAGCATCCGGTGGTCGCGCAGCATCAGTACGACCAGGATGAACAGGCCGACTCCCAGCGTGGACCACACCAGTTGGGCGGGGGCCGCCCGGTCGCTCGGCGTCTCCAGGTCCAGCCGGTAGATAAGGACCAGGCCGAGGCCGTTGAGCAGCACCGCGATCGGCAGCAGCAGCGGGTCGGCGTACGGCGCCCGGATCCGGACGGCGAGATGCGCGAACAGGGCGAGCACCCCGACCCCGGCCCCGTAGCCGACGGCGCCCGGCGGCACCGTACCGGCCCTGGCCAGGCCCACCGCGCAGTAGCCGGACACCGACAGCAGGACGGCCAGCACGATCAGGGCGAGTTCCATGCCACGGCGCCGGGGGAGGCGTACGGCGGGTGCGGGAGCCTGGGCCGCCGCCAGGGTGGTTCCGGCGTTCGTCATGCCCGGAACCTACCCAAAGGGGAGGTCTGGCGGGTGTTGTCCCCCGGCAGTGTCCGTCGGCGCGTCAGCACCGGCGTGGCAGGGGCCCGATGATGTCGATGTACCGCGCCGTGCCCCAGGCCCAGGTGCCGTCCGTCAGCAGGTACCACACCGGGTTGCCGTGCACGGGCCGCCCGCGCGTCTCGCAGAAGACCGACACCCGCTCGCCCTCGTCGACGAACCGCACCCGCCGGCTGCCCCGGTCCGGCCGGTCCCGCAGCCACATGCCCTCCTCGGCGGTGACGACACCCTGGGAGAAGCGCGGATCCCTCCCGCCGCCGTCGTCCTCGTCCGCGAGGGCGGGCACGGCCGCGACGGTACAGGCCAGGGTTCCGGCGGCGGTGACTATGGCGAGCCCACGGGAGAGGACGGAACGCAGGGACATGGGGGCACCTCCGGGCGGCGGACGGATCCTGACTAACCGCCACATTAGGATCGGCCGCCTGCGGGTGCCCTGCGCATTAGTCCCTTAGGGGCGCGCGGACACTCGGTCCCTTAGAGGCGCGGGGCATCGGTCCCTGCGGGCACCGGTCCCTCAGGGGCGCGGGGACATCGGCGGCTCAGGGGCGCGGGGACATCGGCCCCTACGGGCATCGGTCCCTTAAGGATGCGGGGAGTCGGGCAGCCGCAGCGTGGCGACCGCCCCGCCGTCCACCGCGTTGGCGAACGACAGCCTCGCCCCCAGCACCTCCGCCTGCCCCAGCGCGATGGTCAGCCCCAGCCCGTGCCCGGTGGCGCCGCCCTCCGTACGGAACCGCTGCGGCCCGTGCGCGACGAGGTACTCCGGATAGCCGCCCCCGTGGTCCCGCACGGTCACCACCGGCCCGTCCACCGTCAGCACCACCGGCGCGGCCCCGTGCTTGTGCGCGTTGGCCACCAGGTTCCCCAGCACCCGCTCCAGCCGCCGCCGGTCGGTCTCCACCCGCGCGTCCCGGAGGATCCGCACCTCCGTACGGGTGCCCGAGGCGCGTACCACCCGCTGCGCCAGCGCCCCCAGCTCCTCGGTGTCCACCTCCAGCCTCTCCCGGCCGGTGTCCAGCCGGGAGATCTCCAGCAGGTCCTCGGTGAGCGTGCGCAGCGCCGCCACCCGGTCCCGCACCAGCTCCGTCGGCCGGCCCGGCGGCAGCAGCTCCGCCGCCGCGTGCAGCCCGGTCAGCGGGGTGCGCAGCTCATGGGCGACGTCCGCGGTGAACCGCTGCTCGCTCAGCAGCTTGCTCTGGAGCGTGGAGGCCATGGTGTCCAGGGCGGCCGCGACGGCGGCCACCTCGTCCGGCGGCCGGCTCGCGTCCTTGGTCCGTGGGTCGTTCACCCGCGCGTCCAGATCGCCCGCGCTGATCCGCCGGGCCACCCGGGCGGTGCCGTGCAGCCGGCGGGTCACCCGGCTCACCGCGAACACCCCGACCAGCACGGTCGCCCCGATGGCGAGCCCCGAGGACCACAGGATCGAGGTGTCGAGGCCGGCGATCGTACGGGCCTGCTGGGAGTAGTCGACCTCCACGGCGAGCGCCCGGTGGCCGGCCACCGGCCCCGCCGCCCACATGGTGGGCCGGCCCAGGTGCGCGGAGACCATCGTGCCGCGCTCCCCGGCCGCCGCCAGCGTCCGCAGCGGCGCGGGCAGCCCCTCCGGGTCCACCCCGGCGCCCGGCAGCAGCGTGTCCCCGGCCTCGTACGCCTGGGTCGCGTCGGCCAGCCGGGACAGCGCCAGCTTGCGGGCCTGGCCCACGGTCTGGTTGGTCACCGAGACATGCACCAGGACGCCCAGCAGCGCGGCCAGCGCACAGCACATCACCGTGATGAACAGCGCCGCCTTCACGGCGAGCGTCCCGGCCCACTGGGGCAGCGCGACCCTCATCACGCGCCCGCCGACGGCGAGACGGACGGCACCGGGCTCGGCGAGGGCTTCCGGGTGCGGCGGCCGTCCCCGGTGTGCAGATACTCGTCCCGGGAGAACACCATCGCGCGCTGCTCCGGGTCCCACACCCAGGTGGTGCGGTACTCGTACCCGGAGATGTCGGCCGGCGAGCGCTCGATCAGCGCGCGTCCGGCCAGCTCCACGCCGATGATCGCGTCGTTGTCGGCCAGGACCTGCACCAGCCGGTGCTTCTCGACCGTGTAGACCCGTACGGCCGTCTGGTTCGTCGGGTACAGCCGGAAGCCGAGCGTCATGTCGGGCCGGCCGTCGCCGGTCAGGTCCCGGTAGTACGCCGGCAGCAGCGGGCAGCGCGCCCGCCGCCCGCCCGGCCGGCACTCCTTCAGCCGGTCCACCGTCGCGTGGTACGCCCCCTTCGACCCGTAGTCGTCCGGATGGGCCTTCACCTCGGCGTCCACCACGTCCACCGGATCGACCCTGCGGATGTCGTCACCGGGCACGGTCACACCCTTGACGGTCTCCCGGGTCGCCACGGAGTACGGAAAGGCGGGGCTGGACGCCGGCCGCAGGTCGGGCCAGAGCTTGGCGGGACTGATGGCCGTCTGGGTCGGACCGGCGGCCTGGAGCCCGCCGCTGTCGCCGCAGGCCGCCGCCGTCGCCGCGAGCAGTGCGACGGCGACCGCGGTACGGGCGGTGCGCAGAGGGCGACGGGCAGACACGGGGCTCCTGAGGGCGACGGGGCGGTCGTCATCCACCACACCCTAAGTCGTAAAGGCGTAAAGTCCGTTTTGTTCACCCGGGGTGGTGCTGGGAGAGAGGCTACTCGGCCGACTTCTCCAGCGGCCGTACGGTGCCCGGTCAGGCGCGCGGGTACGCCACGAACAGCTCGTTGTGCGGCCCGCCGGACGGGACACGGCCGGCCGGCCTCCACGGCAACCGCAGTCGGCCCAACCGGTCTTGCCCCCGGACCACCCTGCCTGTTCCCATGGTCGAGGGGTGATGGCGCATGAGCGGACTGCGCGTGGTGCCGGCCTTTCGGCACGGCCGGGAACGGCTGTACGTCTGCCGCCCGGACGGATCCAGCGTCGCCTGGTACGACCGTGAGACCGGCCGGGTCAGCGTGCTTCTGCCCGGCGAGGACGGCCATCAGGACGTGCTCGAGGCACTGAAGCCGTTTCTGACCGGCCCGGTGACCGTCGGCCCGCCCCCGGTCCCCACCCCCGCGGAACTCGCCCGGCTGACCCTGCACCCGGACGACGACCTCGCCCCCAATCGCCCCGGCGAGGCCCTGCTGGTCGCCCTCGACCGCGAATCCGGTCACGGCCGCGGCCGGGCTCATGGCCTGGGGCACGGTCTCGGTCACGGCCCGGGCCACGGCGGTCCCGTCCGCAGGCTCCGCCCGGACCCGCGCCGGCGCGCACTGCTGGCCGAGCAGGCCGTCGGCGAGACGCTGGACGGGCTGGAGGGCGCGGGCTGGCACACCGTGCACTCGATACCGCTGCCCGGCGGCGACCGCATCCACCACCTGGTCATCGGCCCCGGCGGCCTGTACGCCGTACACGCCCTGTACGCCCGCAGAAGCCGGGTCCTGGTCGCCGACCTCATGGTCACCGTGGGCCGCCGCGAGCCCGAGCCGCTGCTGCGCCGGCTGCGCGCCGACGCCGACCGCGCCGCGTACGCCCTGACCGCCGAGGTCCATCCGCTGCTGGCCCTGGTGGGCCCCACCGAGGTCACGGTCACCGCCCGGCCGAGGGGCGTGCGCATCCTCCGCGACGAGGAGCTGACGGGTCTGGCGCGGACCGGCGGGGTGCTGAAGCCGGGGGACGTGGAGGCGCTGCACGCGATGGCGCGGGACCGCAGGACGTGGGGGAGGGTGTAGGCGGGGCCCTGTGCGACGGGTGCCCGGGCTGCTATCCGCCCCGGGCGGGAAGGTCGGCCGCGTTCGCCCCGTCCACCAGCGGTGACATCAGATCGCCCAGGTCCTGAAGACGCGGGGCGATGTCCTCCGCCCGGAACTCCAGCCGGCCGGGGCTGCGGCACTCGGCGACCTCCTCCCAGGTCACCGGCGCCGACACCAGCGGGGCCCGGCGGGCGCGCAGGGTGTACGGCGTGGCCGTGGTCTTGCGGGCCGCGTTCTGGCTCCAGTCCACGAACACCTTCCCCGGCCGCAGGCTCTTGGTCATCCGGTGCACCACCAGCCGCGGCATCGCCCGCTCGGCCTCCACCGCGAGCGCCTTGGCGTACTCGCTGGCCCGCTCCGAGGACGAGCCCCGTACGGCGGCCAGCAGATGCAGCCCCTTCGAACCGGCCGTCTTCGGGTACGCCTCGATCCCGTCCGCCGCGAGCCGCTCGCGCAGCCACAGGGCGACCTCGCAGCAGTGCACGACGGTGGCGGGCGCACCCGGGTCGAGGTCGAAGACCAGCCGGTCGGCCTCCTGTGGGGTCTGCACCCGCCACTGATGGGTGTGGAACTCGGTGACCAGGTTCGCCGCCCAGACCAGACTGGCCAGATCCTGGATCACCACCATCCGGGCCGGGCTGTCCGCCGAGGACCGCGGCACCTCGGCGGTGGTGACCCACTCGGGTGTACCGGGCGGCACGTTCTTGGTGAAGAACAGCTGCCCGTCCGGGCCGTCCGGATACCGCAGGAACGACACGGCGCGGTCCCGCAGATGCGGGAGCAGCACGTCGGCGGTGGTCGCGTAGTAGTGCACCAGCTCCGCCTTGGTGAAACCGGTCTCCGGGTACAGCACCTTCTCCAGATTGCTGAGCGCGACCCGGTGCCCCTCCACCTCTGTGATAGGCGTCATAGGATGACAATCCCAGACAAAGCGGTGAAAACGGTGGAAGGGTGTGGCACGTGCGATCCATATGGAACGGTGCGATCTCCTTCGGGCTCGTCAGCATCCCGATCAAGCTGGTGAACGCGACCGAGAGTCACTCGATCTCCTTCCGCCAGATCCACACCGAGGACAACGGCCGGATCCGCTATCGCAAGGTCTGCGAACTGGAGGAGCGCGAGGTCACCCAGTCGGAGATCGGCAAGGCGTACGAGGACGCCGACGGCACGATGATCCCGATCACCGACGAGGACCTCTCCCACCTGCCCATCCCCACGGCCCGCACGATCGAGATCGTGGCCTTCGTGCCGGCCGACCGGATCGACCCGCTCCAGATGGACGCGGCCTACTACCTGGCGGCCAGCGGCGTCCCGGCGGCGAAGCCGTACACCCTGCTGCGCGAGGCGCTCAAGCGCAGCAACAAGGTCGCCATCGCCAAGTACGCGCTGCGCGGCCGGGAACGCCTCGGCATGCTCCGGGTCGTCGGCGACGCCATCGCCATGCACGGCCTGCTGTGGCCGGACGAGGTCCGCGCCCCCGAGGGGGTCGCCCCCGACGCCGACGTCAGCATCCGCGACAAGGAACTGGACCTCGCCGACGCCCTGATGGACACCCTCGGCGAGGTCGACCTGAAGGACCTGCACGACGAGTACCGGGAAGCGCTGGAGGAGGTCATCGCGGCGAAGGCCTCCGGCGAGGCGCCGCCCGAGGCGCCGGCCCCGCCCGCCGGCGGCAAGGTGCTCGACCTGATGGCGGCCCTGGAGAACAGCGTCCGCGCGGCCCGCGAGTCGCGGGGTGCGCAGCCGGCGGGGGAGGCGGAGGTCAGACCCCTGCCGCGAGGCCGGACCACGCCGAAGGAGACCGAGGGCAAGAAGTCGACGAAGGCGGCCCCGGCCAAGAAGACGGCCGCGGCGCGGAAGTCGACGTCCAAGGCGACGGAGGGGACGAAGAAGAAGACGGCGGCCAAGTCCGCCTCGACCTCGTCGTCCTCGTCGGGGAAGAAGACGACGGCGGCCGCGAAGAAAACGACCTCCCGCAAACGCCCGGCCTGACGGCGGCCCTCACTCCTCGAAGCGCCGCCCCACCACGGCCGCGAGCGCACCCCCACCCACGGCGACCACCCCCAGAGCGACCCCGAACACCGTCGCCCCCGTACCCAGCCCCACCGCATCACTCAGATACCCCACGGACACAGGCAGCACCCCGGCGGGCAGATACCCCCCGATGTTGAACGCCGCGTTGGCCTCGGCGAGCCGCTCCACCGGCACCGCGGCGTTCAACAGCGACAGCCCGCCCAACTGCCCCATCCCCTGCCCCGCCCCGGCCAGCAGCACCGCCCCCGCCAGCGCCGTCACCGAGCCCCACCGCACGGCGACGACCAGCAGCAGCATGCCGAGCGCGGTGGCCCCCGCCCCGCCGGCCAGAATCGCCGGCCGCCGCAGCCGCCGTACCGCGAACTGCACCCCCGTCGCACCGAGGAACATCACGAACGCCAGCGCCCCCGACACCACGCGGCTACCGGTCCCGAGCAGCCCCGCCAGCAGCGAGGGGCCGAGCGACAGCACGAACGACGTCGCGGTGATCCCGGGCGCGAACACGGCGATGCCCACGGCCAGCCGCCACCCCACACCCCGGGGCACACCCGGCACCCGCACCCACGCCCCGCTGCCGCCCCTGTCCGGCCGCCCTACCGGCATCCGTACGACCACCACCCCCGCCGTGACCAGCAACACCGCCTCCACCACGAACACGGTGACCGTGGGCGCGGGCAGGGCCTCGGACAGCACCCCCGCGAGCAGGGGCCCGGTGCCCGCCCCGAACACCATCGCGCAGGAGGCGAGCAGCGCGGCCAGCCGGCGCCGCCCGGGCCCGGCCACGTCCGTCACCGCGGCCATCCCGGCCGACACCACCGCGCCGACCGCGATCCCGGTGCACAGCCGCGCCACGACCAGCGCGCCGACCCCGCCCGCGGTGGCGAAGACCAGGCAGGCCACCAGCGCGAGCCCCACCGCGGGCAGCAGCACCGGCTTGCGGCCGAACCGGTCGGACACGACGCCGGACACCAGCAGCGAACCCAGCAGCCCGGCGATATAACACGCGAAGACGACGGTCAGCGTGCCCTTGCTGAACCCCATCTGACGCTGCCACAGCACATACAGCGGCGTGGCGGCGTTGGACAGCACGAACACGGCGGTCACCGGCCAGGCGGCGAGCCACACCCACCGCACGGACACCTCCCCACCACCCGCCCTGAGCCCCACCCCGCGCCTTCGCACCCCAACCTGGCTCACGACCCACTCCTCCCCTGGAAGTCCTCAGTACGACCGAACCCGTACCAGTACGACTTCAATCGAACCTAGCACGTAGTACGATCGAACTCGTACAGGAGAAAGGAAGTGCCCATGCCGGACCCGCACCCGCGTCCCGCCCCCCTCCCCGAGCCATCCGTGGAGGACCTGCGCCTGGAGACCGTCCTCGGCGCACTCAGCGACCCGCTCCGGCTGCGCATCGTCCGCAAACTGCTCCTGGAGTCGGAGGAGTTCGACCACCCCTGCGGCTGGTTCGGCCTGGACCGCCCCAAGTCCTCCCTGACCCACCACTTCAAGGCCCTCCGCGAAGCGGGCATCACCCGCCAGCGCCAGTACGGCCTGGAACGCCGCAGCCAGGTCCGCACGGAAGACCTGCACACCCGCTTCCCGGGCCTGCTGGATTTGGTGGCGGCGTGGACGCCGCCGGCGGAGACCTGAGCCGGTGTCCGTAGGGGCGCAGGCGTGAGCCGTTGGGAAGAGGTCGGGAAGATCAACAGAGATCATCGCGGCCTGGGGAGCTCTCGCTCGCGCCAGCTTTTCAGCAGGCCCCGCGCGGTGTGGATGGTCGCTACTGTCTCGTCGATGTGGCCGCTGGTGGGCACGCATCACGCGCAGGGGTCTGGCATCTCCCCATACGCGAAGACCCCGCCTCAGCGCTTCCGCTGATGACGGGGTCTCTTAGGCACCTCATACAAGGTGCCCCCGGCAGGATTCGAACCTGCGCACACGGCTCCGGAGGCCGTTGCTCTATCCCCTGAGCTACGGGGGCGTGTCGGCTGCGGAGCTTCTCGCTCGCGGCGACGTGTAGAACATTAGCAGGTCCGGCGGGGTGATCAGGAACCCGTTTCCCGGGTCGGGCTGAGGAGGCGTCGCCTACCCGGCGTGGAGTAGTCCTCCACCCGCCGTGGACGGACCACCCGCCCGGAGTGACCGCGTCCCTCCCCAGCGCCGAGAGCCCCTCCCCGGCACGCCCGGCTCCCTCGCCCCCCGCGGAGGACCCCCAGCTCATCGGGCCCCCCGACACGACCGGGCCCCTAACCAGCGCAGGGCAGCCCCCAGCCCGGCACGATGGGGTCCCTTCCCAGCGCAGAGGAACGCCAACCCAGCCCCCTCCGCCCCCCGCCCGCCACGGAGGTGCCCCCGCCCAGCCCGAAGGACCCCCCTCCCCCCACCCCCATCCCCCCTACGGGGCAGAAGTAGGGAAAACCCGGACGCGGTGGCCGGGGCGGACCTACTCTCGAGGTGTGCCAGGGGCGTCGGGTCGGGTGCTTGTCGTCGACGACAACAAGGTCATCCGCCAGCTGATCAGGGTCAACCTCGAGCTGGAAGGGCTTGAGGTGGTGACCGCGGCCGATGGTGCCGAGTGTCTGGATGTGGTGCATCAGGTGCGGCCCGACATCGTCACGCTGGATGTCGTCATGCCGCGGCTGGACGGCCTGCGCACCGCTGCCCGGCTGCGCGCCGATCCCCGTACCCACCACCTGCCCCTCGCCATCATCAGCGCCTGCACGCAGTACGAGTTCGAGGCCGGCCTCGATGTCGGCGTCGACGCCTTCCTCGCCAAGCCCTTCGAACCCGCGGAACTCGTCCGGCTCGTCAAGCAGCTCATCGAGGGGCGGCGGGGGGCCCGGGGGAGTGGGGAGGACGACGCGGACGGGGATGACGACGGGGTCGCCGACGGAGTCCCCGGGGGGATTTCCTTCGGCGGATAGCGGGGGTGGAGGGAATTCCTTCGGTCGGGACGGGGCGCGGGCAGGGTCCGTTCGGTGTGGGCCGCCGGTGCCGTCTTGCGAGGGGAAACCGGCTCGCCGTGCCCCCCGTCTCCTCCCCTAGGCTTGTCCCGTGACCCCCGTCGAGCTGTCCCGCACCGTGCTGCACGCGGTGCGCCGTGCCGTTGCCGACGGGGAGCTGGAAGTGGCCGTGCCCGAGCGGGTCGTCGTGACCGAGCCGGGGCCCGGCGGATGCGGGGACTTCGCGACCAACGTCGCCCTCCAGCTCGCGCGGCCGGCCGGGCAGCCGCCGGGGCGGGTCGCCGAGATCCTGCGCAGCCGGCTCGTCGGCGCGGCCGGGGTCCGGGACGTCGTCGTCACCGGCCCCGGGTTTCTCAACATCAGCCTGGACGCGCTGGCCGACCCCGTCACCGGCCTGGTCGAGGAGATCCTGCGCCAGGGCGCGGGGTACGGCCACGGTGACGCCCTGGCCGGGCAGTTCCTGGTGCTGCGGGTGCCGTACGAGGTGCGGGCCGAGGTCGTCGCGGACGCCGTCGTACGGATCGTGGCGGCGCAGGGCGGGCGGGCCGTCGTCGAGCACGGGGAGCCGGCCGATCTGCGGCCGGTGCCCGCGCCCGAGGATCCCGCCCCGCTCGGCCCCGACGCCGCCCGGTGGGCGCTGCTGCATCCCGCGCCGCACGACCGGCCCCGGATCACCGCCGACCACCTGGTGCAGCGGGAGAGCAATCCGCTGTTCCGGGTGCGGTACGCACACGCCCGCGTCCGGTCCCTCAGCCGCAACGCCGCCCGCCTCGGGTTCGGCGCCGTCCCCGGCCCCGTCGACGCCCGCGACCTGCTCACCCCCCTCGCCGACCACCCCCGCATCCTCGCCGCGGCCGCCACCCACCGTGCCCCGGACCGGATCGCCCGGCATCTCGTGACCGTCGCCGATGCCGCGCTGCCCCTCCTGCCGTTCGTGCTGCCGCGCGGTGAGGAGAAACCCTCGGCCGCCCACCGCGCCCGGCTGGCCCTCGCCGAAGCCGCCGGGACGGTGCTGGCCGGTGGCCTGTCCCTGCTCGGCATCGACGCACCCGAATACCTCTGAGCCAAGAAGAGACCCACGTCATGAGCCGTTCCGCACACCCCGCCGGGCCCCGTCACGCCGACGTCCTTCCCGAGGGCCACTACTCCGCGCCGCCCGCCGACCTCAACGCCCTCGACGCGAAGGTGTGGTCCCAGACGGTCGAGCGCGACGCCGACGGTGTCGTCCGCGTCGGGGGCATCGACGTCGTGCGGCTCGCCGAGGAGTTCGGCACCCCCGCCTACATCCTCGACGAGACCGACTTCCGCACCCGGGCGCGTGCCTGGCGCAGCGCCTTCGGGCCCGACGCCGACGTGTTCTACGCCGGCAAGGCGTTCCTCTCCCGTGCCGTCGTGCGGTGGCTGCACGAGGAGGGGCTGAACCTGGACGTGTGCTCGGGCGGCGAGCTGGCCACCGCCCTGTCCGCCGGGATGCCCGTCGAGCGCATCGCCTTCCACGGCAACAACAAGTCCGAGGCGGAGATCCGCAGGGCCGTGGAGGCCGGGGTCGGCCGGATCGTCCTCGACTCCTTCCAGGAGATCGTGCGGGTCGCCCACATCGCGCAGTCCCTGGGCAGGCGGCAGCGGGTGCAGATCCGGATCACCGTCGGCGTGGAGGCGCACACGCACGAGTTCATCGCCACCGCCCACGAGGACCAGAAGTTCGGGATCCCGCTCGCCGGGGGGCAGGCCGCGGAGGCGGTACGGCGGGCCCTTCAGCTCGACGGCCTGGAGCTGATCGGGATCCACTCCCACATCGGCTCGCAGATCTTCGACATGTCCGGGTTCGAGGTCGCCGCCCACCGGGTAGTCGGGCTGCTCAAGGACATCCGGGACGAGCACGGGGTCGAGCTGCCCGAGATCGACCTCGGGGGTGGCCTCGGGATCGCGTACACCAGCGCCGACGACCCGCGTGAGCCGCACGAGATCGCCAAGGCGCTCACCGAGATCGTCACCCGTGAGTGCGAGGCCGCCCGGCTGCGCACCCCGCGCATCTCCGTCGAGCCGGGGCGCGCCATCGTCGGGCCGACCGCCTTCACCCTCTACGAGGTCGGCACCGTCAAGCCGCTGGACGGGCTGCGCACCTATGTGTCCGTGGACGGGGGCATGTCCGACAACATCCGGACCGCTCTGTACGACGCCGAGTACAGCGTCGCCCTGGTGTCCCGGGCGAGCGAGGCCGAGCCGATGCTCGCCCGTGTCGTCGGCAAGCACTGTGAGAGTGGCGACATCGTGGTCAAGGACGCGTTCCTGCCCGCCGACCTGGCGCCGGGCGATCTGATCGCCGTACCGGCCACCGGCGCGTACTGCCGCTCCATGGCCAGCAACTACAACCATGTGCTCCGGCCGCCCGTGGTGGCGGTGCGGGACGGCGAGGCGCGGGTGATCGTCCGGCGCGAGACGGAGGAGGACCTCCTGCGTCTCGACGTCGGGTAGCCCACCGGGCCCGGCACCGGGGCTGGAAGATCTGCGGTCTTCCGGCCCCGTACAAATGAAATACATGTCTCAGGATCCGGACGAAGGGTAGAAACTCCCGTCCGGTGAGTGAGACTGGTCCAACCGTAGACGGTATGAGGAAACGAGGTCGGATGATGCGTACGCGTCCGCTGAAGGTGGCGCTGCTGGGCTGTGGGGTTGTCGGCTCAGAGGTGGCGCGCATCATGACGACGCACGCCGACGACCTCACGGCGAGGATCGGCGCCCCGGTGGAGCTGGCGGGGGTCGCCGTACGGCGGCCGAGCAGGGTCCGCGAGGGCATCGACCCGGCCCTGGTCACCACCGATGCCACCGCGCTCGTCAAACGCGGCGACATCGACGTCGTCGTCGAGGTCATCGGGGGCATCGAGCCGGCCCGGGCCCTCATCACCACCGCCTTCGAGCACGGCGCCTCCGTGGTGTCCGCCAACAAGGCCCTGCTCGCCCAGGACGGCGCCGCCCTGCACGCCGCCGCCGAGGAGCACGGCCGGGACCTGTACTACGAGGCAGCCGTCGCCGGTGCCATCCCGCTGATCCGCCCGCTGCGCGAGTCCCTCGCCGGCGACAAGATCAACCGGGTGATGGGCATCGTCAACGGCACCACCAACTTCATCCTCGACAAGATGGACAGCACGGGTGCCGGCTACCAGGAGGCGCTGGACGAGGCGACCGCCCTCGGATACGCCGAGGCCGACCCGACCGCCGACGTCGAGGGGTTCGACGCCGCCGCCAAGGCCGCCATCCTCGCCGGGATCGCCTTCCACACGCGCGTGCGGCTCGACGACGTCTACCGCGAGGGCATGACCGAGGTCACCGCCGCCGACTTCCGCTCGGCCAAGGAGATGGGCTGCACCATCAAGCTGCTCGCCATCTGCGAGCGCTCGAAGGACGGCGCGTCGGTCACCGCGCGCGTGCACCCCGCCATGATTCCGCTGAGCCACCCGCTCGCCTCCGTGCGCGGCGCGTACAACGCGGTCTTCGTGGAGAGCGACGCCGCCGGGCAGCTGATGTTCTACGGCCCCGGCGCCGGCGGTGCCCCGACCGCCTCCGCGGTCCTCGGCGACCTCGTCGCCGTCTGCCGCAACCGGCTCAGCGGCTCCACCGGGCCCGGCGAGTCGGCGTACGCCGCGCTGACCGTCTCCCCGATGGGCGACGTCGTCACGCGGTACCACATCAGCCTCGACGTCGCGGACAAGCCGGGCGTACTCGCCCAGGTGGCCACCGTCTTCGCCGAGCACGGGGTGTCCATCGATACGGTTCGGCAGCAGGGCAAGGACGGAGAGGCCTCCCTCGTCGTCGTCACCCACCGGGCCTCCGACGCCTCCCTCACCGGGACCGTCGAGGCACTGCGCAAGCTCGACACCGTGCGGGGTGTCGCCAGCATCATGCGGGTTGAAGGAGAGTAACCAGCAATGACCCACCAGTGGCGCGGAATCATCGAGGAGTACCGGGACAGGCTGCCGGTCTCCGACAGCACGCCGGTCGTGACGCTCCGCGAGGGCGGCACGCCCCTCGTGCCCGCGCAGGTGCTCTCCGAGCGCACGGGCTGCGAGGTCCACCTCAAGGTGGAGGGGGCCAACCCCACCGGGTCCTTCAAGGACCGCGGTATGACCATGGCCATCAGCAAGGCCAAGGAGGCGGGAGCGAAGGCGGTCATCTGCGCCTCCACCGGCAACACCTCCGCCTCCGCCGCCGCCTACGCGGTGCGCGCGGGCATGGTCTCGGCCGTCCTCGTGCCGCAGGGCAAGATCGCCCTCGGCAAGATGGGCCAGGCCCTGGTGCACGGCGCGAAGATCCTCCAGGTCGACGGCAACTTCGACGACTGCCTCACCCTCGCCCGCTCGCTGAGCGACAACTACCCGGTGGCGCTGGTCAATTCGGTCAACCCGGTGCGTATCGAGGGTCAGAAGACCGCCGCCTTCGAGATCGTGGACATGCTCGGGGACGCCCCCGACATCCATGTCCTCCCGGTCGGCAACGCGGGCAACATCACCGCCTACTGGAAGGGCTACCAGGAGTACGCCGCCGACGGCATCGCCGGCAAGACCCCTCGAATGTGGGGTTTCCAGGCCTCCGGCAGTGCCCCGATCGTGCGAGGCGAGGTCGTCAAGGACCCGTCCACCATCGCCACCGCCATCCGCATCGGCAATCCGGCCTCCTGGGAGTACGCCCTGAAGGCCCGCGACGAGTCCGGCGGCGCCATCGACGAGGTGACGGACCGTGAGATCCTGCGCGCCTACCGGCTGTTGGCCGCCCAGGAGGGCGTCTTCGTGGAGCCCGCCTCCGCCGCCTCCGTGGCCGGTCTGCTCAAGGCCGCCGAGCAGGGCAAGGTCGACCCGGGCCAGCGCATCGTGTGCACCGTCACCGGCAACGGCCTGAAGGACCCCGACTGGGCCGTCGCCGGCGCCCCGCAGCCGGTCACCGTCCCGGTCGACGCGGCCACCGCGGCCGAGCGCCTCGGCCTGGCCTGAGCACCGGCACCACCCTGACAGGGTGCACAGGGGGCCTACGACACGCATCGTGCGCCTCCTGTGCGCCCTATGTCGCTACAGAACCTTCCTTCGATAGGCTGTACCGAACCCTCCCCTCGCATATGCGTCCGCATAGGGGTGACGCCGCGCCGTCTGCGCGGCCAGAGGGTCTCCCCGTACGCATCGAATGTCTTCCACCGTCACGCAGCTCAAGGAGAGTCAACGAGCGATGGCCGGTCCAGCGTTCCGCGCCGCCGCCGTCCGGGTGCGCGTTCCCGCCACCAGCGCCAACCTGGGTCCGGGCTTCGACGCCCTGGGCCTCGCGCTGGGGCTGTACGACGACGTCGTCGTCCGGGTGGCCGACTCCGGGCTGCACATCGACATCGCGGGCGAGGGCAGTGAGACCCTCCCGCGGGACGAGAGCCACCTCCTCGTCCGTTCCCTGCGCACCGCCTTCGATCTGCTGGGCGGACAGCCCCGCGGCCTGGAGATCGTCTGCGCCAACCGCATTCCGCACGGCCGGGGCCTCGGCTCCTCCTCCGCCGCGATCTGCGCCGGCATCGTCGCCGCGCGCGCGGTGACCATAGGCGGTGAAGCCAAGCTCGACGACGCGGCCCTCCTGGAGCTGGCCACCGAGATCGAGGGGCACCCGGACAACGTGGCCGCCTGCCTGCTCGGCGGTTTCACCCTCTCCTGGATGGAGGCCGGCGCCGCCCGGGCGATCAGGATGGAGCCCTCGGATTCCATCGTTCCGGTGGTTTTCGTGCCCGGAAAGCCGGTTCTGACCGAGACCGCCCGCGGTCTGCTCCCGCGCACCGTGCCGCACGTCGACGCCGCCGTCAACGCGGGCCGCGCCGCCCTGCTCGTCGAGGCCCTGACCAGGCGCCCCGAGCTGCTGCTGCCCGCCACCGAGGACCGCCTCCACCAGGAGTACCGCGCCCCGGCCATGCCGGAGAGCGCCGCGCTGGTGGAGCGGCTGCGGGCGGACGGGATCCCGGCCGTCATCTCGGGTGCCGGACCCACCGTGATGGCCCTCGCCGACGCCGCCAGCGCCGACAAGGTGTCGCACCTCGCGGGCGAGGGCTGGGCCGCCAACCGGCTGGACCTCGATATGCAGGGAGCGAGCGTGCTGCCGCTCGCCACCTCCGGCGACAGCTGAAAGCACACGGTTGCCGGATTTGGAGAGGGGGAATGTTTGTTGGATCCGGTAGTGTTAATCTCAAGTCTGCACCCGACCCCACCATGGCGAGGTGCTTTGTGTCCCCGTCCGGGACAGACATTCTTCCGGGAGCCTCCCGCGCCACTCCGTGTTCCCTGCGCCGTACCTGGGCAGTACGTCGTATGCGAGCACTGAGCGGGCCGCCGGGCACGCTCCGGAACAGGTGCTGCCACGCCACGTGACACCAGGTGTCACGGCTCGCGGAAGCGCCATCACCGCACATTTCCTCCGCCGCTTTGGCGGACCACCGCCCCGGCACGGTTCACCGAAAGCAAGGACCGTAGTCGGACAGCACAACCGGTCGCCGAGCCAGACAGGCCGACGTCCGCTCCAGGGAAGGACCCTTCGTGAGCGACACCACCGATCTGATGGGCGCACGTGTCGAGGAGACCGCTGCCGCGCCCGCCACGGACGCCTCCGCGCCTGCCACCGGTGCCGGCTCCCGGCGGCGCCGCGGTACCGGCCTCGAGGGCATGGTGCTGGCCGAGTTGCAGCAGGTCGCCTCGGGCCTCGGCATCAGGGGCACCGCGCGGATGCGCAAGAGCCAGCTGATCGAGGTCATCAAGGAGGCGCAGGCCGCCGGGGGAGCCGCCCCCAAGGCCGACGCCGCCGCCGAGACCAAGCCGAAGCGCCGGGCCACCTCCAAGGCCCGTACGGGTGAGGCCGCCGACGGCGAGAAGAAGGCCGAGGCGCCCGCCGAGAAGGCCGTGGCCCAGCAGCAGATCGAGATCCCCGGCCAGCCGGCCTCCGACGACGCCCCGACCGAGCGCCGTCGCCGCCGCGCCACCGCCGAGGCGGGCAGCCCGGCCGCCGGCAGCGCCGAGACCGTCGCCGCCGAGGCGAAGGCCGAGCCCAAGGCCGAGACGCCCGCGCAGCAGCAGGGGCAGGGCGAGGCCCGCGGCGACGCCGGTGACGGCGAGGGCCGTGGCCGCCGCGACCGCCGTGAGCGCGGCCGCGACCGCGACCGTGGCGAGCGCGGCGACCGCGAGCGCGGTGACCGTGACCGCCGTAACAAGGGCGACGACCAGCAGGGCGGCCAGCAGCGTCAGCAGCAGGGCCAGCAGCAGGGCGGCCGCCAGGACCGGCAGCAGGACGACGACGACTTCGAGGGCGGCCGCCGTGGCCGTCGCGGCCGCTACCGCGACCGCCGTGGCCGCCGTGGCCGCGACGAGATCGCCGCCGAGCCGCAGCTGGCCGAGGACGACGTCCTGATCCCCGTCGCGGGCATCCTGGACATCCTCGACAACTACGCCTTCATCCGGACCTCCGGCTACCTGCCCGGCCCGAACGACGTGTACGTCTCCCTCGCCCAGGTCCGCAAGAACGGCCTGCGCAAGGGTGACCACGTCACCGGTGCGGTCCGGCAGCCGAAGGAGGGCGAGCGCCGCGAGAAGTTCAACGCGCTGGTCCGCCTCGACTCCGTCAACGGCATGGCGCCCGAACACGGCCGCGGCCGCCCGGAGTTCAACAAGCTGACCCCGCTCTACCCGCAGGACCGCCTCCGCCTGGAGACGGACCCGGGCGTGCTGACGACCCGGATCATCGACCTGGTCTCGCCGATCGGCAAGGGCCAGCGCGGTCTGATCGTGGCCCCGCCGAAGACCGGTAAGACCATGATCATGCAGGCGATCGCCAACGCGATCACGCACAACAACCCCGAGTGCCACCTGATGGTCGTCCTGGTCGACGAGCGTCCGGAAGAGGTCACCGACATGCAGCGGTCGGTCAAGGGCGAGGTCATCTCCTCGACCTTCGACCGTCCGGCCGAGGACCACACCACCGTCGCCGAGCTGGCCATCGAGCGCGCCAAGCGCCTGGTCGAGCTGGGTCACGACGTGGTCGTGCTGCTGGACTCGATCACCCGTCTGGGCCGTGCGTACAACCTGGCCGCGCCGGCCTCCGGCCGCATCCTGTCCGGTGGTGTCGACTCCACCGCGCTGTACCCGCCGAAGCGGTTCTTCGGTGCGGCGCGCAACATCGAGGACGGCGGCTCGCTGACCATCCTGGCCACGGCGCTCGTGGACACCGGCTCCCGCATGGACGAGGTGATCTTCGAGGAGTTCAAGGGCACCGGCAACATGGAGCTGAAGCTCGACCGCAAGCTCGCGGACAAGCGGATCTTCCCGGCCGTGGACGTGGACGCGTCCGGTACCCGTAAGGAAGAGATCCTGCTCGGTGCCGAGGAGCTGGGCATCGTCTGGAAGCTGCGCCGGGTGCTGCACGCGCTGGACCAGCAGCAGGCGATCGAGCTGCTTCTCGACAAGATGAAGCAGACCAAGTCGAACGTCGAGTTCCTGATGCAGATCCAGAAGACGACGCCGACGCCGGGCAACGGCGACTAGTCGCTCCCGCTCACGGCGTGTGCGAGCCCGCCCCCTGTCACTTCCGGTGACAGGGGGCGGGCTTTTTCGACGCGGGCGACGAGAGATCTTTGCCACAAGGATCTCGGTTGGTACCGGTTTCGAGGCGTACGACCTCCGGGGCTGAAACCGCAGGTGAGCGCCGCTCGCCCCGATCGGTCCGGTCACGCAGGGTGAATGCCGCGCCACGCGGTGGGCACCCGGCCCTGTGCAACGCTGTCTCGAGTTTCTCCGTCTGACCAGGTGGGGCGACGATGGAGCGGTGACAACCGCGCCCGACCCTGAAAGCAGGGGGTAACCGACCGCCGAGACCTAGGAGCGATGTGTCCGCCCAGAGCACGCCGGAGCCCGCGATACCGCAGCCGGGGGGCAGCGCCTCCCGGGGCCCCTCCCGTGGCAGCGGCAGAGGGCGCCGCCGCAAGGCCCGCAGTACGGGCCGCAAGGCGCTGCTCGCCACGGCCTGGACCGCCGCGGGCGTGGTCGCCCTGGGCGGTGCCGGGGCCGGGTATCTCTACTTCAAGCTCAACGGCAACCTGCACAGCGTCGACATCAACCAGGCCCTCGGCGCCGACCGGCCCACGAAGATCGACAACGGCTCGGAGAACATCCTGGTCCTCGGCTCGGACACCCGGTCCGGCTCCAACCGGAAGCTCGGCGGCGGCGCCGACGACGGCAGCGCCCGCTCCGACACGGCGATGATCGTCCACATCTACGAGGGCCACACGAAGGCCAGCGTGGTCTCGATCCCCCGGGACACCCTGATCGACCGCCCCCGGTGCACGGACACCAAGGGCACCGCCTACCCGGCCGCCGCGGGCGTGATGTTCAACTCCGCCTACTCCACCGGCGGGGCCGCCTGCGCGGTGAAGACCGTCGAGTCGATCACCGGCATCCGTATGGACCACTACCTCGAGGTCGACTTCTCGGGCTTCCAGAAGCTCATCGACGACCTCGGCGGGGTCCAGGTCACCACCACGAAGAACATCGACGACCCGCAGAGCCACCTCGCCCTCAAGGCCGGCACCCACACCCTCGACGGCGCGCAGGCCCTCGGCCTGGTCCGCACCCGGCACGGCGTCGGCGACGGCTCCGACCTGGGCCGCATCCAGCTCCAGCAGGCGTTCGTCAAGGCCCTGATCAACCAGGTCAGGCAGGTCGGCGTGTTCAGCAACCCGAAGAAGCTGTACGACCTCGCCGACACCGCCACCAAGGCCGTCACCACCGACTCCGACCTCGGCTCGGTCAACTCCCTGATCGACTTCGCGAGCGGCCTGAAGGGCATCGGCGCCAAGAACCTGGGCATGGTCACCATGCCCGTCCAGTACGACCCCGCCAACCCCAACCGGGTCCTGCTGGAGAAGCAGAAGGCCCAGCTGGTGTGGGACGCCCTGAAGAACGACCGCCGGATCCCGAAGGCGGCCACCCAGGGCACGGCCACCGGCGAGGCCAAGGGCGTGGTCACTCCCTGAGGGCGGACACCCTCGGGGACTGCCCGGACCCCGGGGACTACCCAGATCCCGAGGACTGCCCGGGCCCCGGGGAATACCTGGGCCCCACCCCCGGTTTTGGGGGATGGCGCCAGTCCTGGCAGACTGGTACGTCGGCCCCGGTTCACGCTCCCGCATCCCGCGGCGGCGACCCGGTGCCCTCCCGAAACCTAGGAGACACCTTGAAGCGCGACATCCACCCCGAGTACGTCGAGACGCAGGTCAGCTGCACCTGCGGCGCGTCGTTCACCACCCGCAGCACCATCGAGTCCGGCACCATCCGGGCCGAGGTCTGCTCCGAGTGCCACCCGTTCTACACGGGCAAGCAGAAGATCCTCGACACCGGTGGCCGTGTGGCCCGCTTCGAGGCCCGCTTCGGCAAGGCTGCCGCCGGCTCCAAGAAGTAGCGAGCCCCCTTGCGCCGGTCCACGGCCACACCCTCACCGGGGTGTGTCCGGGACCGGCGTTTTTGGTCGCCCGCCCTTCCCTTCATTCGCAGTACAGGAGCCGAAAGATGTTCGAGGCAGTCGAGGACCTCGTCGCCGAGCACGCCGATCTGGAGCAGAAGCTCGCCGATCCGTCGGTCCACGCCGACCAGGCGAACGCGCGCAAGCTGAACAAGCGCTACGCCGAGCTGACCCCGATCGTCGCCACGTACCGCTCCTGGAAGCAGTCCGGCGACGACATGGACACCGCGCGCGAGCTCGCGGCCGACGACCCCGACTTCGCCGCCGAGGTCAAGGAGCTGGAGAAGCAGCGTGAGGAGCTGACCGAGAAGCTCCGTCTGCTGCTGGTCCCGCGCGACCCGAGTGACGACAAGGACGTCATCCTGGAGATCAAGGCGGGCGCCGGCGGCGACGAGTCCGCCCTGTTCGCCGGTGACCTGCTGCGCATGTACCTGCGGTACGCCGAGCGCGTCGGCTGGAAGACCGAGATCATCGACGCCACCGAGTCCGAGCTGGGCGGCTACAAGGACGTCCAGGTCGCCGTGAAGGTCCGCGGGCAGGCCGAGCCCGGCCAGGGCGTGTGGGCGCGGCTGAAGTACGAGGGCGGTGTGCACCGGGTGCAGCGCGTCCCGGCCACCGAGTCCCAGGGCCGTATCCACACCTCCGCCGCCGGTGTCCTCGTCACCCCGGAGGCCGAGGAGGTGGACGTGGAGATCAACCCGAACGACCTGCGCATCGACGTCTACCGGTCCTCCGGCCCGGGCGGGCAGTCGGTCAACACCACCGACTCCGCGGTGCGCATCACGCACCTGCCGACCGGCGTCGTCGCCTCCTGCCAGAACGAGAAGAGCCAGCTCCAGAACAAGGAGCAGGCGCTGCGTATCCTGCGCTCCAGGCTGCTCGCCATGGCGCAGGAGGAGGCGGAGCGGGAGGCCGCCGACGCCCGCCGCAGCCAGGTCCGCACCGTCGACCGCTCCGAGAAGATCCGCACCTACAACTTCCCGGAGAACCGCATCTCCGACCACCGTGTCGGCTTCAAGGCGTACAACCTGGACCAGGTCCTGGACGGCGACCTCGACGCGGTGATCCAGGCCTGCGTCGACGCCGACTCGGCGGCGAAGCTGGCCGCGGCGTAAGGCTCGTACCAGTGACTTCCGGAGGACTTGCGTGAACCTGCTGCTCGCGGAGGTGGCCCAGGCCACCCAGCGGCTGGCCGACGCCGGCGTGCCCTCGCCGCGCACCGACGCCGAGGAGCTCGCCGCGTTCGTGCACGGCGTGAAGCGCAGCCAGCTGCACTCCGTGAAGGACGCGGACTTCGACGCCCGCTACTGGGAGGTCATCGCCCGGCGTGAGCAGCGCGAGCCGTTGCAGCACATCACCGGGCGGGCCTACTTCCGGTATCTGGAGCTGCAGGTCGGTCCGGGGGTCTTCGTGCCGCGGCCCGAGACCGAGTCCGTGGTCGGCTGGGCCATAGACGCCGTACGGGCCATGGACGTGGTCGAGCCGTGCATCGTCGACCTGTGCACCGGCTCCGGGGCCATCGCGCTCGCCCTCGCCCAGGAGGTGCCGCGCTCCCGTGTGCACGCCGTGGAGCTGTCCGAGGACGCCCTGGTGTGGACCCGGAAGAACGTCGAGGGGTCCAGGGTCGACCTGCGTCAGGGCAACGCCCTGGACGCCTTCCACGACCTCGACGGCCAGGTCGACCTGGTCATCTCCAACCCGCCGTACATCCCGCTGACCGAGTGGGAGTACGTCGCCCCCGAGGCCCGCGACTACGACCCCGAGATGGCGCTGTTCTCGGGCGAGGACGGCCTCGACCTGATCCGCGGCCTGGAGCGCACCGCGCACCGGCTGCTGCGCCCCGGCGGCGTCGTCGTGATCGAGCACGCCGACACCCAGGGCGGTCAGGTGCCGTGGATCTTCACCGAGGAGCGGGGCTGGGCCGACGCGGCCGATCACCCCGACCTCAACAACCGCCCCCGGTTCGCGACCGCCCGCAAGGCGCTGCCGTGACCGCCCCCCAGACTTTCCAGCCGCAGTACGTGTACGAGGAGGCCCGCTAGACATGGCACGGCGATACGACACCAACGACGCGACCGACCGCGTGACGGGTCTGCGCGAGGCCGCGTCCGCCGTCCGCCGGGGCGAGCTGGTGGTGCTGCCGACCGACACGGTGTACGGCATCGGCGCCGACGCCTTCTCCTCGGAGGCGGTCGCCGATCTGCTCGCCGCCAAGGGCCGGGGCCGCGCCATGCCCACCCCGGTCCTGATCGGCTCCCCGAACACCCTGCACGGTCTGGTCACGGACTTCTCCGAGCTGGCCTGGGAGCTGGTCGACGCGTTCTGGCCGGGCGCCCTCACGCTCGTCGCCAAGCACCAGCCGTCGCTCCAGTGGGACCTCGGCGACACCCGGGGCACCGTCGCCATCCGGATGCCGCTGCACCCGGTCGCCATCGAGCTGCTGACCGAGGTCGGCCCGATGGCCGTGTCCTCCGCCAACCTCACCGGGCACCCGGCGCCGGAGAACTGCGACTCCGCCCAGGACATGCTCGGCGACTCCGTCTCCGTCTACCTCGACGGCGGCCCCACCCCCGGCATCGTCCCGTCGTCCATCGTGGACGTCAGCCGTGACGTTCCGGTGCTGCTGCGCGAGGGCGCCCTCTCCGCCGAGGAGCTGCGCAAGGTCGTACCCGACCTCGAGGTGGCGAATTGACCGCCCCCGCACCGGGGCGTGGCATAGGCATCGGCGAGCGTGTCGCGGAGCAGACGACCACCTTCGGCTTTCCCCGTGACACCTTCCGCATCCTCCACGTCAGCACCGGCAATGTGTGCCGCTCGCCCATCACCGAGCGGCTGACCCGGCATTTCGTCATGGAGCGCCTCGGGGTGCTCGGCGGCGGGCTGCTCGTGGAGAGCGCGGGCACCTGGGGCCACGAGGGCGCGCCCATGGAGGCGCACGCGGAGGCGGTGCTCGGCGAGTTCGGTGCGGACGCCTCCGGCTTCGTGGGCCGGGAACTGCTGGACGAGCATGTGATCAAGGCCGATCTGGTGCTGACCGCCACCCGGGACCACCGCGCCCAGGTGATCTCCATGGGCCACTCGGCGGGGCTGCGCACCTTCACCCTGAAGGAGTTCACCCGGCTGGTCCGGGCGATAGACCCGGTGACCCTGCCGCCCCTGGAGGAAGGCCTGGTCACCCGGGCCCGCGCACTGGTCCGGGCGGCGGCGGCGCTGCGCGGCTGGCTGCTGGCGCCCACCGCCGAGGCGGACGAGGTGTACGACCCGTACGGGGCGCCCCTGACCTTCTTCCGGTCCGTCGGGGACGAGATACGGGACGCGCTGGACCCGGTGGTGACGGCACTGACCGGGGTACCGGCGCGCATGTGAACGCCCCGCGTTCCCGTGCGGCCGCATCACCGGGCGCCCCGCACCTGCCCGGCCTACATTGGGGATAGTCACCGTCGACCGCCCCGGGAGCCCGCCATGTCGGTCACCCATACCCTCCAGACCGACGCGCTGCGGCACCAGGATCCGGCGATGGCCGACATCCTGCTGGCCGAGCTGGACCGGCAGTCGTTCACGCTCCAGCTGATCGCCGCCGAGAACTTCACCTCGCCCGCCGTGCTCGCCGCCCTCGGTTCCGCGCTGTCCAACAAGTACGCCGAGGGCTATCCCGGCGCCCGCTACCACGGCGGCTGCGAACTGGTCGACGTCGCCGAGCGCGCCGCCGTCGACCGGGCCAGGGAGCTGTTCGGCGCGGAGCACGCCAATGTCCAGCCGCACTCCGGCTCCTCGGCCGTGCTGTCCGCCTACGCGGCCCTGCTGCGCCCCGGTGACACCGTGCTCGCCCTGGGGCTGCCGTACGGCGGTCATCTCACCCATGGCTCGCCGGCGAACTTCTCCGGCCGCTGGTTCGACTTCGTCGGGTACGGGGTGGACGCGGAGACCGGGCTGATCGACCACGACCAGGTGCGCCACCTGGCCCGCAACCACCGGCCCAAGGCGATCGTGTGCGGGTCCATCGCCTACCCCCGCCATGTCGACCACGCCTTCTTCCGGGAGGTCGCCGACGAGGTCGGCGCCTATCTGATCGCCGACGCGGCGCACCCCATCGGGCTGGTCGCCGGGGGAGCGGCGCCGAACCCGGTGCCGTACGCCGACATCGTGTGCGCGACCACGCACAAGGTGCTGCGCGGGCCGCGCGGCGGGATGATCCTGTGCGGGAGCGAGCTGGCCGAGCGGGTCGACCGGGCGGTGTTCCCGTTCACCCAGGGCGGCGCGCAGATGCACACCATCGCCGCCAAGGCCGTCGCCTTCGGCGAGGCGGCAACGCCGGCGTACGCCGTGTACGCCCATCAGGTGGTCGCCAACGCCCGGGTGCTGGCCGGCCATCTGGCCGCCGAGGGGCTGACCGTGGTCACCGGCGGCACCGACACCCATCTGATCGTCGCCGATCCCGCGCCGCTCGGGGTGGACGGCCGGGCCGCGCGGGGCCGGCTGGCCGCCGCCGGGATCGTGCTCGACTGCTGTGCGCTGCCGCACGGGGACGGCCGCGGGCTGCGCCTGGGTACGGCCGCGGTGACCACGCAGGGGATGGGGGAGCCGGAGATGGTGCGGATCGCGGCGCTGCTCGCGGCGGTGCTGCGCGGGGAGAGCGAGCCGTCCGGGGTGCGGGACGAGGTGCGCGAGCTGACCGGTAGATTTCCGCCGTATCCGGGTTGACCGATTCCGGTTCGCCGGCCGGGCCACAGCCGCTCGTGCAACCATCGTCGCTACCCGGAAGTCTTCATCCGTATGCGTCCGTCGCTAGGGTGTGAGGCTGTGATGGCCAGCGAGACATGTGGGGAAGCCCGTGCGTGAATACCTGCTGACGCTCTGTATCACGGCCGCGGTGACGTATCTGCTGACAGGGCCGGTACGCAAGTTCGCGATCGTGGCCGGGGCGATGCCGGAGATCCGGGCCCGGGACGTGCACCGGGAGCCCACTCCGCGGCTGGGCGGGATCGCGATGTTCTTCGGGCTGTGCGCGGGCCTGCTGGTGGCGGACCATCTGACGAACCTGAACTGGGTCTTCGACAAGTCCAACGAGCCGCGGGCGCTGCTCTCCGGCGCGGCGCTGATCTGGCTGATCGGCGTGCTGGACGACAAGTTCGAGATCGACGCGCTGATCAAGCTCGGCGGCCAGATGATCGCCGCGGGTGTGATGGTGATGCAGGGTCTCACCATCCTGTGGCTGCCGGTGCCCGGGGTGGGCACGGTGGCGCTCACCCAGTGGCAGGGCACCCTGCTGACGGTGGCCCTGGTGGTGATCACCATCAACGCGGTGAACTTCGTGGACGGCCTCGACGGCCTGGCCGCCGGCATGGTCTGCATCGCCGCCGCCGCGTTCTTCATGTACGCCTACCGGGTCTGGTACTCGTACGGCATCGAGGCCGCGGCCCCGGCCACGCTGTTCGCCGCCGTGCTGATGGGCATGTGCCTGGGCTTCCTGCCGCACAACATGCATCCGGCGCGGATCTTCATGGGCGACTCCGGCTCGATGCTGATCGGCCTGGTGCTGGCCGCCGGCGCGATCTCGGTCACGGGCCAGGTCGACCCGGACGTGATGAACCTGTTCTCCGGTTCCGAGCGCAACACCGTGCACCAGATGGTGCCGGTCTACATCCCGCTGCTGATGCCGCTGACGATCATCGCCGTGCCGGCCGCCGACCTGGTGCTGGCGATCGTCCGGCGCACCTGGCGCGGTCAGTCGCCGTTCGCCGCGGACCGGGGCCATCTGCACCACCGGCTGCTGGAGATCGGCCACTCGCACAGCCGGGCGGTGCTGATCATGTACTTCTGGTCGGCGCTGATCGCCTTCGGCGCGCTGGCGTTCTCGGTCAACTCCGCGTCGATGTGGATCACTTTGAGCGTCGCGTTCCTGAGCGCGGTCGGTCTGGTCCTGCTGCTGCTCCCGCGCTTCACGCCGCGGGTGCCGGTCTGGGCGCAGCGGTTCGTGCCGCCCCGGTACCGGCGCAGGAGCCGTCCGGCCGAGGGTCTCGCGGCGGCACACGGCGCCGCCGAGGAGTGCCCGGAGGGCGTGGAGCCGACGCCGGTCACGGCGGGCGTCGCGGGCGTCAACGGGGCGACCGCGGTGGGCCCTCGATCGCGTTTCATTGACGGTCGTTGAGAGACGCAAGGTAAGAATCTGACGAGAGCATTGCCCGTTGTTGGGGGAGCAAAGCGCCCTAATACCAGACAAGAGGGCGCTGATTCTGCACAGACGCGCACTGTCACTCTCATGTGTGACAGTAGGCACACTGGAGAGGTAAAGACCTCATCAAATAGTTTGTGATACGGTTCACGAGAACCCCGGAGAGAACCGAAGGACCCGAGTGCGAGGGTCCGTCGGTGTGAGGTCTCGATCACTCAGCCCGGGACTACGCTCGTCCATGACGACACCCTGCCCCCTTGTGAAAGCGGAGTTGCCGCCATGCCGTCCAATGACGCCCGGAACCTCTTGCAGATCGCTGTGCCCACAGCGGCTGTGGGCGCGATCGCCGTCGCCGTGAGCGCCGCGCTCGCGGGAGGCAAGGGCGCGCTCGGTGCGGCCGTCGGCACGGTGCTGGCCATCCTGTTCATGGGAATCGGCCTCTATGTGCTCCAGCGGACGGCAAAAACGCTCCCGCAGCTGTTCCAGGCGATGGGCCTCATGCTCTACGTGGCCCAGCTGCTGCTCCTTCTGATCTTCGTCGCTGTTTTCAAGGACACCTCTCTCTTCAACGCGAAGGCGTTCGCCGCGGCGCTCGTCGTCGCGACGGTCGTGTGGATGGCCGCGCAGGCACGTGCGCACATGAAGGCCAAGATCTTCTACGTCGACCCGGACTCCGAGAAGAGCGACAAGTCCACGAAGACAGGGCCGTCGTCGTGAGGAGTAGGGGCGGGATAAAGGCTTGTGAGATCTCCTGCTATCGTCCGGTGCCAACTGCGGCATCGCGGGCGCGGGCATCTGAGCTGACGCCTGCTCGATCGCGAGGCTCGATGCCCCCCAGCCGCCCCCACATCCGTAACACCAGTCCGGTGCCGATCCGCGGCCCTGTGCCGCGCCGACACAACGAGGTTGCCGTACCCATGCGTCACGCCGAAGGAGCCCGCGGTGAGTGCTGACCAGACCCAGCTCGCCTTTGACTGGAGTTGTCGGATCATGTCCGACAACGGGTGCGGTTTCCCGGCCCCGGGCCTGAACTCCTTCCTCTTCAAGCCGCTCGCCACGGTGGGGGGCTTCGAGTTCAACAAGGTGATGCTGCTCGCGCTCGTCACCACGCTCGTCGTCGTCGCCTTCTTCTGGGCCGCCTTCGGCAAGGCCAAGGTCGTCCCGGGGAAGCTCCAGATGATCGGCGAGGCCGGCTACGACTTCGTGCGCCGCGGCATCGTCTACGAGACGCTCGGCAAGACCGAGGGCGAGAAGTACGTGCCCTTCATGGTCTCGCTGTTCTTCTTCGTCTGGATCATGAACATCTGGTCCGTGATCCCGCTGGCGCAGTTCCCGGTGTCCTCGGTCATCGCCTTCCCGGCGGTCCTGGCCGCGGTCGTCTACATCACGTGGGTCGCGCTGACCTTCAAGAAGCACGGCTTCGTCGGCTTCTTCAAGAACGTCACGGGCTACGACAAGTCGCTCGGCGCGGTGCTCCCGCTCGTCATGGTCATCGAGTTCTTCTCGAACCTGCTGGTCCGCCCGTTCACGCACGCGGTGCGACTCTTCGCCAACATGTTCGCCGGGCACCTGATGCTGGTGATGTTCACCGCCGCCTCCTGGTACCTGCTGAACAGCTGGCTGGTCGTCGGCGCCGGCGTCTCCTTCGTGATGACGATGGCCATGATCTGCTTCGAGCTTTTCGTGCAGGCCGTCCAGGCGTACGTCTTCGTGCTCCTCGCCTGCTCCTACGTTCAGGGTGCTCTCGCCGAGCACCACTGATCAGCAACCGCCCCTCACCCCCAGTCGTCCGGTGGCCAACCCCCACCGGTCCATGAAAGAGAAGGAAGAACCGGCATGTCCGCTCTTGAGACCCTCGCCGCCACCGCTGGTGTCCACGGTTCCGTCGGCTCGATCGGCTACGGCCTTGCTGCGATCGGCCCCGGCGTCGGCGTCGGCATCATCTTCGGCAAGGGCACCGAGGCCCTGGCCCGCCAGCCCGAGGCCGCCGGTCTGATCCGCGCCAACCAGATCCTCGGCTTCGCGTTCTGTGAGGCGCTCGCCCTCATCGGCATCGTGATGCCGTTCGTGTTCGGTAAGTAATCACCGCTTACCCGACACGAATCGACGAAAGGCACTGATGTGATCGCCAACCTGGTACAGCTGGCGGCCGAGGAGACCGAGCAGAACCCGCTCGTCCCCGCCGGTCCCGAGCTGCTCGTCGGCACCATCGCCTTCGCCATCGTGTTCTTCTTCTTCTGGAAGAAGCTGCTTCCGAACATCAACACGGTTCTCGCGGAGCGGCGCAAGGCGATCGAAGGCGGCATCGAAGAGGCCGAGGCCATGAAGGTCGAGGCCCAGAGCGTCCTGGAGCAGTACAAGGCACAGCTCGCCGAGGCCCGGCACGAGGCCGCGCGCCTGCGCCAGGAGGCGCAGGAGCAGGGTGCCGCGCTCATCGCCGAGATGCGGGCCGAGGGCCAGCGGCAGCGCGAGGAGATCGTCGCCGCCGGTCACGCCCAGATCGACGCCGACCGCAAGGCCGCCGCGTCGGCGCTGCGTCAGGACGTCGGCAAGCTCGCCACCGACCTGGCCGGCAAGCTCGTCGGCGAGTCCCTCGAGGACCACGCCCGTCAGAGCCGTGTGATCGACCGCTTCCTCGACGAGCTCGAGGAGAAGGCCGAGGCCACGCGATGAACGGAGCGAGCCGCGAGGCCCTGGCTGCCGCCCGTGAGCGTCTCGACGCGCTGACGGACTCCACGTCCGTGGACGCCGCGCAGCTCGCCGACGAGCTGGCGGCGGTCACCGCGCTGCTCGACCGCGAGGCCGGACTGCGCCGGGTCCTCACCGACCCGGCGAAGCCCGCAGAGGCCAAGGCCGAACTGGTCCGGCGCCTGATCGGCGGACAGGTCAGCGGGGAGACCGCCGATCTGGTGGCCGGCACCGTCCGGGCCCGCTGGTCGCAGCCCCGCGACCTGGTGGACGCGCTGGAGGAGCTGGCGGACATCGCCGACCTCACGGCGGCGCAGGCGGCCGGCACCCTCGACGACGTCGAGGACGAGCTGTTCCGCTTCGGCCGGATCGTGTCCTCCAGCACCGAGCTGCGTGCCGCGCTGACCGACCGGGCCGCCGGCGGCCAGGCCAAGACCGCGCTGCTGCACCGGCTGCTGGGCGGGCGGGCCAAGCCGGCCACCGAGCGTCTGGTGACGCGCCTCGTGACCGCGCCGCGTGGTCGTAGCCTGGAGGCGGGACTGGAGTCCCTGTCCAAGCTCGCCGCGGAGCGCCGGGACCGCATGGTCGCCGTCGTGACGTCGGCGGTGCCGCTGAGCGACACCCAGAAGCAGCGCCTCGGCGCGGCCCTGGCCAAGCTCTACGGGCGCCGGATGCACCTGAACCTGGATGTGGACCCCGAGGTCCTCGGTGGAATCCGGGTGCAGGTCGGTGACGAGGTCATCAACGGCTCCCTCGCGGACCGGCTGGACGAGGCCGCCCGCCGCATGGCGAGCTAGCAACTCAAGAAGTACGTACTGATGACGGCCCTGGTTGGGCCGTGCAGAGGATTCACCTCCTAATGGGGGGAGTCCCCATCCCCCCAAAGTGAAACTTCGGGCCCAACAAGGAGAGCAGGGAACCCAGATGGCGGAGCTCACGATCCGGCCGGAGGAGATCCGGGACGCGCTGGAGAACTTCGTCCAGTCGTACAAGCCGGACGCGGCCTCGCGCGAGGAGGTCGGTACGGTCACCCTTGCCGGCGACGGCATCGCGAAGGTCGAGGGTCTGCCCTCGGCCATGGCCAACGAACTGCTGAAGTTCGAGGACGGCACCCTCGGCCTCGCCCTCAACCTCGAGGAGCGCGAGATCGGTGCCATCGTCCTCGGTGAGTTCAGCGGCATCGAGGAGGGTCAGCCGGTGCAGCGCACCGGTGAGGTCCTCTCCGTCGCGGTCGGCGAGGGCTACCTCGGCCGTGTCGTCGACCCGCTCGGCAACCCGATCGACGGCCTCGGCGAGATCGAGACCGACGGTCGCCGTGCCCTCGAGTTGCAGGCCCCCACGGTCATGCAGCGCAAGTCGGTGCACGAGCCGATGGAGACCGGCTACAAGGCCGTCGACGCGATGACCCCCGTCGGCCGTGGTCAGCGTCAGCTGATCATCGGTGACCGCCAGACCGGCAAGACCGCCCTGGCCGTCGACACGATCATCAACCAGCGTGACAACTGGCGCACCGGCGACCCGAAGAAGCAGGTCCGCTGCATCTACGTCGCCATCGGCCAGAAGGGCTCCACCATCGCCGGCGTGCGCCGCGCGCTGGAGGAGAACGGCGCCCTGGAGTACACGACCATCGTCGCCGCCCCGGCGTCGGACCCGGCCGGCTTCAAGTACCTCGCGCCGTACACCGGTTCCGCCATCGGCCAGCACTGGATGTACCAGGGCAAGCACGTCCTGATCATCTTCGACGACCTGTCGAAGCAGGCCGACGCCTACCGCGCCGTGTCGCTGCTGCTGCGCCGTCCGCCGGGCCGTGAGGCCTACCCGGGCGACGTCTTCTACCTGCACTCCCGCCTGCTGGAGCGCTGCGCCAAGCTCTCCGACGACATGGGTGCCGGTTCGATGACCGGTCTGCCGATCGTCGAGACCAAGGCCAACGACGTCTCGGCGTTCATCCCGACCAACGTCATCTCCATCACCGACGGCCAGTGCTTCCTGGAGTCGGACCTGTTCAACGCCGGTCAGCGTCCCGCGCTGAACGTCGGTATCTCCGTCTCCCGAGTCGGTGGTTCCGCGCAGCACAAGGCGATGAAGCAGGTCTCCGGCCGACTGCGGGTCGACCTCGCCCAGTTCCGTGAGCTGGAGGCGTTCGCCGCCTTCGGTTCCGACCTGGACGCGGCCTCGAAGTCCCAGCTGGAGCGCGGTCAGCGCATGGTCGAGCTGCTGAAGCAGGACCAGTACCAGCCGATGTCCACCGAGGACCAGGTCGTCTCCGTGTGGGCCGGCACCACCGGCAAGATGGACGACGTCCCGGTCGCCGACATCCGCCGCTTCGAGAAGGAGCTGCTGGAGTACCTGCACCGCAAGGAGCAGGGCCTCATGACCTCCATCCGCGAGGGCGGCAAGATGTCCGACGACACCCTCACGGCCGTCGCGGACGCGATCGCGGAGTTCAAGAAGCAGTTCGAGACCTCGGACGGCAAGCTGCTCGGCGAGGACACTCCTGCCGCTGCCGCCAAGTGACGTAAGGAAGGGACCTGACTCATGGGAGCCCAGCTCCGGGTCTACAAGCGTCGCATCCGATCCGTCACCGCGACCAAGAAGATCACCAAGGCGATGGAGATGATCGCCGCCTCGCGTGTCGTCAAGGCGCAGCGCAAGGTGGCGGCCTCCACGCCGTACGCGACCGAGCTGACGCGCGCGGTCACGGCGGTCGGTACGGGTTCGAACACCAAGCACCCGCTCACCACGGAGGCGGAGAACCCGACCCGTGCCGCGGTCCTGCTCCTCACGAGCGACCGTGGTCTGGCCGGTGCCTTCAACTCCAACGCCATCAAGGCGGCGGAGCAGCTGACCGAGCGCCTGGAGCGCGAGGGCAAGCAGGTGGACACGTACATCGTCGGCCGCCGCGGTGTCGCCCACTACAACTTCCGTGAGCGCAAGATCTCGGAGTCGTGGACGGGCTTCACCGACGAGCCGACGTACGCGGACGCCAAGAAGGTCGCGGCGCCGCTGATCGAGGCCCTCGAGAAGGACACGGCGGACGGCGGCGTGGACGAGCTCCACATCGTCTTCACCGAGTTCGTCTCGATGATGACCCAGACGGCGCTCGGCGCGCGGCTGCTTCCGCTGCGCCTCGAGGAGGTCGCGGAGGAGAAGCCCCAGGGCGAGATCCTTCCGCTGTACGACTTCGAGCCCTCGGCGGAGGACGTCCTCGACGCCCTGCTGCCGCGCTATGTGGAGAGCCGTATCTACAACGCGCTGCTCCAGTCGGCCGCTTCGAAGCACGCCGCCACGCGGCGCGCGATGAAGTCGGCCACCGACAACGCGGGCGAGCTGATCAACACGCTCTCCCGTCTTGCCAACGCGGCCCGCCAGGCCGAAATCACCCAGGAAATCAGCGAGATCGTCGGTGGCGCGAGCGCCCTGGCCGACGCGACCGCGGGGAGTGACCGCTAATGACCACCACTGTTGAGACCGCGACGGCTACGGGCCGCGTCGCCCGGGTCATCGGCCCGGTCGTCGACGTGGAGTTCCCCGTCGACGCGATGCCGGACATCTACAACGCGCTGCACGTCGAGGTCGCCGACCCGGCGAACGAGGGCGCGAAGAAGACGCTGACCCTGGAGGTCGCCCAGCACCTGGGTGACGGCCTGGTCCGCACCATCTCCATGCAGCCCACCGACGGTCTGGTCCGCCAGGCCGCGGTGACCGACACGGGCGCGGCCATCTCCGTCCCCGTCGGCGACTTCACCAAGGGCAAGGTGTTCAACACCCTCGGTGAGGTGCTGAACGTCGACGAGTCCTACGACGGCGAGCGCTGGCCGATCCACCGCAAGGCCCCGAACTTCGACGAGCTCGAGTCCAAGACCGAGATGTTCGAGACGGGCGTCAAGGTCATCGACCTGCTCACCCCGTACGTCAAGGGCGGCAAGATCGGCCTGTTCGGCGGCGCCGGCGTCGGCAAGACGGTGCTCATCCAGGAGATGATCTACCGTGTCGCCAACAACCACGACGGTGTCTCCGTGTTCGCCGGTGTCGGTGAGCGCACCCGTGAGGGCAACGACCTGATCGAGGAGATGTCCGACTCGGGCGTCATCGACAAGACCGCGCTGGTCTTCGGTCAGATGGACGAGCCCCCGGGCACCCGTCTGCGCGTCGCGCTGGCCGGCCTCACCATGGCCGAGTACTTCCGTGACGTCCAGAAGCAGGACGTGCTGTTCTTCATCGACAACATCTTCCGCTTCACGCAGGCCGGTTCCGAGGTCTCCACGCTGCTCGGCCGTATGCCGTCCGCGGTGGGTTACCAGCCGAACCTGGCCGACGAGATGGGTCTCCTCCAGGAGCGCATCACGTCGACCCGCGGTCACTCGATCACCTCGATGCAGGCGATCTACGTCCCCGCGGACGACCTGACCGACCCGGCCCCGGCCACCACCTTCGCCCACCTCGACGCGACGACGGTTCTGTCCCGTCCGATCTCGGAGAAGGGCATCTACCCGGCCGTGGACCCGCTGGACTCCACGTCCCGGATCCTGGACCCGCGCTACATCGCGCAGGACCACTACAACGCGGCCATGCGCGTGAAGACGATCCTCCAGAAGTACAAGGACCTCCAGGACATCATCGCGATCCTCGGTATCGACGAGCTGGGCGAGGAGGACAAGCTGGTTGTCCACCGTGCCCGTCGTGTCGAGCGGTTCCTGTCGCAGAACACCCACGTCGCCAAGCAGTTCACCGGCGTGGACGGTTCGGACGTGCCGCTGGACGAGTCGATCGCCGCGTTCAACGCGATCTGCGACGGTGAGTACGACCACTTCCCGGAGCAGGCGTTCTTCATGTGCGGTGGTCTCGAGGACCTGAAGAAGAACGCCAAGGAGCTGGGCGTCTCCTGACCCGGACACTCGTCCGAGTCATGAGGGGGCGGGCGCGTCCCGCCCCCTCATTCACGCCTACTAGAATTGACCCCAACACCCGGCAGCCCTGCCGGGTGGTGACCCGAGGAGCCACTCTTGGCTGCTGAGCTGCACGTCGAGCTGGTCGCCGCCGACCGCCAGGTCTGGTCCGGCGAGGCCACCCTGGTCGTCGCGCGCACCACCTCCGGCGACATCGGCGTCATGCCCGGTCACCAGCCGCTGCTCGGTGTGCTGGAGTCGGGCCCGGTGACCATCCGTACGAGTGAGGGTGGAACGGTCGTCGCCGCGGTGCACGGCGGTTTCATCTCGTTCGCGGACGACAAGCTGTCCCTGCTGGCCGAGATCGCCGAGCTGTCGGACGAGATCGATGTCCAGCGCGTGGAGCGCGAGCTCGAGCGCGCGAAGGCGGAGGACGACGCCGAGGCCGAGCGCCGCGCCGATGTCCGTCTGCGGGCGGCGACCGCGGCGCGCTAGACACAGCGCGCCGTTGCGTTGACGTCACTCAGCCGCGGCTGGGACCGGAGCGATCCGGACCCGGCCGCGGCTGAGGTAGATGTGGGTGTTTTTACGTTCCGTTACCTAGGAGACGAGGAGGTCGGTGCCGATGGTCCTCGCTCTGACTGTGTGCGGGATCGTGGTCGCCCTGGTGGTGCTGGGGCTCTTCCTGTTCGGACTGCGGCGCAGACTGATCCAGCGTTCCGGCGGCACCTTCGACTGTTCCCTGCGCTGGGACGTGGGCGAGAAACCGGACGCCGGCGGCAAGGGCTGGAGCTATGGCGTCGCCCGCTACAACGGCGACCGCATCGAGTGGTACCGGGTCTTCTCCTACGCCCCCCGGCCGCGCCGCACGCTGGAGCGCGCGCAGATCGAGGTGGCCGGCCGCCGGCTGCCCGAGGGCGAGGAGGAGCTGGCCCTGCTCTCCGACGCCGTGGTGCTCGCCTGCACCCACCGGGGCACCCGCCTGGAACTGGCCATGAGCGAAGACGCGCTGACCGGTTTCCTCGCGTGGCTGGAAGCAGCCCCGCCCGGACAGCGAGTGAATGTGGCGTAGCCGCATTCACTCGCTGGGTGGGGGTCCCCCCGGACGAAGTCTGGGGGAGCGTCAATGTGGCCTAAGGCCCTTTTCAGAGGTTGCTGCTGATCGCGTTCACCAGCTCGCCGTCGCTGGTGTCGCCGCTGAACTCCCAGAAGAAGGCCCCGCCCAGGCCCTGGTTCTTGGCCCAGGCCATCTTGCCGGCGATGGTCGACGGGGTGTCGTAGGACCACCAGTTGCTGCCACAGTGGGCGTAGGCCGTGCCCGCGACGGTGCCGGTGACCGGACAGGAGGACTTGAGGACCTTGTAGTCCTCGATGCCCTGCTCATAGGTGCCGGTGGCCGGGCCCGTGGCCGTGCCGCCCGGGGCGTCCTGGGTGACGCCGGTCCAGCCGCGGCCGTAGAAGCCGATGCCGATGAGCAGCTTGCTCGCGGGCACGCCGATCGACTTGTACTTCGCCATCGCGTCGGCCGTGTCGAAGCCGGCCTTGGGGATGCCGCTGTACGAGGTGAGCGGCGAGTGCGGCGCGGTCGGGCCGGTCTTGTCCCAGGCGCCGAAGAAGTCGTACGACATCACGTTGTACCAGTTGACGTACTGGGCGGCGCCCGCGTAGTCGGCGGCCTCGATCTTGCCGCCGGAGGAGCCGTCGGCGGTGACCGCGGCGGTGACCAGCTTGTTGGTGCCGAACTTGGCGCGCAGTGCGGCCATGACGTTCTTGAAGGCCGCCGCCCCGCTGGTGTCGCAGCTCAGGCCGCAGGCGTTCGGGTACTCCCAGTCGATGTCGATGCCGTCGAAGACATCGGCCCAGCGGGGGTCGTTGACGAGGTCGTAGCAGGACTGGGCGAAGCCGGCCGGGTCCTTGGCCGCGTCCGCGAAGCCGCCGGACCAGGTCCAGCCGCCGAAGGACCACAGCACCTTGAGGCCCGGGTACTTGGCCTTCAGCTCGCGCAGCTGGTTGAAGTTGCCGCGCAGCGGCTGGTCCCAGGTGTCGGCGACACCGCTGACGGACTGGTCGGCGGTGAACGCCTTGTCGTAGTCGGCGTAGGAGTCGCCGATCGCGCACTTGCCGCCGGTGACGTTGCCGAAGGCGTAGTTGATGTGCGTGATCTTGGATGCCGAGCCGGACGTCACCAGGTTCTTGACGTTGTAGTTGCGGCCGTAGATGCCCCACTCGGTGAAGTAGCCGAGCTTGACCTTGCCGCCGGTGCTCGGGGGAGTGGTGGTGCCGCCGGTGGTGTGGACGGCGACCGCGCCGCTGGCCGGGCCGGTCTGGTCGGCGGTGTCGCGGGCCCGCACGGTGTAGGAGTAGTCGGTGCCGGCGGTCAGGCCGGAGTCCGTGTACGACGTGGTCGTCACGGTGCCGACGACCTTGCCGTCGCGCAGCACGTCGTAGTTCTTGACGCCCTTGTCGTCGGTGGCCGCGCCCCAGCCGAGCTTCACCGAGGTGTCGGTGATGTTCGAGGCGGTCGGGGTGCCGGGGGCGCTGGGGGCGGTGTCGCCCGGGACCGTCGTACCGTCGCAGCTGCCGCCGTTGAGCGTGCAGTTGGCCGGGTTGCCGGAGCCGGAGCCGTTGAAGCCGAAGGAGACCGTGGCGCCGGGGGCGAGGGTGCCGTTGTAGGACTTGTTCTTGGCGGTCCAGTGGGTGCCGGAGCCGGTCACGTCCGCGTCCCAGGCGGAGGTGACGGAGGTACCGGAGGGGAAGTCCCACTCGACGGTCCAGGAACTGAGGGAGCTGGTGCCGGTGTTCTTGATGGTCCACTGACCGCCGAAGCCGGTACCCCAGTCGCTGGTCTTGGTGAAACTGGCGGTGGCGCTGCTGGCGGCCTGGGCGGGGCCGGCGAGGCCGACGAGACCGGCCAGGGGGAGCGCCAGGGTCGCGAACCCTGCCGCGACTCTGTGTCTGAAGCGCATGCTGCGCCTCCTTGTGTCTGTGGGGATGTCAGGGGCATGACTGAGCCTTCACGCCCACGGTGCTGCGAGAGTAGAAAGGTCTGGACCACTCGTCAATAGGTCTGGACCAGTCGACTCAGTGCTCCGGCCGGATCCCCAACTCCTGGGCCAGCACCGCCGCTTGCACCCGGCTGCGCAGCTCCAGCTTGGCCAGCACCCTGCTGACGTGTGTCTTCACCGTGCCCTCCGCCATGCCCAGCCGGTCCGCGATCCCGGCGTTGGACAGCCCCTCCCCGAGGTGGGCCAGCACCTCGCGCTCGCGCCGGGTCAGACCGTCCAGCACGGCCGGCTCGGCCTTCGCCTGACGCACCGGACCGGCCGCGAACTCGGCGATCAGCCGCCGGGTCACCGCCGGGGCGACGATGCCCTCCCCGCGCGCCACCGTCCGCACCGCCTCCAGCAGATCCCGTGCCTCGGTGTTCTTCAGCAGGAACCCGGCCGCCCCGGCCCGCAACGCCCCGAACACGTACTCGTCCAGGTCGAAGGTGGTCAGCACGAGCACCTCCGCGACCCCCTCCGCCACGATCTGCCGGGTCGCCGCCACCCCGTCCAGGCGCGGCATCTGCACGTCCATCAGCACCAGGTCCGGCCGCAGCTCCCGGGCCAGCTCCACCGCCCGCTCCCCGTCCGCCGCCTCCCCGGCCACCTCGATGTCGGGCGCGCTGCGCAGGATCAGGACCAGTCCGGCGCGGACGGCGGACTGGTCCTCGGCGACCAGGACACGGATCACGAGGAACCTCTTTCGGTGTCGGTGAGCGGAAGGGCGGCGCGTACGGTCCACAGGCCGGCCTCGGCCCCGGCGGTGAAGCCCCCGCCGAGCAGGTTCGCCCGCTCCCGCATCCCGGTGAGCCCGGAACCCGAGCCGGGCGCGCGGGGGCCGTCACCGGGCCGGTAGGGGCTCGTGACCTCCACGGTCAGGGTGTCGTCGCCCTGCCGCACGGTCACCCGGACCGCCCCGGGCGCCGCGTGCTTGAGCGCGTTGGTCAGCGACTCCTGCACGATCCGGTAGGCCGCCAGTTCCACCGGCGCCGGCACCCGGCCGTGACCGGCGTCGAGCCGCACGTCGAGACCGTTGGCGCGGGCGCCCTCGACCAGGGCGGCCAGGCCGTCGAGCGTCGGTGTGGCGGCCGGCTCCAGGTCATCGCCGCGGTCCCGCAGGATGCCGATCAGCCGCCGCATCTCGGCCAGCCCGTCCACGCTGTTCTCCCGGATCACCGTCAGGGCGTCCCGGGAGGTCGCCGGATCGTCGAGGGACAGCGCGGCCGTGGAATGGATGGCGATCGCGGACAGGTGGTTGGCCACCATGTCGTGCAACTCCCGTGCCATGCGGGCCCGTTCGGCGGTGACCGCCTGGACGCGGTCCATCTCGGCGAGCAGCGCGGTCTGTTCGGCGCGCAGCCGGGCGGCCTCGGCCGCCTCCCGGTGGTCGCGCACCACCCAGCCGGTCCCGGCGGGCGCGAGCGCGATCACGCCGATGCCCACTCCGATCAGCAGCCCCTTCGGATCGCGCCACAGGGCGGCCGGTACGACCCCGCCGAGCACCGTCAGCATCCCGGTGATCCAGGGGATGCGGCGGGCGGAGGCCGGGGTGCCGTACAGGACGGCCGCGTACATCAGGTCCGTGTACAGCACGACGGTGACCAGGCTGCCGACGGTCACCGTGTCCAGGGTCAGCGCGATCGTGCCCACCAGCAGCCCGATACGGGGCCGGGTGCGGCGCAGCGGCTCGCAGGCGGCCGTCACCGCCAGCGGCACCAGCGGGGCCCAGGGCGCCGACCACAGCACGAGCGCGTCCGTGGTCACCCGCGTGTGCAGACCGAGCGACCACAGCAACAGCCCGCCGAGCAGCCCGCCCACGGCGATCCGCACGTCGTCTCGGTGGGGGCGGGGGAGTGCTGCGAGGGCCATGCCCCCATCCAACACGGCCCGCGAGCGGCCCGCGTGCTCCCCGGGCACGGTCCTGGACTGCAACTTTCGCTTACCCGGGGTTCGCCCCCGCCGACGATGATCCGACCCCCGGGCGACCGGGAGCCTTGACGGGTGACGAGGGGAGCGAACCATGGTCGTATGGTTGATCATCGCCTGTGAGGTGGCGTTCTGGGTGCTGCTGGTGGCCGGACTGACCTTCCGGTACGCGCTGCGGATGCCCCGGACGGGGCTGGCGCTGCTGTTGTGCGAACCGCTGCTCGAGGTCGTGCTGTTCCTCGTGACCGCCATCGACCTGAGGAACGGCGCGCAGCCGGACTGGCGGCACGGCCTGGCCGCCGTCTACATCGGCTTCACGGTCGGGCTGGGCCACTCGACGATCAAGTGGGCCGACGCCCGGGTCGCCCACCGTTTCGCCGGCGGCCCGCCCCCGGTGAAGCCGCCGAAGTACGGCACCGCCCGCACCGTCCACGAATGGAAGGTCGCAGGCCGCTGGATCCTGGCCGCGTGCGTCGCCCTCGCTCTGCTCCAGGGTGCCGTCTGGTACGTCGGCGACGGCGACATCAGCTCCCTGCGCGCCTGGCAGCAGCGCATGCTCTGGGTGATCGGCATCAACCTGGTGATCGCCGGCAGCTACACGCTGTTCCCGAAGCGCGAGCCCTAACGCTCACCGCCCGGCACCCACAGCACATCGCCCTGCTCCTTGTTCGCCGTGCGCGCCAGGATGAACAGCAGGTCCGACAGCCGGTTGAGGTAGGTCGCGGTGAGCGGGTTCATCGTCTCGCCGTGCGCCTCCAGCGCCTGCCAGGTGGAGCGCTCGGCCCGGCGGACGACCGTGCAGGCCTGGTGGAGGAGGGCGGCGCCCGGGGTGCCGCCGGGCAGGATGAAGGAGCGGAGCTTCTCCAGCCGCTCGTTGAAGCGGTCGCAGTCCGCCTCCAGCTTGTCGATGTAGAACTGCTCCACCCGCAGCGGCGGGAACTCCGGCTTCTCCACCACCGGCGTCGACAGGTCCGCGCCCACGTCGAACAGGTCGTTCTGGACGCGGGTGAGGACCGTGACGATCTCCTCCTCCAGACCGCCCAGTGCGATGGCGGTGCCGATCACCGCGTTGGCCTCGTTGGCGTCCGCGTACGCGGAGATCCTGAGGTCCGTCTTGGGCACCCGGCTCATGTCGCCGAGGCTGGTGGTGCCCTGGTCGCCGGTCCTGGTGTAGATGCGCGTCAGATTGACCATGCGGCCAGCGTAGTTACGCTCCGCTGGTCCGGAACACCCGTGTGCCCACCGTCACGGAGAGCACCGCGAGGGCGACGGCGACGAGGGCGCCCTGGAGCATGTGCCCGGTCGCGTACCGGCCGACGTACGCGTCGCGCACCGCGTCCACCAGATAGCGGAACGGGACGAAGTGCGAGAGCACGTCCAGCCAGGTGGGTGCGAGGGTCATCGGGAGCATCAGGCCCGACAGCAGCATCGACGGCATCGACACCGCGTTGATCAGCGGCCCGAACGTCTGCGGTGTGCTCACCCGCATGCCGAGCGCGTACGACAGCGAGGCCAGCGAGAGGGTGAGCAGGGCGACGAACACGAAGCCGATCACGATGCCCGCGAGCGGGGCGCGCAGCCCCATCACCAGCGCGGCCAGCACCAGCAGCACCGCCTGGAAGACGAACACCGTGGCGTCGCGCAGCACCCGGCCGAGCAGCAGGGCAAGCCGGCTGACCGGGGTCACCCGCATCCGCTCCACCACCCCCTGCCCCTTCTCGAGGATCACCGTGAACCCGGCGAACAGGGCGCCGAACAGGCCGAGTTGGAGCAGCAGGCCGGGGACCAGCAGCTGCCAGGAGCTGCCGGTGCCGCCGAGCGGGAGGCGGGTGAGCAGGGGGCCGTAGAAGAGGAGGTAGAGCAGCGGGGTGAGGACGCCGAAGAGCAGGGCGAAACGGGAGCGCAGGGACTGGCGGAGGTAGCGGCCGTAGATGAGGGCCGTGTCGTGCAGCAGCATCTTCTGGTTCCTAGACGGCTACGGGGGCGGTGTCGGCCGGCGCCGGGCCGCGGCCGGTGATGGCGAGGAAGGTGTCCTGGAGGGTGGCGTCGAGCGAGCCGCCGTACCGGAGTTTGAGCGCGCCCGGCGTGCCCTCGGCGGCGACCTCGCCCCGGTCCACGATCACCAGGCGGTCGGCGAGGGCGTCGGCCTCGTCCAGGTAGTGGGTGGTCAGGAAGACGGTGGTGCCGTGCTCGTCGCGCAGCCGGCGGACCAGGTCCCACAGGTCGGCGCGGCTGCCCGGGTCCAGGCCGGTCGTCGGCTCGTCCAGGAACAGCACCTTCGGCCGGTGCGTCAGCGCCATCGCGATGTCCAGCCGGCGGCGCTGCCCGCCGGAGAGGGCACCGGCCTTGCGGTCGAGCAGGTCGGTGAGGTCCAGCTGTCGGGCCAGTTCCGCGGCGCGGGCGACGGCCTCGGCCTTCGGCAGGCGGTACATCCGGCCCTGGGTGACCAGTTCCTCCCGCACGGTGATCTGCGGATCGACGCCGCCGGACTGGGCGACATAGCCGCAGGCCCGGCGCACCCCGGCCGGGTCGCCCGCCAGGTCGTGCCCGGCCACGACGGCCGTGCCGCCGGTCGGCCTGAGCAGGGTGGTGAGCATCCGGAGCGTGGTGGTCTTCCCGGCGCCGTTCGGGCCGAGGAAGCCGAGGATCTCGCCCGCGCGCACGGTGAGGTCCATGCCGCGGACGGCCGCCACGGGGCCGGCCTTGGTCTGGAAGGTGCGGGCCAGTCCGGCCGCGCTGATGACTGCTGTCATGCCCGACAGAAAAACAGAGTCCCTGAAATTTTGCAATGACCCCAAGTTTTCAGGAGTACCAGCGAAGCTAGGATGCGGCCATGGCCGAAGGACTCAGGGAACGGAAGAAGCGGCAGACCCGGCAGTACATCTCCGATGTCGCCACCGGGCTGTTCCTGGAGCGCGGCTTCGACGCGGTCACGGTCGCCGAGATCGCGGAGACCGCCAATGTCTCCGTCAACACCGTCTACAACTACTTTCCGGCCAAAGAGGACCTCTTCTTCGACCGCTCCGCCGGCGTCGTCGACCGGCTCGCCCGCTGGGTCCGCGGCCGCCCGCAGGGGGAGTCCGCCGCCGCCGCGGTCCTGCGCGAGCTGCGCGAGGAGATCGAGGCCGTCTCGCCCCGGGTCGGCCTGATCCCCGGCTACGCCCGCTTCCAGCGCGTCATCGAGGAGACCCCCGCCCTGCGCTCCCGCCTCTGGGCCATCGCCCAGGAGGTGCAGGCCAACCTGGAGCAGGCGTTGCGCGAGGAGACCGGCGCGAACCAGGACGACGACCTGCCGCACCTGATGGCCGGTCAGATCGGCTGGGCGCACAGCACGGTGATGGCGGTCATCGGACGCGAGATGGTCAAGGACCGCGACCCCCGCGAGGTGTCCCGCGAGGCTCTGGCGCTGCTGGACGAGATCGAGGACCTGTGGGGGGAGAAGGTCCTGGCGTACGCGGTGCGCTGAGCCTTGCGGATTCAACCCATTGGAGTGAAAAGCCGGTTTCGGGTGGGCGTCGGCCGAAGGGGCCCGGAAAGGCGCCCGATGGGGTGGCCGTTGCCGCTGCCGGTGTGATGTCCGTCAAGTGAGACGTGACGCGCGTTACTTACCGGTCACACAGCCGCTCCCGAGCGCTATGGTCCGCCGGAGAGACACGCGTTGGACAGGGTTCGCAAGGATTCGAAGGAGTCGGAGTGGCACGGAAGCTCGCCGTCATCGGGGCCGGTCTCATGGGGTCCGGCATCGCCCAGGTCGCCGCCCAGGCGGGCTGGGAGGTCGTCCTGCGCGACGTCACCGACCAGGCCCTCAAGCGTGGCACCGACGGCATCAAGGCCTCGTACGACAAGTTCGTCGGCAAGGGCAAGCTGGCGGCGGACGCCGCCGAGGCCGCCCTGGCCCGCATCACTCCGACCACGGATCTGGACGCCGCCGCCGACGCCGATGTCGTCGTGGAGGCCGTCTTCGAGAAGCTGGAGGTCAAGCACGAGATCTTCCGCGCGCTCGACAAGCTCGTGCGCGAGGACGCCGTGCTCGCCTCCAACACCTCCGCCATCCCGATCACCAAGATCGCGGCGGTCACCGAGCGCCCCGAGCGGGTCGTCGGTGTGCACTTCTTCTCGCCGGTGCCGATGATGCAGCTGGTCGAGCTGGTCCGCGGCTACAAGACCAGCGACGAAGCCCTCGCGACCGCGCGGGAGTTCGCCGAGTCCGTCGGCAAGACCTGCATCGTCGTCAACCGCGACGTCGCCGGCTTCGTCACCACCCGCCTCATCTCCGCCCTGGTGGTCGAGGCGACCAAGCTGTACGAGTCCGGCGTCGCCACGGCCGAGGACATCGACCTCGCCTGCAAGCTGGGCTTCGGCCACGCCATGGGCCCGCTGGCCACCGCGGACCTCACCGGCGTGGACATCCTGCTGCACGCCACCGGCAACATCTACACCGAGTCCCAGGACGAGAAGTTCGCCCCGCCGGAGCTGATGCGCCGGATGGTGGACGCCGGTGACATCGGCCGCAAGAGCGGGCAGGGCTTCTACACGTACTGATCACCTTCGGTACGGACATCGGCCGGATCTCACCCCCGGGGGTATCACTCCCAGGGGTGAATTCGGTATCGGTTCGCTTACAAACAGCAACCGCATCAGCACTCACACAGTCAGACGGTGCACAGCACCGCCACCATCGTCATCACCGTCACCGAGTACGCCAACCGCACTCAACGGGGAGCGCATATGCACATCAGGGGCGACCACGTCGAGCTGGTCGTCGGGGGCCGCCTCGACGTCCGCAGCGCGGCGGACGCCCGTACGGCCCTGCACTCGGCCGTCGACGACGGCGTCGGCGACCTGATCCTCGACCTGTCCGAGCTGGACTCCTGGGACGCCACCGGACTCGGTGTGATCATGGGGGCCCACCGGCGGGCCGGGCGCTGCGGTCGCCGCCTGGTGCTGCGCGGTGTGCCGCCGCAGATGCAGCGCCTGCTGGTGGCCACCCGACTGCACCGCATCCTCGCCATCGAGGGCGGCATCGGCGTCGAGTCGCTGCCGCGCGTCTGAGTCGTACGGCTGTGCACAGGGCGACGCGGCGGACCACGGGAGTCCACGGCGGCCGGTGAGACCCGGGCGCAGCCGTCGAACCGCACGTCGGGGGCAATCCTCACAAGACTGTGATGTCTCGGACCGCCCGGCACCCCGCCCTGTCGGAGATACTGGGCGACGGTTTAGGGTTCGGTCGCCCGCCGCCTCGCACCCCTCGACCGAGCGGGCCCGGACCAGAAGCGACAGCGCGGTGTGCAACAGGCCGGGAGGGGCCGGAACACGAGCACGCAACGCTTTTGGGGGGCTGGAAACCCATGGACCCGATCAACCCGGGACCCGAGGAGCAGAGCCAGGCGCACAGCCGCCGTCCGCCCCGGGAACCCCTCACCTCCGACTTCGCGCCGAGCGCTCCCGCGCCCGCCCGCACGGCCCGGCTCGTCACCGGCGACCTGCTGCTGACCGTCAACCCCGTCGACGGCAGCGAGATAGCCCTCTGCCCGCCGGCCGAACGGCCCGGCAGGCCCCGCAAGCGCACCGCCGCCGAGCGCGCCGAGACCGAGCGCGCCGCCCGGCCGCCCGTGCCGCCCGGCGCCGGCCACCCGACGCCCGCCCTGCTGGAACGCCAGGACGAACGCGAACGCCTGGTCCGGCTGCTGGCCCGCGGCCGCACCGTGCGGCTCACCGGTCCCGGCGGCTCCGGCCGCAGCGCCCTGCTCGACCTCGTCGCCGAGGACTGCCAGGACCTCGCCCCCGACGGTGTGGTGCGCCTGACCGGCTTCCACCGCACCGCCGCCGAGGTCCTGGACGACCTCTTCCACGCCGTCTACGACGCCCCGGGGTACCGCCCCGAAGCGGACGAACTGCGCGCACTGCTGACGGAGATCGGCGCGGTCGTCGTCGTGGACGACATCGAGTTCGGCGGCGCCGCCCTCGACGAGCTGCTCGACGCCACCCCCGAGTGCGCGTTCCTGATGGCCGCCACCCCCGAGGTGCCCGCCCCCTCCGCCGAGTCGGAGGTCGAGGAGGTCTTCCTCGGCGGCCTCGACCGCGCCGCCGGCGTGGAGATCCTGGAGCGCGCCGTCGGCCGGGTCCTCACCGAGGAGGAGGCCAACTGGGCCGGCGACCTCTGGTTCGAGTCCGAGGGGCTGCCGCTGCGCTTCGTCCAGGCGGGCGCCCTGCTCCGGCAGCGCGAGGAGCTGCGCGCCGGTGCCGCCGGGGTCGACGCGTTCGACGTCTTCGAGGACGCTCGGCCCCCTATCCCTCCGCTGCCCGCGACGGAGGGCGAGGAGGTCCCGCTGCCCTCCCTGGGCGAGGCCGCCGCCCCCGCCCCGCTGCTCGCCTCCCGGCTCGGGGCCTCCGCCCGCGCCGCCCTGCGCTTCGCCGTCGCCCTCGGCGGCGAGGTCCCGCACCAGGCCCATCTGCCCGCGCTCGTCGGCGACACCCACGCCGACGCCGCCCTCGGCGAGCTGGTGGGATGCGGACTGGTCTCGCCGGTCGGCCCCCGCTACCGGCTCGCGGCCGGCGTGCAGGCTCAGCTGGAGGCCGCCGGATACGGCGAGGACGCCCAGGACCGGGCGCTCGCCGCCGCCCAGCACTACGCCTGGTGGGCCGGCCACCCCTCGGTCACCCCCGAGCGGGTCGCCGCCGAGGCCGACGCGGTCCTCGCCGCGCTGGCCGCCGTGGTCCCCCAGACACCCCGCTTCGTCTCCGACAGCTCGGAGAACTGCGCCGTACGGCTCGCCCGCACGGCCGCGCCCGCCTTCGCCGCGGCGCTCCACTGGAGCGCCTGGGAACGCGCCCTGCGCTCCGGCGCGGAGGCCGCCCGGCTGACCGGCGAGGTGCCCGAACAGGCCTACTTCCACCATGAGTTGGGCGTCCTGGCGCTGTGCTCCGGACAGCTCGACCGAGCCCGCGCCGAACTGGAGGCGTCCATCGGGCTGCGCGGCGCCCTCGCCGACAAGCGGGGCACCGTCGCCGGGCGCCGGGCGCTCGCGCTCGTCGCCGACCGCGCGGGCGAGGTGCCGGCGGTGGCCGCCCTGGTGGGCGAGGAGGTGCCGGAGGTACCGCACGAGGAGTCGGCGCCGCCGCCGTACGGCCCCGTCGGCGACACCGTGGTCACCCGTCGGCTCCCGGCCGGGAAGCCGCTGGGCGCCGGCTTCCGGCGGCTGGCCCGGCGCAATGTGGCCGCGGCCGGCGCGGGCGCGCTGCTCGCCGCCGTACTGGGCACGGTCGTCACGCTCGGCATGACCTCCCATGAGACCGCCGACAAGAACCCGGCCGGCAAGGCCGGCGCCAACCCCTCCGCCGGCCAGGGCACGGACGACGGCAGCCTGGACGCCGACCCGCGGCAGGACACAGGCACCAGCGGCGGTACCGGCGGCGGCGCGGGCACCGTCCCCTCGGCCCGGCCGACGAACCCGGGCCCGGACGGCACCTACGGCACGACGGACGACCCGACGCCGTACACCCCGGCCAGCTCCCCGGCCGCCGACCCGACCGGCAGCCGGTCGCCGAGCGGCGGGGGTACGACCCCGACGCCGCCGAAGACCCCCACGACGAAGCCGTCCACCCCGACCCCGAGCAAGTCGACCCCGACCGGCGGCAGCCCCTCCTCCTCGCCGTCGACCCCGAGTTCGCCGCCGTCCTCGTCCAGCTCCACCCCGACGGGTGGCAGCAGTGGCTCGCCGACGACGACGGACACGGCGAGCGGCCCGGTGTCCTCCAGCGGCTCGGCGAGCGCTCCGCAGAGCAGCGGGTCGGCGTCCGTGGTCTGAGGCCGCACGCAAAAACCGCCGCGACGGCCGGGTACAGCGCTGTCGCGGCGGTGAGCGGGGTGGGCGGACCCGGGACCCGGGGTCAGAACAGGCGGAGCTTGTCGTCCTCGATGCCGCGCAGGGCGTCGTAGTCCAGGATCTGGCAGTTGATGCCGCGGTCGGTGGCGAGGACGCGGGCCTGGGGCTTGATCTCCTGCGCGGCGAAGACGCCCCGCACCGGCGCCAGATGCGGATCGCGGTTCAACAGCTCGAGGTAGCGCGTGAGTTGCTCGACGCCGTCGATCTCGCCCCGGCGCTTGATCTCCACCGCGACCGTCTGCCCGTCCGCGTCCCGGCACAGGATGTCCACCGGGCCGATCGCGGTCATGTACTCGCGCCGGATGAGGGTGTAGCCCTCGCCCAGCGTCTCGATGCGGTCGGCGAGCAGTTCCTGGAGGTGTGCTTCCACGCCGTCCTTGATCAGCCCGGGGTCGACCCCGAGTTCGTGCGAGGAGTCGTGGAGGATCTCCTCCATCGTGATGATCAGTTTCTCGCCCGCCTTGTTGACGACGGTCCACACGCCGTCGTCCTCGCCCGTGCCCTCCTTCAGCGTGCAGGGCGGCGACATCCAGTTGAGGGGCTTGTAGGCCCGGTCGTCCGCGTGGATGGAGACGCTGCCGTCCGCCTTGACCAGGATCAGGCGGGGTGCCGAGGGCAGGTGGGCGGTGAGCCGGCCGGCGTAGTCGACCGAGCATCGGGCAATGACGAGACGCATGGTCGGCAACGCTACTCGACGCCCCTCGGTGCGCGCGATTCGCCCGTCCCGCTCCCGATCGATCGCCCCATTTGTCCCTGGAAACTCTTGTTCATCCCTGGCCGATTGTGCCCCTAACGGGACCGTTCCATATACGCATTCTGCTGGTGTGGTCACCGACGGTTGCCTACCGTAGAGAACGGGAGGTCGCGGCATCCTTACCGAGCGTGTTCGACAGCGCGAACTCCCTTACCTGTCCGGCAACCCCTGCTCTTCGGGGGTGCGAGAGGAGAACCCATGTCGCTCGACGTCTCACCGGCCCTACTCGAAAAGGCCGAGCGAGGCGAGGTCGACGACGCAGACTTCGTCGACTGCGTCCGGACCTCCCTGCCCTATGCATGGGAGATGATCAGCTCCCTGGTGGCCCAGCTGAAGGTGGACGGCGGACCCTTCGCCGACAACCAGACGCCGCCGCCGGACGAGCAGGCACGCGGTCAGCTGCTGCGTGCGCTCGCGAGCGACGCCATACGCGGCGCGTTGCAGCGGCACTTCGGGGTGCGCCTGGCCTTCCAGAACTGTCACCGGGTGGCGGTGTTCCCGCTGGACGCCTCGGTGGACGAGACGCTGGCCCGCTTCACCTCGGCGCGCAACCAGTTGCTGAACCAGTCGCCGGAACTTCGCGACTGCTGACGCATGGCTCCGGCACGGCCGGGGCAGTGAGCTGCCTGCTTGCCGCTCCACTCGCGGGGGGTGCATCCAGTACGGGGCGGCAAGCCCCCCAGGTGGCTTGCGCGTCGGCGCCCGCGGCCGCAGCCCCCGGCGCCGGCTCAGCGCAACTGCGGCAGCACCTCGGCGCCCAGGCGCCGTACGTTCTCCTCGGTGGCCGCGAGGTCGCCCGACCCCTCGACCAGCAGCGCGAAGCGGGAGATCCCGGTACGTTCCGAAGTGGCCGCGAGCCGGTCGGCGGCCAGCCGCGGCGTGCCCACCGGGTGCAGCCCGCAGAGCAGCTCCGTGTAGGCATGCGGATCGCGCATCGCCCGCACCCGTCCGTCGACGGTGACATGGGCCTCCAGCCCCTGCCGCAGCCAGCCCGGCATCGCCTTCAGCAGGGTCTCCGCCGCCTCCGTGCGCCGGTCGGCGAGCTGACACACCCCGGCCGAGACATGCCCCGCCGTCGCGATCTCCTCGGCCGGCCGGCCCGCCGCGCGGGCGCAGCGCCGCCACAGGGCGACCATCTCGGCCTTCTCCTCGTCCCCGACATGCATCCCGAGCAGCATGGGCAGCCCGCGCTCGGCGGCCAGCCGGACGCTCGCCGCGGAGGTGCAGGCGACCACCACCTCGGGCCCGGGCACCTCCGTCAGCGCCTCCGACGGACGCGGTACGACGGGCACCTCGCGGAACCGGAACCGCTCGCCGGCCGCCCCCACCGCCGGCTCGCGCAGCCAGCGCAGCAGCAGATCGAGCGACTCCGGGAACCCGTGTTCGTACGCCCCGAGGCCCGCGCCGAAGACCTCCAGGTCCACCCAGGGGCCGCCGCGGCCCACCCCGAGCGTGAACCGCCCGCCGCTCGTCATATGCAGCAGCGCGGCCTGTTCGCCGAGGGCGACCGGGTGCGCGGTGGGCAGTACGCTGACCGCCGTACCCACCCGGATCCGGCGGGTGCGGCCGAGCAGCAGCGCGGCCAGGGTGATCGCGGAGGGGCATGTGCCGTAGGGCACGAAGTGGTGCTCGGCCAGCCAGACCGCGTCCAGCCCGGCCTCCTCGGAGACCTCCGCCGAGCGCACCGCCCGGTGCAGAGCCTCCCCGGCGCCCTGGCCGGGGAACTGTGCGGCCAGCACAAAACTACCTACGTGCATCGCGTTTTCCTGCTTCCTTGGCTCCGACCGGAGCTCCCCCACCCGGCATAACCGGCTGACACGTGCGCAGGACACGGCTCCGCGAGGAGATTTGCGGATTGTCTTCAGAATGGGTCGTCCGGCAGGGGGACTTGTGCGGATTGCTTCCGCATTCGTTCTGTACGCGTACCCCACTCGGCGGCGCGTAGGCTGGAGTCGGCCCGTGCTCCCTGTACAGCCCCGAGAGGTGTCCCGTGTCCCCGCGTCGCAACCGCCCGAAGGCAGCCGGCTCGTCCGGCCGGAGCGCCGAGGACGACCGGGCCGGCCGGTACGGCGGCTGGCAGTCCACGGAGAGCTGGCAGGGCGAGGAGTGGAGCGTGCGCCATGTCGCGGGGGCGAGCGCGCAGGGCAAGACCTACCGCTGCCCGGGCTGCGACCAGATGATCCCCTCCGGCGTCCCGCACGTGGTGGCCTGGCCGGAACACGCGGGCGTGGACGACCGCCGGCACTGGCACAAGGCCTGCTGGAACGCGAAGGACCGCCGCACCACGCGGGTGCAGCGGTCCCGGAACGCCCCGAGGTTCTGAGGCGTCAGACGTCCCGGCTCCGCAGCAGGGCGAACGCACCGGCGTACGCGGCCGCGGTCAGGCCCAGCATGATCCACAGCGGGTCCCAGCCGGTCGGGCCGGAACCGCCGAGGTCGTTGCCGTAGAAGACGGCCAGCTGGCTCGGGATCGAGTACTCGAACAGCCACTGCTGCACCCGGTGCAGCGAGGACGTGCTCATGAACAGGGCGATCACCAGCGGCGCCAGCACCGCGCCGATCATGATCGTGATGGCGCCCGCGGAGTGCCGGATGATCGAGCCGACCAGCAGCGAGAGCAGCCCGAGCAGCGCGAGGTAGAGGCTCACGCCGACGGTGTCCTTGAACCAGTCCCCGCCGGACGGCGTCATCGCGCTGGTGCCGCTCAGCATGGACGCGTGGATCATCCCCACGAAGGCCGACGACGCCAGCGTGATGACGAAGGACACCGCGAAGAACACGATCGACTTGGCGGTGAGCACCCGGGCCCGGTCCGGGCACGCGGTCATCGTCGTACGGATCATGCCGGTGCCGTACTCCGAGGCCGTGGTCAGCACGCCGAGCGTGATGACGCACATCGAGCCGAGGAGCAGCCCGAAGAACCCGAAGGAAAGCGGGTTCTGGCCGTCCAGGGAGGAGGAGTGGGCCTTGGCCAGGGCGCCGGTCATCAGGCCGATGGAGACCACGAGGGCCACGAAGACGCCGAGCGTCCACATCGTCGACCGCACCGACTTGATCTTCGTCCACTCGGAGGCCAGCGCATGCCCGAGGTGGGTGCGCACGACCGGGATGGGCGAGGTGTAACCGGGGTACGGTCCGCCGGGCGCCGCCTGCCAGTCGGGCGCGGACGCGGGGGCCTGCGGCATCGGGGGCTGGTGGCTGCTCATCGGGCTTCCTCGGGCTTGGTCAGGTCGGCGGGGGCGGGAGCGGGTGCGGCGGCCGGGGGTGTCGCCGGGGGAGTGGCGGGGGCCGCGGGCATCGCCGGGGCGGCGCCCTGGGGCCCGCCCGGCTGGGCGTACGGGTTCGGGTCCGAGCCGGTCGGGGGCTGGCCGTACGGGTTCGGGGTGTCCGCGCCGGGGGCGCCGTACGGGTTCGCCGGGGCGCCGCCGTACGGGCCCGCCTGCGGCATCGCGAAGGGCTGGCCGCCCTGCTGGGGCGGCGGCGGGGCGTACCAGCCGGGCTGGCCCTGGCCGGGCACCGGCATCGGCGGCTGCGCGCCGGGCGGCGGCGCCTGCTGGAGGCCTTCCTTCTGGTCGACGGTCGAGCGGTAGTCCACGGCGCCCTGCGTCATCCGCATGTACGCCTCCTCCAGCGAGGCCTGGTGCGGCGACAGCTCCCACAGCCGGACGTCCGCCTCGTGCGCGAGGTCGCTGATCCGGGGCAGCGCCAGCCCGGTCACCCGCAGCGCGCCGTCCTGCTCGGGCAGCACATGGCCGCCCGCCTCGGTGAGCGCCGAGGTCAGCTTCTCGCGCAGGTGCGGCTCGGTGTCGGGGGTGCGGACGCGCGCGAAGTCCGCGGAGTTGGCGGAGATGAAGTCCTTCACGCTCATGTCGGCGAGCAGCTGGCCACGGCCGATCACGATGAGGTGCTCGGCGGTCAGCGCCATCTCGCTCATCAGATGCGAGGAGACGAAGACCGTACGGCCCTCGGCGGCCAGGGCCTTCATCAGGTTGCGCACCCAGAGGATGCCCTCCGGGTCGAGGCCGTTGACCGGCTCGTCGAAGAGCAGCACCTGGGGGTCGCCGAGGAGCGCGGCGGCGATGCCGAGCCGCTGTCCCATGCCGAGCGAGAAGCCCTTGGAGCGCTTCCTGGCCACGTCCTGGAGGCCGACCACGCCCAGCACCTCGTCCACGCGCCGGGCCGGGATGCCCGACAGCTGGGCGAGGCTCAGCAGGTGGTTGCGCGCGCTGCGGCCGCCGTGCACGGCCTTGGCGTCGAGCAGCGCGCCGACCTGACGGGGGGCGTTGGGCAGCTTGCGGTACGGGTAGCCGCCGATGGTCACCGTGCCGGACGTCGGGTTGTCCAGCCCGAGGATCATCCGCATGGTGGTCGACTTGCCGGAGCCGTTCGGGCCGAGGAAGCCGGTCACGGTGCCGGGTCGTACCTGGAAGGAAAGGTTGTACACGGCGGTCTTGTCGCCGTAGCGCTTGGTCAGGCCTACAGCCTCGATCATGCTCCGCACCCATCGAATGGTTCAGGACAGCGGGGCGCATGCCCCCGTAAGGGTTAGGAGGATATCCGGGCGCTGACGGTTCCGCCCAAGAGAAGGCAAAGCCCCCTGCCATGAGACAGAGGGCTCGTCCAAGCGCCCCAAAGGGGCGCGGGGAACTGCGCGACCAGCCACAAGCGGCCCCGCAGCTCCCCGCGGACCGAAACCTACCGCGACTGCTGCGCCGGCACCCCGCGCGAGATGGGCTCGTCGTCCGTCGCAGAGCCGGCGGCAGCCACGGCCGCACCGGTCAGCGTCGCCAGCATCTCCCGGACGTTCGTCAGCTGGGCGTTGATCGAGTCGCGGCGGTTGGTCAGCGCCGCCAGCTCGCGCTCGGATTCCGAACGGATCCGGTCGGCCTTGGCGTTCGCGTCGGCCACGATGTCCTCGGCCTGGCGCTGGGCGGTCTCCACCGTCTGGCGGGCGCGGCGCTCGGCGTCGGTGCGCAGCTTCTCCGCCTCCAGGCGCAGCTGCTCGGCGCGGTGCTCGATCTCCGCCAGGCGCTTCTCGGCCTTCTGCTGCCGCGAGGCCAGGTCGCGCTCGGACTGCTCGCGGCGCTTGGCCAGGTTGGTCTCGAAGTCCGCGGCGGCCTGCGCGGCCTTGGCGCGGGTCTCCTCGAAGAGGGCGTCCGCCTCCTCCCGCTTCGACTGCGCGTCCTTCTGCGCCTCGGCCCGCAGCTGGGACGCGTCGGCCTTGGCCTTCTCGACGATCCGGACGCCCTCGTCCTCGGCCTTGGCCTTGCGCTCGGCCGCGAACGCCTCCGCGTCGTTGCGCACCTGCTGGGCCGCGGACTCGGCGAGGTCGCGGTGCTGCTCGGCCGCGCGCCGGGCCTCCTCACGCAGCTCCTTGGCCTCTTCCTCGGCCAGCCGCAGGATCTTCTCGACGCGCGCGCCGAGACCGGCGTACGACGGCTCCGCGTCGCTGACCTGGGCCTGGGCGTTCTGCGTTTCGAGGTGCAGCTCCTCGATGCGCTTCTCCAGGGCGGTGATCCGGGCGAGAGCGCTGTCACGGTCGGAGACGAGCTTGGAGATACGTTCGTCCACCTGAGCGCGGTCGTACCCACGCCGCACAAGCTCGAAGCCGTAGGGGGAAGTGTCGCTCATGGGGTTCCTGTCGAATGAGACCGGTGAGGTGATAAGGGGAATCCTAGGGGCCGAAGCGGTGTGTCATCGAGCGGATACGGATTTGATCTGGAGAATGGCACCTCTTTTGAGTGGCTGACCGGCGGACTGCTTGCCAAGGACTCGGGCAAAGCCCCCAGAAAACACCGGAAACCCCTCCGCGTGCTAGCCGTCTGACGACTTGCCACCCGATCGGGGGGCGCCCACGGTGGCACTCGCCTTGACTCCGCCGTCCTTGCCGGCCGCCGGCGTCTCGAAGGACTCCAGCGCCTCCAGGACATCCTGGACCCGGGAGATCTCCGCGTTGATGTCCTCCCGCCGGCGCACCAGGATCTCCAGCTCGCGCTTGCCCTCCTCGACCGTGCGCCGCGCCTCCCGGATCGCCTCGGCCTTCAGCTCCTCGGCCTCCTTGACCAGGCGAGCCTTCTTCAGCTCGGCCTCCTTCAGCAGGCCCTCCGCCTTCTTGACGGCGGCGATGCGCACCTTGCCGGCCTCCGAGTTGGCGTCCGACACCAGCTCCTTGGCCTTCGCCTCGGCCTTCTCCAGCTGCTCCTCGGCGGCCTTGATGAGCGCGTCGCAGCGGTCGCCGGTGGACTTCATCGTCTCGGCGGCCTCCCGGCGGGCCCGCTCGTGCAGCTCCTCGATCTCGCTGGTGATCCGGTCGCGCAGCTCCTCCGCGCGCTCCCTTATGGCGGTCGCGTCCCGGCGGGCGCCGACCAGCAGCTCGTCGGCGTCCGTACGGGCCTTCTCGACCAGCGAGTTGCCCTCGATGGTCGACTCGGTGACGATCCGCTCGGCCTCCGTGCGGGCCGCGCCCACCATCGTGTCGGCCTGCGACTCCGCGTCCGCGGTGGTCTTCAGCGCCTGCTCCTGCGCCTCGGCGAGCAGCTTGTCGACCTCGGCGGTGGTCTCGGTGATGAGCGTGTCGACCTGCTCGGCCGCCTCCGAACGCCGCTTGTTGGCTTCCTTGCGCGCCTCGTCCAGGGTCCGCTCGGCCTCCTCGCGCGCCGAGCCGACGAGCCGCTCGGCCGCCTCCTCCGCGTCCGCCTTCAGCTGCTCGGACTCCGCCCGCACCCGCTCGGCGTGCGCCTGCGCCGAGGCGACCGTCTCCGCGGCCTCGGCCCGCAGCCGCTCCGCCTCGTCGGAGGCCTCCCCGATCAGCTGCTCGGCGCTCGCCACCGCCTCCGCACGGACCCGCTCCACCTCGGCGGCGGTCTCCGCGGTCAGGCGCTCGGCCTCGGTGACGGCCTCGGTGCGGACGCGTTCGGCCTCGGCGGCGGTCTCGTTGGTGAGCCGTTCTGCCTCGTTGCGGGCCTCGGTGATGAGGGTGTCCGCCTGGGTGGCCGCGTCCGAACGGATCCGGTTGGCGTCCTCGCGGGCCTCCGCCCGGGTACGCGTCGCCGCCTCGGTGGCCTCGACGAGCGCCTCCGACGCCTCCCTGCGCACCCGCTCCGCCTCCGCGGCGGTCTCCGCGGTCAGGCGCTCGGCCTCGGTGAGGGCCTCGGTGCGGACGCGTTCGGCCTCGGCGGCGGTCTCGTTGGTGAGCCGCTCGGCCTCGTTGCGGGCCTCGGTGATGAGGGTGTCCGCCTGGGTGGCCGCGTCCGAACGGATCCGGTTGGCGTCCTCCCGGGCGTCCGCCCGGGTACGGGCCGCCGCCTGGTCGGCCTCGGCCAGCGCGTCCGACGCCTCGGTACGCACCCGCTGGGCGTACTCGCCCGCGTCCGCGCGCAGCCGCTCGGCCTCCGCCACCGCCTCGACGACCGTACGCTCGGCCAGCTCCTTCGCGGCCTCCGACTCCTCGGCCGCCTCGCGCCGGACCCGCGAGGCGTCCTCGCTCGCCCGCTCCCGCTCGGCGTAGGCGTCGGCGCGGACCCGGTCCGCCTCCTCCTCGGCCTCCCGCCTGGTCCGGTCCGCCGCGACCTCCGCGGCCGACCGCAGCCCGGCGATCTCCTCCTGCGCCTGCTCGTGCAGCCCGGCGACGGAGTCCCGCACCTGCTGGGCGTGCAGCTCGGCGGCCGACACCATCTCGGTGGCGCGCCGGTCGGCCTCCGCCACCAGCCGGACCGCCTCGGCCTGCGCCTCCTCCACGCGCTTGCGCGCCGAGGCCAGCAGCTCCTCGCTCTGCTCGCGGGCCCGCTCACGCTCCTGGTCCGCCTCCGCCCGCGCGGAACCGAGGACTTCCTCGGCCTCCCGGCGGCGCCGGGCGGCCTCCTCCTGCGCGGCGGCCAGCGTCTCGGACGCCTCCGCGGCGAGCCGCTCGGCGGCGGCCTGCGCCTCGGCACGCACCCGGTCGGCGGTCTCCTGCGCCTCGGTCTTCAGCCGCTCCGCCTCGGCGGCGGCCTCCGAACGCAGCCGTACGGCGACGGCCTCGCCCTCGGCACGGGACGCGGACGCGTCGGACGCGGCCTCGGTCCGCAGCCGGTCGGCCTCGGCCTCGGCCTGCTGCTGGAGCGTACGGATCCGGTCCGCCGACTCCGCGCGCAGCCGCTCGGACTCCTCCGCGGCCTCCCGGCGGATCCGGGCGGCCTCCTCCCGGGCCTCGGTCAGCGCCTGCTCGGCCGATGCCAGCCGCTCCTGCGCCTCCGACTGCAGCCGGGCCAGCTCCTCGGCGGCCTCGCTGCGCCGGGTCTCGACGGCCTTCTCGGTCTCCTCGCGCAGCTCCCGCGCCGCCTTCTCGGCGTCCCCGCGGACCGTCTCGGCCTGCTCGTCGGCCTCGGCGCGCAGCCGCTCGGCCTCCTTGCGGGCCCGCGCCAGGGTCTCCTCGGCCTGCCGGCGCAGACCGGTGGCGCGCTCGATGGCCTCGGTGCGGACCTTCTCGCTGTCCGCGGTCGCGGTCCGCCGCAGCTCGTCGGCGTCCGCCTTGGCCTTGGCCAGCAGCTCCTCGGCGGACCTGGCCGCCTCCTCGATCTGCGCGACCGCCTCCCGGCGGGCCTCCGCGCGGATCGACTCGCCCTCGGCGACCGCGTCGGCGCGCAGCTGCTCGGCCTCGCCGCGCAGCCGGCGCGCCTCCTCCTGGAGCTCGACCGTCTTGGCGCGGTACTCCTTGGTGTCGTCCTTCGCCGCGCCCTTGAGCTGCTCGGCGATGTCGTGCGCCTCGGCGCGCAGCCGGTCCGCCTCGGCCTCCGCCTCGGTGCGGATCCGCTCGGCCTCCTCGGCGGCGGCCTTGGTGGTCTTCTGGGCCTCCTCGGAGGCCTTGTTCAGGACCTCCTCGGCGGTCCGGGCGGCCTTGGACAGCTGGGTAGCCGTCTCCTCGGCCGTGATCGAGCGGGCCTTCTCGGCGGCCTCCGCGACGATCTTCTCGGCCTCGGCCCGGGCGTCCGCGACCAGCTGCTCGGCCTCGGACCGGGTGGACTCGGCCTCCTTGGTGGCCTCCTCGACCAGCCGGGCGACCTGCTCCTTCGCGGTACGCGTGCGCGCCTCGCCGGCGGCCTCCGCGGCCGCCAGGGCCTTGGCGGCGGCCTCCTTGGCCTCCGCCTGCACCTTCTCCGCCTCGGCCTGCGCCTTGCGCAGCGCCTCCTCGGCCGCCGTCATCCGCTCCTCGGCGGCCCGGGTCAGCTCCGCGGCCTGCCGGCGCGCGGTGTCCGACTCGCTGACCGTGGTGGAGCGCAGCTGCTCGGCGTGCTCGGTGGCCTCCTGGGCCTGCGTGGAGGCGGCGTTCAGCAGCCGCTCGGCGTCCGCGCGGGCGCGGCGCAGCAGCTGCTCGGCCTCCGCGCGGGCCGCCTCGGCGTCGGCCTGGAGCCGCTCCCGGGCCTCCCGGGTCAGCCGCTCGGCCTCGGCCCGGGCGGTGGCCATGGCCTGCTCGGCCTCCGCGCGGGACTCCTCCAGCAGCCGGCGGGCCTGCTGCTCGGTACGGGAGCGCAACTGCTCCGCCCAGGCGACGTTCTCGTTGACGTGCGACTCGACCGTGGCGCGCCGCTCGGCCAGCTCCTGGTCCAGCTGCTGGCGCCGGGTCACCGCCTCCTGGTGCAGCTCCGCCTGGAGCCGGGCCGCCTGCTCGGCGTGCTCCTGGAGGATGCGCTGGGTCTGCGCGCGGGCCTGGCTCAGCTCCCGCTCCGCGTCCTGACGCAGCTGCTCGGCCTGCATCTGGGCGTTGCGGAGCAACTGCTCGGCCTGGTAGCCGATGTCCCCCGCGTCGTAGGCGGGCCGGGTCATGAGGGTGCGCCGCGCCTCGTGCAGCTTGGCGCGCAGCACCTCGACCTGGTAGCCGAGGTCCTCGGCGTGCTGGATCGCCTTCTCGCGCTCGGTCCTCAGCCGCTTCATCTCGGCCTCGAACCGAGAGAGGTGGTCGACGTCAGCCGCCGGCTCTCGCTCCTGGCTCTCGTAGCCCCGCACTGCGCGGTCCCATCCGTCCCCTGGTCAGCTTCTCCAACGAGCTCCGTCCATCGGCCGAACGGGGCCCCCGGGGAATGGTGTCAGATCAACGGCGGAGCACGGGCTGCTGCCCCGACGCTCGTCCCCCGAAACCCGGACCCCGGCATGTGGTCACCCCGGTTTCGGGGACGACCGCCCCCAACCCTACCGGCCCTTATGTACGAGGGTCAGTGCTCGGGCGACTCAACAGGCGCCGAAGTGACCAGTTCTGTCAGAACACCGTGGCAGTCCTTGGGGTGCAGGAACGTGATCCGCGACCCCATGGAGCCCCGCCGGGGCTCGTCGTACAGGACGCGGACGCCCTTGTCCCGGATCTGTGCGGAGTCCGCGTCGACGTCCGCCGTACCGAAGGCGATGTGGTGGACGCCCTCGCCGTTCTTCGCGAGCCACTTGGCGACCGTGGAGTCCTCGCGGATCGGTTCGAGCAGCTGGAGGTAGGAGGCGCCGCCGTCCGAGGTCTCGTTGATCTTGAGCATGGCCTCGCGCACGCCCTGCTCCTCGTTGACCTCGGTGTGGAACACCTCGAAGCCGTAGGTGGCCCGGTAGAACTCGACGGTGGCGTCGAGGTCGTGGCAGGCGATCCCGATGTGGTCGATTCGCGTCAGCATGGATTCAGTGCAGCGCCCCGACGGTGGTTACGCAACGTGCGCGCGATCACACCGACGGCCCGGTGACGGCACGGAGTGCCACTCAGTACATTCGAAGTAAACCCTCGTTCACTCCTCGGCTGTGCAGCCGGTAAGGGGATCGCAGCTCATGTCTTCAGGAACGACCAGCTCGGTGATCGTCGCGGGCGCCCGTACGCCCATGGGACGGCTGCTGGGCTCCCTCAAGTCCTTCTCCGCGGCCGACCTGGGCGGCGTCGCGATCAAGGCCGCTCTCGACCGCGCCGGCATCGGCGGCGACCAGGTGCAGTACGTGATCATGGGCCAGGTGCTCCAGGCCGGCGCCGGCCAGATCCCCGCCCGCCAGGCCGCCGTCAAGGCCGGCATCCCGATGAACGTCCCGGCGCTCACCATCAACAAGGTGTGTCTCTCCGGCCTCGACGCGATCGCCCTGGCCGACCAGCTGATCCGCGCCGGCGAGTTCGACATCGTGGTGGCCGGCGGCCAGGAGTCCATGACCAACGCCCCCCACCTGCTGCCGAAGTCCCGCGAGGGCTTCAAGTACGGCGCGGTGGAGATGCTCGACGCCATGGCCTACGACGGTCTGACCGACCCGTGGGAGAACATCCCCATGGGCGAGTCCACCGAGAAGCACAACACCCGCCTCGGCATCGGCCGCGCCGAGCAGGACGAGATCGCCGCCCTCTCCCACCAGCGGGCCGCCGCCGCGCAGAAGAACGGCCTGTTCGAGGCCGAGATCACCCCGGTGGAGATCCCGCAGCGCAAGGGCGACCCGGTCCTGTTCAGCAAGGACGAGGGCATCCGCCCCGACACCACGGCGGAGTCCCTGGGCAAGCTGCGCCCGGCCTTCACCAAGGACGGCACCATCACGGCGGGGACCAGCTCCCAGATCTCCGACGGTGCCGCCGCCGTGGTCGTGATGAGCAAGGCCAAGGCCGAGGAGCTGGGTCTCACCTGGCTCGCCGAGATCGGCGCGCACGGCAATGTGGCCGGCCCGGACAACAGCCTCCAGTCCCAGCCGTCCAACGCCATCCAGCACGCGCTGAAGAAGGAGGGCCTGGAGGTCTCCGACCTCGACCTCATCGAGATCAACGAGGCCTTCGCCGCCGTGACCGTGCAGTCAATGAAGGACCTCGGCGTGTCCACGGAAAAGGTGAACGTCAACGGCGGCGCCATCGCGCTGGGCCACCCGATCGGCATGTCCGGCGCCCGCCTCGTGCTCCACTTGGCGCTGGAGCTGAAGCGGCGGGGCGGCGGGGTCGGCGCGGCCGCGCTGTGCGGTGGCGGCGGCCAGGGCGACGCGCTGATCGTCCGGGTCCCGAAGGCCTGACCTCTCTCTGTACGTCGTACGTCGCTGAAGTGAACGGAGCTGTGTGATGCAGGACGTCTCCTCTCTGGTGGCCCAGGCCAGGGAAGGCCGGCCGCGGGCCGTGGCCCGGCTGATCTCCCTGGTGGAGGGGGCGTCCCCGCAGCTGAGGGAGGTCATGGCGGCCCTGGCCCCGCTGACCGGCAACGCCTATGTGGTCGGCCTGACCGGCTCCCCGGGCGTCGGCAAGTCCACGTCCACCTCCGCGCTCGTCACGGCGTACCGCAAGCAGGGCAAGCGGGTCGGCGTGCTGGCCGTCGACCCGTCCTCCCCGTTCTCCGGCGGCGCCCTGCTCGGCGACCGGGTCCGGATGTCGGACCACGCCTCCGACCCCGGCGTCTACATCCGCTCCATGGCCACCCGCGGCCACCTCGGCGGCCTCGCCTGGGCCGCGCCCCAGGCCATCCGCGTCCTCGACGCGGCCGGCTGCGACGTGATCCTGGTCGAGACGGTCGGCGTCGGCCAGTCGGAGGTGGAGATCGCCTCCCAGGCGGACACCTCCGTCGTCCTCCTGGCCCCCGGCATGGGCGACGGCATCCAGGCGGCCAAGGCGGGCATCCTGGAGATCGGCGACGTCTACGTCGTCAACAAGGCCGACCGGGACGGTGCCGACGCCACCGCCCGCGAGCTGAACCACATGCTGAGCCTCGGCGAGTCCCGCGGCCCCGGCGACTGGCGCCCGCCGATCGTGAAGACGGTCGCGGCCCGGGCCGAGGGCGTGGACGAGGTCGTCGAGGCACTGGAGAAGCACCGCGCGTGGATGGAGGAGCGGGGCGTCCTCGCCGAACGCCGCACCGCCCGCGCGGCCCGCGAGGTCGAGACGATCGCCGTCACCGCCCTGCGCGAACGCATCGGCGACCTGCACGGCGACCGCCGCCTCAGCGCCCTCGCGGAACGGATCGTCTCCGGCGACCTCGACCCCTACCGAGCAGCGGACGAACTGGTAGCAGGCCTCACCCAATCCTGACCCCCGGAGACTCCGCAGACGCACGAGACGCCCGCCCGGCGCGGACTCGCACCACGCGGGCGGCGCACGGCCCTGCGCGGCTTCACCGCCGGAGTGGGCCGTCGCCGAGTGTTGCGGGGTGGGGTAGCGGAGTCCCGTCGTCGTCCCGCCCCAGGCACTGAGCGCGGCCTGCTCGCCGGTGCGGGATCCCGCGGCCTGCGCGCCCCAGCCGATGGCGTACGACCCGTTGCGTCAGCGGCTCCGGCGACTCCACGGCCGGTTGCCTCCGGGCGCGGGGCGTCCTCGCCGAGTCCGGCGGTGCTGGTGCGCGTGGTCATGCCGACCGGGGCTGAGCCCGGCCGTCCCTTCCGGTCCGGAGCTCTGCAGCCCGCCTTCGCTCCGCAGGAGCCGCGAGGCCCTGAGGGAGCCAAGTCCGTCGTCGTCCTGCCCGAGGGCTGAACCCGGCCGGCTCGCCCGGTGCGGGATCCCGCGGCCTGCGCGCCCCAGCCGATGGCGTACGGCCCGTTGCGTCAGCCGCCCCGGCGACTCCACGGCAGGTTGCCACCCGGAGCGGGATAACCTCGCCCAGCACCCAGCACCCAGCACCCAGCACCCAGCACCCAGCACCCAGCACCCAGCACCCGCAGGGCTCGGCGGCGCCGTTGCCCGGCCCCTGGGGCCAGCCCAGTTCGCCCCCCGCCCGGGATTCAGCGGTTGGTGCGGCGGAGTTGGTGGCGTACTGCTCGTTGGGCCACCGGGCCCAGGGATTCCACCGCGGCGACCAGTGCGCCCAGTTGTTCCAGGGCGTCCAGGGCCGACAGGGCGCCGGCCTCGTCGACGCCCTCGTACAGCTCTATGCCCACGAACGACGCGGCCACCGCGCGCGCCAGTCCCGCCGGGTCCACGAACTCGCCGAACGGCGTGGGGGTGAGCAGCCGCCGGAGGACCTGCTCGATCTCGGTGATCCAGAGCTGGAGCCCGGCCGCCGTGGCGGGACCGAGGGCCGCGTGGGTCGGGGTGCCGGCCAACAGCTGGCCGAGCAGGGCGACATGGCCCCCGGCCCGCTCGTGCCGGTGGATCTCGCGGCCCACGGAGAGCAGTTCGGAGAGGGACGAGACGGCGGCGAGCCGGGCCCGGTACTTGGCGACGGCCTTCTCCGCGCCGTACCGGCAGGCGGCCGCGAGGAGTTCGTCCACCGAGCCGAAGTGGTAGAAGACCAGCGCCTGGTTGACCCCGGCCGCCGCCGCCACCGTACGGGCCGACGTCTTGGCGATGCCCTGCTCGGTGAGGGTGCGCAGCGCCCCCTCCAGCAGTCTCGCCTTGGTCTCCTGCGACTTGGCCGTCTCCGGGCTCATGCGCGCACCTCCTCCCGCACCGGCCGCAGACCGCGCCGCACGCCACAGCTGCGGACATCGGTGTACGACACCGTGAAGGACCCCTCGTAGCCGAAGAGCGGCCCGAAACGGCGGTTGACGACACGGACGCGGATACGGAAGCGGCCGGTCGCGTCGTCGTAGGACTCCCGCACCTCGGCCGTGGCGCCGATGAGTTCGGGGACGCGGACGTCGACCGGCCCCTCGCGGAAGCGGTGTTCGCCGGAGCGGATGAGCAGGGAGCCGTCGGTCTCGACGCCGAGGTGCAGCTCGCTGGCGAGGTGCTGGTGGGTGCCGAGATAGTCCAGGATGCGGTCCCCCTTGGGGCTGAGCACCATCTGGGCGTCGAAGCGGCGGGCCCGGCCGGGCAGGTCGAAGGTGCGCACGAAGCTCACCGTCTCACGGCCGTGGCTGTCGGTGTACGGCACGTTCTCGATCACGAACGGCACGTTCCGGCCGGTCCTCGGGACGAGGATGTGGCGGGTGGCGCCGAGGGCCAGGAAGGGCTTCACGAACGTGGGCCCGTGCCAGCTGCGGTCCATCACGCCCCGGCCGACACACGCCTCGCCGCTCGTGAGACCGACGGAGAAGCGGCGGCGCAGCTGGGGGTGGAGCCGGTCGAAGTCGGCCCCCAGGACGGCCTGGAACATGGAGGCCGCCGAGGTCGTCGTCGGGGTCATCCGTGCTTCTCCAGGGTGCGCAGGACACGGGGCGCCCGGGACTCCCGGGTCTGGGTGACCGGCGCGCGCAGGCAGCGGCGGGCGGCCGGGGTGGCGGACAGCGGCGCCTTGAACAGGGCGACGCAGACGGCGGCGAGGAGCAGCAGCGGGCACAGGAAGGCCACCGAGGGGGCGAGCGGCCCGAAGGCGCCCAGGGACGGCTGACCGGCGAGCCCGGTGAGGCACACCGTCAGCACGAGCGCCCGCACGGCCAGCTCCGCCAGCCAGTTGGCGAGGGCCCGCTCGGGGGTGATGCCGCGCTCCACCCAGAGCCGCAGCCGGTCGAAGGACCAGGCGGTCGCCCAGCCCATCAGCGGGCGGAACAGCAGCCGGTCGGCGCGGGCGCCGAAGGCCCCCCAGCGGGGCCGGTAGTCGTAGCCGGTGAGGAAGCGGACGCCGTGGGCGTCGGGGACGTAGCGCCAGTAGCCGCTGCCCTCGGCGAGCAGCGACAGCGGGTGCGGGGAGGCGAAGCGCAGGGCGGAGGTGCGGGTGCCGTCGGGGCGCTCCTTCTCGCCGGCCGAGACCCCGGTGCCGGAGACCGTGAGGAAGGGCAGGAGGCGCGTGGCGTACCGGAAGCGCTGCGGCTCGCCCTCCGTGCGCGGAAGGTAGTCGATCTCGGTGAAGCGCAGGTCCCAGCGCTGGTGCCGGGCCGGGTCCTGGGTGTGCGTCCACAGTGTGTCGAGGTCGGCGCGTATATGCGCCTCGATATAGAGACCCATGTCGTTCCCCCACGTCAGGCCCTGGTTTGAGCGACTGCTCAAACACTCTGCGGCGACGGTACACCCTCTTTGAGCGATCGCTCAAACAGTGGGGACGAGAAAACCCCGGCCCGCGCGGGCCGGGGTCTTCGAGGGGCGAGCGACCGGGTCACTGCGCCAGATGGCGCTCCACGGTCCCCACCTTCGAGGTGAGCCCGTCACTCACGCCGGGCCGGATGTCGGCCTTGAGGACGACCGACACCCGCGGGGCGCGTGCCTCCACGGCGGCCACGGCGCGCTTGACGACGTCCATGACCTCGTCCCACTCGCCCTCGATGGAGGTGAACATGGCGTCGGTCCGGTTCGGCAGCCCCGACTCGCGCACCACCCGGACGGCGTCGGCGACGTACTCGCCCACGTCCTCGCCGACGCCGAGCGGCGTCACGGAGAAGGCGACGATCATGCGTTCACGACCCCTTCCTGGCGGGCCCGGGCGGCGATGACGGCGTCCTCGGCCTCGCGGCGCAGCGTCCGCTCGATGATGAAGCCGCCGCCGGGGATGATCGAGTACGCGAAGTAGAGGGCGGCCTTGCCCTTGGCCCACTTGGTGCGGTTCCAGGCGTCCGCCCAGAACAGCACGTAGAGGACGAACAGCACGCCGTGGATCGGGCCGAGCACGGGGGCCACGTCGAAGCCGGACGCCACCGTGTACTTGATCACCGTGCAGGCCGCGAGGATGATCCAGGAGATGCCCTCCGGCACGGAGATCAGGCGGAGGCGTCGGATGGCGGAGGCTGTCTTCAGGTCCACTGGTCACCTTCGGTGGGAGAGTCGCTGACGGCGCGATCGCTGCACTGGACCGCGTTCGCTGCGTGATCCGCTTTGTGAACGGAAGCACAAACGTTCACCCATTGTGGCAAACGGCGCCCGTAGGGGTGCGCTCAGGGTCCGTCTCCACCCGGGGGCCCTGTCCGGTCCACCCGGCCGGCGGCTACTTTCCCTGCGTGGCGATGTTCCGACTCCAAGGCAGCAAAGTGCTGGCCGTCGACATGACCGGGGACGCCGTGAAGGCGAAACACGGCTCGATGGTCGCGTACGACGGACAGATGACCTTCAAGAGACTGAGCGGGGGTGGCGAGGGGCTGCGCGGGATGGTGACCCGGCGGCTCACCGGTGAGCAGATGACGGTGATGGAGGTGAAAGGGCACGGGACCTGCTGGTTCGCGGACCGGGCCACGGAGATCAACCTGGTCGCACTCCAGGGCGACAAGCTGTACGTGGAGTCGAGCAACCTGCTCGTGACGGACGCGGGGCTGCGCACGGGCACGACGTTCACCGGCCTGCGCGGCGCCTCCCAGGGCAACGGCCTGTTCACCACGACCGTCGAGGGCCACGGCCAGGCGGCGATCATGTCCGACGGGCCGGCGGTGGTGCTCCGGGTCACCCCGCAGTACCCGCTGACCGTGGACCCGGGGGCCTATGTCGCCCACCAGGGCAACCTCCGGCAGTCCTTCCAGTCCGGTGTGACGTTCCGCACGTTCCTCGGGGAGGGCGGCGGCGAGGCCTTCCAGATCCGGTTCGAGGGCGACGGGCTGGTCTATGTGCAGCCGAGCGAGCGGAACACGATAGCGGGGGATCTCTGACATGGGCTTCCGGGAGATCAACTCCAAGATGGTCGAGGCGACCGTGCTGCCCGGGCAGCGGCTGTTCAGCCAGCGCGGGGCGATGCTCGCCTACAAGGGGGACGTGTCCTTCACGCCCAACCTCCAGGGCGGCCAGGGCGGACTGATGTCCATGGTCGGCCGCCGGGTGACCGGCGAGGCCACCCCCCTGATGACGGTCGAGGGCAACGGCACGGTGTTCTTCGGGCACGGCGGCCACCACGTCCACGTCATCCGCCTCACCGGCGACACCCTCTACGTGGAGGCGGACCGGCTGCTCGCCTTCGAGGGCACCCTGCGGCAGGGCACGATGTTCATGGGCTCACAGGGCGGGGTCATGGGCCTGGTCCGCGGCCAGGTCACCGGGCAGGGCCTGTTCACCACCACTCTCCAGGGCCAGGGTGCGGTGGCGGTGATGGCGCACGGCGGGGTCTTCGAGATCCCGATCACCCCCGAGCACCCGGTCCATGTCGATCCGCAGGCCTATGTCGCCCACCACGGCGACGTCCGCAACAGGCTGTCCACCGCGCTCGGCTGGCGCGACATGGTGGGCCGCGGCTCCGGCGAGGCGTTCCAGCTGGAGCTGACCGGCAACGGCACGGTCTATGTCCAGGCCTCGGAGGAAAAGCTGTGAGCACATACGCAGGCCCGCACGGCGGCGCATACGGAACCCCCGGCGGCCCGGTGGTCCACGACCCGATGACCCTGCCCGTCGACGACAACGTGAACCCGTACACCTTCTGTGTCGAGCTGAAGAGCGGCCAGTGGTTCCTCCAGAAGGGGAAGATGATCGCCTACTACGGGGCGATCGAGTTCAACGGCATCGGACACGGCCGGCTCGACCATCTCGTCCGCACCTCGTTCCATTCGCCACTGCACGCGAGCGACTGGGTCGTGGCACAGGGCTCGGGCAAGATGCTGCTCGCCGACCGGGCCTTCGACGTCAACGCGTACGACCTGGACGACGGGAACTTGACCATTCGCGCGGGCAATCTGCTCGCTTTTCAGCCAAGTCTGGCGCTGAAACAATCGATCGTGCCGGGTTTTCTGACCCTTATCGGAACCGGAAAGTTTGTGGCGGCATCTAACGGTCCGGTGGTGTTCATGGAACCTCCGATCCGGGTGGACCCGCAGGCGCTCGTCGGCTGGGCCGACTGCCCGTCGCCGTGCCATCACTACGACCACGGGTATCTGACCGGTGTACTGGGCGGTCTACGTGCGATGACGGGCCTCGGCGGGGTATCCGGGGAGGAGCACCAGTTCGAGTTCGTAGGCGCCGGCACGGTGCTTCTCCAGTCGACGGAGACGCTCATGGCGGAGGTGGACACAGGGGTCATTCCGTCCGATCCGGGGACTCCCGGCGGTGGCGGAGCGGCACCGGCTGGACACGGTCCGCAATCGATGGGCGGACCGCGCCTTCCCGGACAGCTCGGAGACCTCCAGCGTCGCTTCGGGCTGTGAGCGGTAGTCTGCGGAGTGTGACGTCGAACGCGTGCGCACAGTCACACCACCCGAAGTAGTTCGTCATTCAACTTCTTAGGTAGACTTCATTCATGGAGACCGAGACGGCCACGCGCTGGCTGACCGATGCGGAGCAGTGCGCCTGGCGCACCCACCTGGAGGTCAACAGGCTGTTGACGTATCAGCTCGAAAAGGATCTCCAGCCGTTCGGGCTGACGATGAACGACTACGAGATCCTGGTGAACCTCTCCGAGTCGGAGGACTTCCGGATGCGGATGAGCGACCTCGCCTCCGCGACACTCCAGTCCAAGAGCCGGCTCTCGCACCAGATCACCCGCATGGAGAACGCGAACCTGGTGCGCCGGGAGAACTGCGAGTCCGACCGGCGGGGACTGTACGCGGTGCTCACCGACCACGGCATGGAGACGATGAGAAAGGTCGCGCCGCATCACGTCGCCTCCGTGCGCCGGCACTTCATCGACCTGCTGCCGCCGGAGTCGCTGATAGAGCTGGACAAGTCCCTCAAGCCGATCGCCGAACACCTCAGAGGGCAGCGGGGGCGTCCCTGAGGCCGGCTGAGCGGCTCGGAGGGTCGTAGCCGGGCGGGGACGGGTGCCGCCGGCCCGCGTGCCGACGGCGCCCGCCCGGCGCCCGCCGGCACCGCCGCGGCGGTGCGGGGCGCCCGAAAGCCGAGACAGAGCTGAGGGGCTTGTGACCGGCGGGTAGGGTCTGGTGACGTGCCGAAGCCTCTCAGTCTTCCCTTCGACCCCATCGCCCGTGCCGACGAGCACTGGAAGCAGCACTGGGGAAACGTGCCCGCGATGGCCGCGATCACCTCGATCATGCGGGCCCAGCAGATCCTGCTCGCCGAGGTGGACGCGGTGGTCAAGCCGTACGGACTGACGTTCGCCCGGTACGAGGCGCTGGTGCTGCTCACCTTCTCCAAGGCCGGCGAGCTGCCGATGTCGAAGATCGGTGAGCGGCTGATGGTGCATCCCACGTCCGTGACGAACACCGTCGACCGGCTGGTGAAGTCCGGGCTGGTCGCCAAGCGGCCCAACCCCAACGACGGGCGCGGCACCCTCGCCGTCATCACCGCCAAGGGGCGCGAGGTGGTCGACGCGGCCACCCGCGACCTGATGGCCATGGACTTCGGCCTCGGGGCGTACGACGCGGACGAGTGCCGGGAGATCTTCGCGATGCTCCGGCCGCTGCGGATCGCCGCGGGTGACTTCGAGGACGAGTAGGCTCGACGCGGGTCAGTGCGCCGATCTCCGCTGTCGCGGAGGTGGTCCCAGCGTCCTGACACGCTAACGCGTGAGGGCGTAGTGGTCCCCGCCGCTGTGGGGGTTTTTCGGGCGGTTACGCTCGATGGCATGAAACGAAGCGTGCTGACCCGCTACCGCGTCATGGCCTACACCACCGGTGTTCTGCTGGTCCTGCTGTGCCTGAGCATGATCGCGAAGTACGGGCTGGACATCAGCGGTGCCGCCGACGTCACCCGGGTCGTCGCCATCGCCCACGGCTGGCTGTACGTCGTCTACCTGGTCGTCGCCTTCGACCTGGGCTCCAAGGCGAAGATGCCGGTCGGCAGGCAGCTGTGGGTGCTGCTCGCCGGCACGATCCCCACCGCCGCGTTCTTCGTCGAGCGGAAGATCAGCCGCGAGCTGGAGGCCAGGGTCGCCGACCAGGTCCCGGCCGCCGCCAAGGCCTGAGGCTCACCGCCGTACGAACCTCGTGCGGCGGTTTGCCATCGACATTTACTAGGACGTCCAAGTAAATTCGACGGTATGGACGCTCACGCCATCGAGGAGGGCCGCCGCCGCTGGCAGGCCCGGTACGACGCCGCACGCAAGCGCGACGCTGACTTCACCACGCTCTCCGGCGACCCCGTGGAGCCGGTGTACGGCCCCCGGCCGGGGGACACGTACGAGGGATTCGAGCGGATCGGCTGGCCCGGGGAGTACCCCTTCACGCGCGGGCTCCATCCGACCGGCTACCGGGGACGGACCTGGACCATCCGGCAGTTCGCCGGTTTCGGCAACGCCCAGCAGACCAACGAGCGCTACAAGATGATCCTCGCGGCGGGCGGCGGAGGTCTGTCCGTCGCCTTCGACATGCCGACGCTCATGGGCCGGGACTCGGACGATCCGCGCTCGCTGGGCGAGGTCGGGCACTGCGGGGTCGCGATCGACTCGGCCGCCGACATGGAGGTCCTGTTCAAGGACATCCCGCTGGGCGATGTGACGACCTCGATGACCATCAGCGGGCCGGCCGTGCCGGTCTTCTGCATGTACCTGGTCGCCGCCGAGCGGCAGGGTGTCGATCCGGGAGTGCTCAACGGAACCCTCCAGACCGACATCTTCAAGGAGTACATCGCCCAGAAGGAGTGGCTGTTCCAGCCGGAGCCGCATCTCCGGCTGATCGGCGACCTCATGGAGTACTGCGCGGCCGGCATCCCTGCGTACAAGCCGCTGTCCGTCTCCGGCTACCACATCCGCGAGGCGGGTGCGACGGCCGCGCAGGAGCTGGCGTACACGCTCGCGGACGGGTTCGGGTACGTCGAGCTGGGTCTGTCGCGCGGGCTGGACGTGGACGTCTTCGCGCCGGGGCTGTCCTTCTTCTTCGACGCCCATGTGGACTTCTTCGAGGAGATCGCCAAGTTCCGGGCGGCCCGGCGGATCTGGGCGCGCTGGATGCGGGACGTGTACGGCGCGAAGTCGGAGAAGGCGCAGTGGCTGCGGTTCCACACGCAGACCGCCGGTGTCTCGCTGACCGCGCAGCAGCCGTACAACAACGTGGTGCGTACGGCCGTGGAGGCGCTGGCGGCCGTGCTCGGCGGGACCAACTCGCTGCACACCAACGCCCTGGACGAGACGCTGGCCCTGCCGAGCGAGCAGGCCGCCGAGATCGCGCTGCGCACCCAGCAGGTGCTGATGGAGGAGACCGGCGTCACCAATGTGGCCGATCCGCTGGGCGGTGCCTGGTACGTCGAGCAGCTGACGGACCGGATCGAGGCCGACGCGGAGAAGATCTTCGAGCAGATAAGGGAGCGCGGCCTGCGGGCTCACCCGGACGGGCGGCACCCGATCGGGCCGATCACCTCCGGCATTCTGCGCGGGATCGAGGACGGCTGGTTCACCGGCGAGATCGCCGAGTCCGCCTTCCGGTACCAGCAGGCGCTGGAGAAGGGTGAGAAGAAGGTCGTGGGCGTCAACGTCCACACCGGTTCGGTCACCGGGGACCTGGAGATCCTGCGGGTCAGCCACGAGGTGGAGCGGGAGCAGGTGCGCATCCTGAGCGACCGCAAGGCCGCGCGGGACGAGGCGGCCGTGCGGTCGGCGCTGGACGCGATGCTGGCCGCCGCCCGGTCGGGCGCCAACATGATCGAGCCGATGCTGGACGCCGTCCGCGCCGAGGCGACGCTGGGCGAGATCTGCGGGGTGCTGCGGGACGAGTGGGGCGTGTACACCGAGCCCGCCGGTTTCTAGGCGGGGATGCCCGGTGGGGGGGGGGGGGGGGGGGGGGGGGGGGGGGGGGGGGGGGGGGGGGGGGGGGGGGGGGTTGGGGGGGGTGTGGGGAGGGGGGGGTTACGCCCCCCCACCTTTTTTTTTTTTCTGGGGGGTCCCCCCTCCCCCCCCGCCCCTGTACTTCCTCCCCCCCCCCACCGGCACGTTGTCGGCGGGGTGTCCGGGCCTTCCGTGGCTTCCGGTGTCACCCGCCGGTCAGGCCCAGGAGCAGCACCCGGGTGAGGCTGTGCACCCACTGCTCGTCCGCCGGTTTGCCGCTGACCAGGGTGCGGTGGACCACGGCGCCCGCCACCAGGTCGAAGATCAGGTCGCCCGTACGGGCGGATTCCTCGGGGTCGGGTTCCGGGGGCAGTTCGCCGCGTCTCTGTGCCCGCGCGCGGCCCTCCAGGACCAGCCGCATCTGGCGCTGCACGATGGAGCAGCGGATGCGTTCGCGCAGGGCCTCGTCGCGGGTGGACTCGGCGACCACCGCCATCAGGCCGCTTCTGGCCTCGGGGCGGGCGAGGATCGCGGCGAACTGGAGGACCACGCCCTCGATGTCGGCCGCGAGGCTGCCCCGGTCGGGCAGTTCCAGTTCGTCGAAGAGTTCCGCCACCGCGTCGCAGACGAGTTCGTGTTTGCCGGCCCAGCGGCGGTAGAGCGTCGTCTTTGCAACCCCGGCGCGGGTCGCCACGTCTCCCAGGGTGAGCTTCGACCAGCCGAGTTCCACCAGAGCGTCCCGCGTGGCGGCCAGGATCGCGGCGTCCGCGGCGGCGCTGCGCGGGCGGCCCGGACGGCCGGCGGGGGTGCGGCTCTGCATCCCTCGACCATAACCGGCGCACCAGCGGCGGGATCTGTGCGGTGGTGAGGGAGATCACCGAGGCGTGGTGTCGCGAAGGCACCGAGTGCCATTACGCTACGACTCGTAGCGAAAGCTCGTGACGGACGTACACGAGCGCGATCATCGGTGCGGGTGGGGACCCGGCGCCACGCGATTTTTTCTTCAGGCACGGGATCGGGGGAGGATAGACGCATGCAGCCACGGAACATGTCCATGAGCGGCGTCGTCGACCTCGCCGCGGTGAAGGCGGCCCAGGAGGCCAAGGCCAAGGCCGAGCAGCAGCGCGCCGAGGCCGCCCGCCAGGGTGGTGCGGGGGCCGTGTCCCCGGCCGATCTCGTGATCGACGTCGATGAAGCCGGATTCGAGCGGGAGGTGCTCCAGCGCTCCGCCGAGGTGCCCGTCGTCATCGACTTCTGGGCCGAGTGGTGTCAGCCCTGCAAGCAGCTGAGCCCGGTCCTGGAGCGGCTGGCCGTCGAGTACAACGGGCGCTTCCTGCTCGCCAAGATCGACGTCGACGCCAACCAGATGCTGATGCAGCAGTTCGGGGTCCAGGGGATTCCGGCCGTCTTCGCCGTCGTGGCGGGCCAGGCGCTGCCGCTCTTCCAGGGGGCCGCCGGCGAGCAGCAGATCCGGCAGACCCTGGACCAGCTGGTGCAGGTCGCCGAGCAGCGGTTCGGCCTCACCGGTCTGACCGTCGACCCGGACGCCCAGCCGGGCCAGGTCGCGCCGGCGCAGGAGGGTCCGTACGACGCGGCCCTGAACGCCGCCGCGCAGGCCCTGGACGCGGGCGACATGGGCGGCGCCATCCGGGCCTACCAGAACGTGCTGGCCGACGACCCGGCCCACCCGGAGGCCAAACTCGGCCTCGCGCAGGCCGAGTTGCTCCAGCGGGTACAGGGTATGGACCCGCAGAAGGTGCGTCAGGAAGCGGCCGGCGACCCGAAGAACGTCGACGCGCAGATCGCCGCCGCCGATCTGGACCTGGTCGGCGGTCATGTCGAGGACGCCTTCGGGCGGCTGATCGACACCGTGCAGCGTACGGTCGGTGACGACCGGGACGCGGTACGGCGCCGGCTGTTGGAGCTGTTCGAGGTCGTGGGTCCCGAGGACCCGCGGGTGGTGGGGGCGCGCCGGGCGCTGGCGCGTGCACTGTTCTGACCAGTCACTAAACGGCCACGGCTTGTGATGCCGAGGTGAAAGATCTGCCGACGAGGCGTCAGGGCTGCGGTGCTTTACCAAATCTTGGTCATCGCACGCCCTGTTACTGCGAGTAAGTCAGAGCCGTTGGTCTGTCTGGTTTCGTCCAGGGATCAACGGCTTTGCTCTGCCCTGAGATGCCACCCAGCGTCGCACTCTGAGACCGGTCGGTCGTCCTCCGGTTATCCGGCCGTTACTAGCCAGTAACGAACCCCCTTGTGTCCGGGCCGAGAATGCACCACGATCGGCGACGCTCGGTCCATTCCCACACCCCGGCAGCCGGTCGGGAAACGGGAGACTCTGGGTCCCCACCGAGCAGACCCGGCGGCAGTGGCGCCGGGTCTTGGGCAGGGGGGTCTTCGCCGTCCGGTGAAGCCTGTCCAGCAAGGTTGTGCGTGATGCGTGTCAGGCGCGACCAGTGGTTGTCGCTCGGGGGTGATCGCCGGTGATTCGGGCGCTGTTCGCGCCGCCGAGCGCGGGCGCTCCCCTTCCCGAGGACGTAGCACTTCTCCCATCCCTGCCGGGCCGAGCCGCGATTCGGGGCGCGTCCGGGCCAGGAGATGTACGTCCGAGAAGGAGGAAATATGGAGTCCCAGGTGCGTGGCGGGACCAGATGGAAGCGGTTCGCTGTGGTCATGGTGCCCAGCGTCGCCGCGACGGCCGCGATAGGCGTCGCCCTTGCACAGGGCGCTCTCGCCGCCTCGTTCAGCGTGTCCGGCCAGTCGTTCAAGGTGTCGGCCGACTCGCTCGAGGGCAAGGGCTTCGAGCAGTACGGCGCCATCGACAGCGGCTATGAGCTCAACGGCAAGAAGACGCTCCACCCGGTGGCCGTCTCGGCGTTCACCCACGCCGAGATCACCAACCTGTGCCAGTCCGTGGTCACGCCCGACGTGCCGATCCTGGGCAAGGTCAGCCTGATCCTGCGGGCGGGCGGTCCGGGACACGACAAGGTCGAGGCCGACCGGATCTACATCGACGTCGCGGACCTCCAGGCCGACGCCACCTTCAACGGCATCGACATCGGTGTGGCCGCGAAGGACGCCGGCAAGGGCCCGGGCATGAAGGGCGGCGGCGAGCAGGCCAACCCGTACGGCTTCGCCCAGCAGGCCGACTCGGCCACGCTGACCGGTGTGAAGCAGACGGCGTGGGCGACCACCGCGGGCACCTTCAAGCTCAGCGGTCTGCACATGTCGCTGTCGACGGACGGCGCGGAGTGCTACTGAGCACTCGGTGACGGGCGGGGGAGCCGACGGCCCCCCGCCTGTCCACTATCCGGCCGCGTCTTCACGCGCGGCACACATCACCACCACGGCAACGCCGCACCAGGGAGCTGTTTTCCATGAGCGCCGAGACTCCTGCCGCCGCATCCGGCCAGTTCACCCGCCGTAGGCTGCAGTTCCGCGCCTGGCGGGGCACGCGGCCGTTCTGGGCCGGTCTGTACATCCTGCTCAGCGGCCTTCCGATCATCTACTTCCCGTACTTCCACCTCCAGGTCGGCCATCTGACGCTGGCGATGGCGACGACGGCGGGAGCGGGATCCCTGATCATCGGCGTGCTGCTCATTGTCCTGGGCATCAGCCTCTGGTTCCAGAAGCACGTACGGACGTTCGCGGGCGTCGCCGCGATCCTGCTCGCGCTGGTGTCCCTGCCCGTGTCCAACTTCGGCGGCTTCATCATGGGCTTCCTGCTCGCCCTCATCGGCGGGGCGATGGCCGTGGCCTGGGCGCCGGGCGTGGCCCCGCAGCCGGAGCCGCCGGCCGAGGCGGCGCCGGGCCAGGGCGCCGGCCCGCAGGCCGCGCCCCTGCCGGAGCAGCGGGTGGACGGATTCGCCGAGCCGAACGACCTGTCAGGAACGAGCCCGGCCAACGGGGCGAACGGGAGGCACAGTGCCGGCTGACGAGGTGACCCACGGGACCGATGCGGAGGGGTCCCGTGCGAGAACCGGCCCCCGCCACGCGGCCCCCAGGAAGCCGCTGTTCACCAGGTTCCACATGCCGGCCGGCAAGGCGATAGCGTCCGTGGCGATGCCGACGGCGGTGATCATGGGCATGGGCTTCACGTCCACGCTCGCCCTCGCCGACAACAACGGAAGCCCGGCGCCGTCCCCGACGTCCAAGAGCCTGACGGCCGACGAGTACAAGGACTGCGTAAAGGCGCTGGGCGACTCCACGGACCCCTCGGCCTCGCCGTCGCCGTCCGCCTCGCCGAGCACGTCCACGGACACGGCGACGCCCTCGCCCTCCGCGAGCGCCGGCACCAAGGACACGCCGGACACCAAGGACCGCACGGGTACGCCGGACACCTCCGGCTCCTCGGGCTCGGGTTCCGGTTCGGGTTCCGGCTCTGGTTCGGGTTCCGGCTCCGGTGGCACGGCCACGCCCACCCCGACCGCGACCTCCGGCTCGTCGGGCTCGGGTTCCGGCTCCGGTACGGCGACCCCGGCCCCGGCCCCCACCAAGAGCACCGGCACGAGCGGCAGCGGCAGCGGCGGCGGCGGTCTGCTGGACACCATCGGCGACACGCTCGGCGGCATCCTCACCGGCGGCGGCAGCGGCTCCGGTACGACGTCCACGGCCGGCACTCCGACGCCGGCCGCGTCCCCGTCGGCGAGCGCGACCCCGGACGCGGCCACGAAGGACAGCTCGTCGTCCGGCACCTCCGGGTCCAAGGCCACGGACACCGTCAAGGACACCGTGCCCAAGGCCGAGAAGACGGTCACGGACACGGGCACCGGCACGGTGCAGAAGACCACCGGCACGGTCTCCAAGACGGCCGGTGACGCCACCAAGGCGCCCCAGGACGCGACCGCGTCGGCCACGCCCAGCCCGTCCGCGAGCGACTCGACCGCGGCCAAGGACTGCCCGGCGGCCACGACCGACGTCAGCGGTGTCGACAACAAGGTCGCGGTGGCGGACGACCCCTGGTACCTGGACGCCAGCTCGCTGCTCCTCAAGGGCGCCGACTACCAGGGCATCGTGGAGGTGAAGACGGCGAACGGCAGCACCAAGAAGGTGCTGAAGTACGTCATCTCCAGCGGCACGGACATCGGCGACCTGCACCAGACGGTGCACGACAAGCTGTCCGGCAAGACCTACCACGTGCAGGCGGCCTCGGGGTCGACGTCCACCATCCGGGGCGGCGACACCGTGATGTACACGGAGAAGATCTCCGGCAACCTGTTCGGTCTGATCCCGGTGACCTTCAGCCCGGACAGCCCGCCCCCGCTGAACATCCCGCTGATCTACTTCACCCACGCCAAGGTGGTCCAGGCGGGCCAGTTCGGCGGCAACCTGCACGTGCCCGGCATGCACGTGTACACGACCGACTGACCGGTCCCACAAGCCCGTTCGGGAGCCGCACACAGCTGAGGGCGCCCCCCTGGAAGTCCGGGGGGCGCCCTCAGCGCCGTACCAGCCCCTCGCGGGGACCGTCCGCTGCTCAGCCCTGGTCGCCCAGGTGGTGGACGCGGAGCATGTTGGTGGTGCCGGGCACGCCGGGGGGCGAGCCGGCGGTGATGATGACCGTGTCGCCGGCGTCGAAGCGGCCCAGCTTGGCGACCTCCTGGTCCACCAGGTCGACCATCTCGTCGGTGGTGTGCACGAACGGCACCACGTGCGACTCCACGCCCCAGCTCAGGGTGAGCTGGTTGCGGGTGGACTCCTCGGTGGTGAAGGCGATGATCGGCTGGGTCGCGCGGTAGCGGGACAGACGGCGCGCGGTGTCACCGGAGTTGGTGAACGCGACCAGGCCCTTGCCGCCGAGGAAGTCGGCGATCTCGCAGGCCGCACGGGCCACCGAACCACCCTGGGTGCGCGGCTTCTTGCCCGGCACCAGCGGCTGGAGGCCCTTGGAGAGCAGCTCCTGCTCGGCCGCGGCGACGATCTTCGACATGGTCTTGACCGTCTCGACCGGGTACGCGCCCACGCTCGACTCGGCCGACAGCATGACCGCGTCGGCGCCGTCCAGGATCGCGTTGGCCACGTCGGAGGCCTCGGCGCGGGTCGGGCGGGAGTTGGTGATCATCGACTCCATCATCTGGGTCGCGACGATCACCGGCTTGGCGTTGCGCCGGCACAGCTCGATCAGGCGCTTCTGCACCATGGGGACCTTCTCGAGCGGGTACTCGACGGCCAGGTCGCCACGGGCCACCATCACGGCGTCGAACGCGGCGACGACGTCCGTCATGTTCTCCACCGCCTGCGGCTTCTCCACCTTGGCGATGACGGGGACCCGGCGGCCCTCCTCGTCCATGACGCGGTGGACGTCCTGGACGTCCTTGGCGTCCCGGACGAAGGACAGCGCGACCATGTCGCAGCCCATGCGGAGGGCGAAGCGCAGGTCCTCGACGTCCTTCTCGCTCAGCGCGGGCACGTTGACGGCCGCGCCGGGCAGGTTGATGCCCTTGTGGTCGGAGACGACACCGCCCTCGATGACGATCGTCTTCACCCGGGGGCCCTCGACGTCCAGGACCTTCAGCTCGACGTTGCCGTCGTTGATCAGGACCTGGTCACCGCGCGAGACATCGCCCGGCAGTCCCTTGTACGTCGTACCGCAGATGTGCTTGTCGCCCGGGACGTCCTCGGTCGTGATGACGAACTCGTCACCGCGCTCCAGCTCGACCGGACCCTCGGCGAAGGTCTCCAGACGGATCTTCGGGCCCTGGAGGTCGGCGAGGACGCCGATGGGGCGGCCGGTCTCCTTGGAGGCGGCCCGGACGCGGTCGTACCGCGCCTGGTGCTCGGCGTGGGTGCCGTGGCTGAAGTTGAACCGGGCCACATTCATGCCCGCCTCGATCATGGCGACGAGCATCTCGTGGGAGTCGACCGCGGGGCCGAGAGTACAGACGATTTTCGAACGGCGCATGGGGCGATCCTATCCGTTTGTTTCGCTACGGAATATTCCGTCTGGCGGAAGATACAAATGAGTGGGACACCGCTCAGGTGCTATTCAGTTGTTCTTTCCGACCAGTGCGTAGGCTTGCGTCGCGATCTCCAGTTCTTCATCCGTCGGCACCACGGCCACTGCCACCCGGGCGCCCTCCGGAGAGATCAGCCGGGCCTCGTCCGAGCGCACCGCGTTGCGCTCCGGGTCGACCGCCAGGCCCAGCGATCCGAGGCCGGCGAGCGCCGCCTCCCGCACGGGCGCCGCGTTCTCCCCGACACCGGCCGTGAACGCGACCGCGTCCACCTCCCCGAGGACGGCGTAATAGGCGCCGATGTACTTCTTGAGCCGGTGAATGTAAATGTCGAAGGCGAGGGCGGCCTCTTCGTCGCCCTCGTCGATCCGGCGGCGGATCTCCCGCATGTCGTTGTCCCCGCAGAGGCCGAACAGCCCGCTCCTCTTGTTGAGAAGAGTGTCGATCTCGTCCATGGACATTCCGCCAACCCGTGCCAAATGGAAGATGACGGCCGGGTCCAGATCACCGGAGCGGGTTCCCATCACGAGGCCTTCCAGTGGCGTCAGGCCCATGGAGGTGTCCACGCACCGGCCCGCCCGCACCGCGGACGCCGAGGCGCCGTTGCCCAGGTGCAGCACGATGACGTTCACCTCGGACGGGTCCTTGCCCAGCAGCCGCGCCGTCTCCCGGGAGACATAGGCGTGCGAGGTGCCGTGGAAGCCGTAGCGGCGGATGCGGTGGCGGTCGGCGATCTTCGGGTCGATCGCGTAGCGCGCCGCCGACTCCGGCATCGTCGTGTGGAACGCGGTGTCGAACACGGCGACCTGGGGCAGGTCGGGGCGGAGCGCCTGGGCGGTGCGGATGCCGGTGAGGTTGGCCGGGTTGTGCAGCGGGGCGACCGGGATCAGCCGCTCGATCTCGGTGAGCACCTCGTCGGTGATGAAGGTCGGCTCGGTGAAGAACATCCCGCCGTGCACCACCCGGTGGCCGATCGCGGCCAGCTCCGGCGAGTCGAGGCCGATGCCGTCCCGGGCCAGCTCCTCGGCGACCGCCTTCAGCGCGGCGTCGTGGTCGGCTATCGGCCCGCTCTGCTCGCGGGTGTCGCCGGTGGTGAGGCAGGTGTGCTTGAGCCGGGAGGTCTGCTCGCCGATGCGCTCCACCAGGCCGGCGGCGAGTCGGCTCTCGTCGCGCATGTCGAGGAGCTGGTACTTCACCGACGAGGAGCCGGAGTTGAGGACGAGGACACGGGTCGCGGTCACGGTGTGCGAGAACTCTCTGTGGGGGACGTCAGTTGGCGGGCGTCTGGGCCTGGATCGCCGTGATGGCGACGGTGTTGACGATGTCCTGGACGAGGGCGCCCCGGGACAGGTCGTTGACCGGCTTGCGCAGACCCTGGAGCACCGGGCCGACCGCGATCGCGCCGGCCGAGCGCTGTACGGCCTTGTAGGTGTTGTTGCCGGTGTTGAGGTCCGGGAAGATCAGGACCGTGGCCTGGCCGGCCACGTCCGAGTCGGGCAGCTTGGTCGCCGCGACGGACGGCTCCACGGCCGCGTCGTACTGGATCGGCCCCTCGATCTTCAGATCGGGCCGGCGCTCGCGGGCCAGCTCGGTGGCCTCCCGCACCTTGTCCACATCGGCGCCCGAACCCGACGTACCGGTCGAGTACGACAGCATCGCGATCCGCGGCTCCACGCCGAACTGCGCTGCCGTGGTCGCCGACTGGATGGCGATGTCCGCGAGCGCCTGCGTGTCCGGGTCCGGGTTGACCGCGCAGTCGCCGTAGACCAGCACCTTGTCGGCGAGGCACATGAAGAAGACGGACGAGACGATCGACGACTCCGGGCGGGTCTTGATGATCTCGAAGGCGGGCCGGATGGTGGCCGCGGTGGAGTGCACGGACCCGGACACCATGCCGTCGGCCAGGCCCTCCTGGACCATCAGGGTGCCGAAGTAGTTCACGTCGGAGACGACGTCGTAGGCCAGTTCCACGGTGACGCCCTTGTGGGCGCGCAGCTGGGCGTACTTCTCGGCGAAGGCGTCGCGCAGTTCGCTGGTGGCCGGGTCGATCAGCTGGGTGTCGCCCAGGTCGATGCCGAGGTCGGCGGCCTTCTTGCGGATCTGGTCCGCGGGACCGAGCAGGGTCAGATCGCAGACGCCCCGGCGCAGCAGCACCTCGGCCGCGTGCAGCACCCGCTCCTCGGTGCCCTCGGGCAGCACCACCCGGCGCCGGTCGGCGCGGGCCTGTTCCAGCAGCTTGTGCTCGAACATCATCGGGGTGACCCGGTCGCTGCTCGGCGCCGAGACCCGGCGGGCCAGGTCGGCGGTGTCGGCGTACCGCTCGAACAGGCCGAGCGCGGTCTCCGCCTTGCGCGGGGTGGCCGCGGTCATCTTCCCCTCCATCGAGAACAGCTGCTCGGCGGTGGGGAAGGAGTTGCCGGTCACCGACAGGACGGGGGTGCCCGGGGCGAGCCGGGCGGCCAGGGTGAGGATCTCCTCGCTCGGCACCTCGTTCAGGGTGAGCAGCATGCCGGCTATCGGCGGGGTGCCGGCGCTGTGCGCGGCCAGCGAGCCGACCACCAGGTCGGCGCGGTCGCCCGGGGTGACGACCAGGCAGCCCGGGGTCAGGGCGGTCAGGAAGTTGGGCAGCATCGCACCGCCGAAGACGAAGTCCAGGGCGTCCCGGGCGAGGCCGGAGTCGTCGCCGAGCAGCACCTTGGCGCCGAGGGCGTGCGCGATCTGGGAGACGGTCGGCGCGGACAGGGCGGGCTCGTCGGGGACGACGTAGCAGGGGACCGGAAGCCGGCTGGCGAGCCGCTCGGCGATGGTGTCGCGGTCCTCGCGGGCGACCCGGTTGGTGACCATGGCGAGCACGTCGCAGCCGAGGCCGTCGTAGGCCCGGTAGGCGTTCCGGGTCTCCGCGAGCACGGACTCGGCGGTCTGCCTGCGGCCGCCCACCACCGGGATCACGGACGCGCCGAACTCGTTGGCGAGCCGGGCGTTCAGGGCCAGCTCGTCGGGCAGCTGGGTGTCGGCGAAGTCGGTGCCGAGGACCAGCACCACGTCGTAGTCCCGGGCCACCCGGTGGAAGCGGTCGACCAGGGCGGAGACCAGCTCGTCGGTGCCCTGCTCGGCCTGGAGCGCGGAGGCATCGTGGTAGTCCATGCCGTAGACGGTCGTGGGGTCCTGGGAGAGGCGGTAGCGCGCCCGCAGCAGCTCGAACAGGCGGTCGGGACCGTCGTGGACGAGCGGCCGGAAGACGCCCACCCGGTCCACCTGCCGGGTCAGCAGCTCCATGACTCCCAGCTCCACGACCTGGCGGCCGTCACCGCGGTCGATCCCGGTCACGTACACGCTGCGCGTCACGTGTGCACTCCGATCCGTCTCGTTTGTCCGTTTATATATGCGTCTACGTCGTCGTCAGAGCCGCAAAATCGCCCACCGAGGTGAGCGGAACCCTCTTGACAATACCCCTGGGGCCGGATAAGGCGCCCGTCAAAGCTCCACCGGCCCGGCGGACGTGAAAGAATCGGCATGGCTCACAGGTACCGACAGCGAGCAGGAGACACAGCACGATGCGTATCGGAGTTCTCACCGCAGGCGGCGACTGCCCCGGCCTGAACGCCGTGATCCGGTCGGTCGTGCACCGGGCCGTGACGACGTACGGCGACGAGGTCATCGGCTTCGAGGACGGCTACCGCGGTCTGCTCGACCGCCACTACCGCGCCCTCGACCTGGACGCGGTCAGCGGCATCCTGGCCCGCGGCGGCACCATCCTCGGCTCCTCCCGGCTGGAGCGCGACCGGCTGCGCGAGGCCTGCACCCGGGCCACCGACATGGTCGAGGAGTTCGGCATCGACGCGCTGATCCCGATCGGCGGCGAGGGCACGCTGACCGCGGCCCGCATGCTGTCCGACGCGGGCCTGCCCGTCGTGGGCGTCCCCAAGACGATCGACAACGACATCTCCTCCACCGACCGCACCTTCGGCTTCGACACCGCCGTCGGCGTGGCCACGGAGGCCATGGACCGCCTGAAGACCACCGCCGAGTCCCACCAGCGGGTGATGGTCGTCGAGGTCATGGGCCGGCACGCCGGCTGGATCGCCCTGGAGTCCGGCATGGCCGCCGGCGCCCACGGCATCTGCCTGCCCGAGCGTCCCTTCGACCCCGCCGACCTGGTCAAGATGGTCGAGGAACGCTTCGCCCGGGGCAAGAAGTTCGCCGTCATCTGCGTCGCCGAGGGCGCCCACCCGGCCGAGGGCAGCATGGACTACGGCAAGGGCGAGATCGACCAGTACGGCCACGAGCGCTTCCAGGGCATCGGCACCGCCCTCGCGTACGAGCTGGAGCGGCGCCTCGGCAAGGAGGCCAAGCCGGTCATCCTCGGCCACGTCCAGCGCGGTGGTGTGCCCACCGCCTACGACCGGGTCCTCGCCACCCGCTTCGGCTGGCACGCCGTCGAGGCGGCGCACCGCGGCGACTTCGGCAAGATGACCGCGCTGCGCGGCACCGATGTCGTCATGGTGCCGCTCGCGGAGGCGGTCACCGAGCTGAAGACGGTCCCGAAGGACCGGATGGACGAGGCGGAGTCGGTCTTCTAGCAGGCCTCGCGACGCGGACGGGCAGCGCCGGCGGGTGCTGCCCGTCCCCTGCCCCTCCTAGGGCCTCTCTTTCGGATCTTGCCGGCGTCGCGGGCCCTGGCACGCACATCTGCTGCGTTGTCGTCACTCTCCCCCACGCTCGGCTGCGCTCGCGCGGGGGGACCCCCATCGCTCCGCGTCGACTCCCTCCTCCGCCTTGCATCTGCACGCTCCCCCAAGCTCTCGACTCCTCCCCCACTCTCGGCTCCGCTCGAGCGGGGGGACCCCCATGAGCAGGGGGCACCCCCATGACCCCGCTCGGGTCGGCCGAGAAGGCACCGCCACCGCAGCCGACCTGATCCGAAAGAAAGGCCCTAGTCCAGCGGGTCGGCGGCCAGGACCCACACGTCGCCGGTGCCGCACGTGACGCGGCGCCCGGTACCCGGTGGCGGCTGTTCCAGCGTGGTCCGGCGCAGCCGCCACCGCGTCCCGTCGATCACCGCCACCGGCCCCTGCACGCGGGGGTGATGGCCGGCGATGTTCCACGCGCGCACCTGGGTGTGGATGTGCGCGGCGGGCGCGGACCAGTCCACCGTGGCGTAGTCCTCCGAGAAGAACCCGGCCCAGGAGCCCTCGCGCCGCGGCTGCGGTTCGCCTTCCTCCCCGCGCGCCAGCCGCCGCAGCACCTGCGGCAGCATCTCCGAAGCGGCGCGCAGCACCAGCGAGTTGACTCCGGTGAACGACCAGACCCGGTCGTCCAGGGCGATCCTCGTACGGGCCAGCACGGAGCCGGTGTCCAGCTCCGCGTCCATCCGGTGCCAGGTCACGCCGATCGTGCGGTCGCCGTTGCGCACGGCCCATCCCACCGGGTTCGGGCCCCGGTAGGAGGGCAGGTCGGAGGGGTGGCAGTTGACCGTTCCCAGGCGGGGGGCGGCCACGGCGGCGGCGGGCAGCTTCCTCGGGTACCCGTAGCTGACGGCCACGTCCACGTCGTAGGCGCGCAGGAGCCCGGCGACCGATTCCATCCGGGACGGAACGGCCAGGTCCACCCCCGGCGGCAGGTCGTGCTCGCCGAGCACATGCCCGGGCCAGTCGGCAGGGCGCCGGTAGCCGATCACGACCGGGACCCGGTGCCCCAGGGTGTGCACCGCCTCCACCAGCGGGGGAGCGGTCTGGGGCAGCGCCGCCACGACGGCGACGCGCAGCGCGGGCATCTCCTGATCGCACGGCGCCGGCGCCCCGGGCGTGTCCGGGGCGGTCATCGGGCTGCCCCGGCGGTCCGCAGCGAACGCGGCCGCAGGTCGGTCCAGGACGCCTCGACCCAGGCCAGGCAGGTGGCCCGGTCGGCGCGGGGGTGCACCTCGCGCCAGCCGTCCGGGACGGCGACGTGGGCGGGCCAGAGGCTGTGCTGATCCTCGTCGTTGGCGAGCACGAGGAACGCGCCGTCGGGGTCGTCGAAGGGGTTCATGGGTCTCCTCGGAAGGGCCGCTGAGGGCGTCGAAGGGCGTTGAAGGGTCTCGGGGGCATTCAGGGGCGCGGCCGGTCCCTGCCGTTCCGGGCCGGGACCGGCCCCCGCTCAGCCGCGTGCGGGTAGCGGCGTGAGGGTGGCGGCCAGAGCTGCCGGGGTGGCCCGCCGCATCACCTGGTCCAGGGTGACCGCGGGGCCGAAGTGTTCCCGCAGGCGCTGGAGCAGCCGGGCCGCGAGCAGCGAATGCCCGCCCAGGTCGAAGAAGTTGTCGTCGATGCCGACCCGCTCCAGGCCCAGGACGCCGGCGTACGCCTCGGTCACCACCCGCTCGGCCGATGTGCGCGGCGCGCGCAGCGCGGCCGGGACGCGCTGGGGCTCGGGCAGGGCCCGGCGGTCCACCTTGCCGTTCACGGTGAGCGGCATGCGGTCCAGCACCATCACCCGGGCGGGCAGCATGAAGTCCGGCAGCACCCGGGCCAGCGCGTCGCGCAGGGCGCCCCCCTCCAGGGGTGCACCGGTCTCCGACGAGCCCACCGCGTACCCGGTGAGTTCCTTGCCGCCGCGTCCGTCCGGCCCGGCCACCACGGCGGCCTGCACCACACCGGGCAGCGCGGCCAGGGCGGCCCGCACCTCGTCCGGCTCGATCCGGTGCCCGCGGATCTTGACCTGGTCGTCGTTGCGGCCGGTGAACTCCAGCGTGCCGTCCGGGAGCCTGCGGGCCAGGTCGCCCGTGCGGTACATCCGGGAGCCGGGCGGCCCCCAGGGGTCGGCGACGAACCGGGCGGAGGTCTGCCCCGGCCGGCCCAGATAGCCGCGGGCCACCTGGTCACCCGCCAGGTACAGCTCGCCGGCCAGTCCGTCGGGGACCGGCCGCAGCCCCGCGTCCAGCAGCATCACCCGGGATCCGGGCACCGGAGCGCCGATGCCGGGGCGCGCGGGCCAGTCGGCCGGGTCCCCGGTGACCTCGGCGGCGGTCACCACGTGCGTCTCGGCCGGGCCGTAGTGGTTGTGCAGGCGTTTGCCGCCGCTCGCGCACAGGGCGCGCAGCTGCGGTCCGACGACCAGCGCCTCACCGGCCTGCACCAGGTGCCGCAGGTCGGGCAGCGACTCCCGCTCCCCGTCGGCGAACTCGCACAGCGCCGCCAGCACGGGGGTCGGGGCGAACAGCTCGGTCACGCGGTGCCTGCGCAGCCAGGCGGCCCAGGCGGCGGCGTCGGCACGGGTGTCCGCGTCCGGGACGGCCAGCGTCCGCCCCGTGCACAGGGCGGTGAGCACCTCCTGGGTGGCGACGTCGAACGCCATCGAGGTGAACTGGGCCGTGACCGCGCCCGGTTCGGCCGGGAAGCGCCGCTCGTGCCAGTCCACCAGCCGGTCCATGGCGGCGCCGGGCATCACCACGGCCTTCGGCTTTCCCTGCGTCCCGGAGGTGTGCACCACATAGGCCGGGTGGCCGGGCAGCCGCGCGGGCCGGACCCGGCCGCCGCCGGGCAGCGGCTCGGAGGACACCTGGTGGGGTTCCAGCGCCATCCGCGGCACGGCGGCGTCTACGAGCGCCAGGGCCTCGTCGAACTCCGGTTGCCGGACGAGCAGTGCCGGGCGCCCCTCGGCGGCCTGCGCCGCCACCCGGGGAGCGGGGTGGCGCGGGTCCAGCCACAGATAGGCGGCGCCGGCCTTGAGCACCGCGAGCATCGCGGTCACCGCGTCCCGGCCGCGCCGCAGGCACAGGGCGACGACGTCCTCGGGACCGATGCCGCGGGCGGCCAGTTCCCCGGCGAGCCGGTCCGAGGCCGCGTCCAGGCCTTGGTAGTCCAGCACCCCGCGGTCGTCCACCACGGCCGCCCGCCGGGGGGCCGCGCGTACCTGCGCCGCGAACCGCTCCAGCACCGGCACCGGGGCCGGCACCTGGGCGGGCGGCCGCCCGGCCGCCCGGGGCCGGGCCGCCGCGACCGGGTGCGTGGCAGGCACGAAGAGGTCGGCGGCGAGCGCGTCCAGGGCTTCGACGAACCGTGCGCCGATGTCCCGGGCGCCGGCCTCGCCGAGCCTCTCCGGCCGGTACTGCACCCGGACCGTCATCCGCTCGCCGGGCGAGACCAGCACGCACAGCGGGTAGTGCGTGCCGTTCTCCACCCGGCTGGACGTCACCCGCAGGTCCGCTCCCCACCGCGTGGCGAAGGAGTCGGTGTACGTCTCCAGTACGACGACGGTGTCGAAGAGCTCGCGCAGCCCGGCGGCCCGGATGATCTCCGCCAGGCCCAGGTGCTGGAAGGGCATCATCGCGGTCCGCTGCTCCTGGAGGGCCGTCAGCAGGCCGCCCCGGTCGCCGGCCGCCGCGGTGTCCACCCGTACCGGCACGGCGTTGTTCATCAGCCCGACCATGGACTCGACGCCGGGCAGATGGGGCGGACGGTCGGCGACGACCGTGCCGAACACCACGTCGGTGCGCCCGGTCAGCTGGGCCAGGACCAGCGCCCAGGCGCCGAGCACCAGGGTGTTCAGGGACAGCGCCCGCTCGCGCGCCCGCGCCCGCAGAGCGGCCGTGCGTTCGGCCGGCAGCTCGAGCAGCACCGTGTGCGGGCGGGTCTGCTCCCCGCCGCCCGGCGGCGTCAGCAGCGTCGGCTCGGTCACGCCGCCGAGCAGCGCCTGCCAGTGCTTGGCCGCCAACGCGACGTCCTGGCCGGCCAGGTGCCGCAGATAGGCGAGCGCGGACGGCCGCGCGGCGGGCCGGGGCACGGCGCCCGCGGCGGCCCGGCCGTACAGCTCGGCCAGGTCGGCGAGGGCCACCTGCATCGACCAGCCGTCCATGAGGATGTGGTGGTAGCTCAGCAGCAGCCGGGAGCGCCCCTCGCCCAGGCGCAGCAGCACGGCCCGCAGCAGCGGCGGCACGGCCAGGTCGAACGGTTCGTCCCGGTCCCGGCGGGCCTCCTCGTCGGCGGCGCGCCGGCGGTCGGCCTCGGGCAGCCGCGTGAGGTCGGCCTCCCGCAGCGGGACCGTGACCGTCTCCGGCACACGCTGCTCCGCCCCGCCCCGGCCGTTCCACCGGAACCCGGCCCGCAGGGCCGGATGCCGGTCGGTGAGCAGGGACAGCGCCAGCCGCAGTGCGGCCGCGTCCACCGGTCCTTCCAGGTCGAGCACGGTCTGGACGTGGTAGGGATCCGCGGCGCCCTCGTCCTTGTGGGCGTGGTAGAGCAGCCCCTCCTGGAGCGGGGAGCAGGGCCACTGTTCCTCCGCGCGCTGCGCGGGCACGGCCGGCGCGCCGGCCCGCGGGCGCGTACCGGTGTCCGCGGCGCGGGCGAGGGCGGCGAGCACATCGGCCCATTCCGTCGCCAGGCCCGCCGCGTCGTCGCTGTCCACCAGACGCGCCGACCAGCGCCAGACAGCGGTCAGCAACGGCTCCCCGGTGCGCTCGTCGACGACGGCGTTGATCTCCAACGGGTGGGACAAGGGCTGCCGGGCGGCCCGGTGGATGCCCAGCACGGGTGCCTCGGCGGCGTACGGCCAGGGGTCGCGGCCCGGAACGGCGTACCGGCCCAGGTAGTTGAAGAGCACCGGCCGGCCCGGTGCGGCGGCCAGCAGACCGGCGGCCTGCGGATGCAGGTGGCGCAGCAGCCCGTACGAGGCGCGGTCCTGCGGCACCCGCTGCCACTGCTCCCGTACGGCACGCACGGCGTCGGCGAGGGCCGCGTCCTGTGCGGCGGGGTCCGCCGCGGGCCGGGCCGCCTGCCGGGGGCACTCCAGACGGACCGGGAACATGCAGGTGAACCAGCCGACCGTGGCGGAGACGTCGGTGTCCGGGCCGCCCGCCACGGCGTCCCGGCCGTGCCCCTCGGTGTCCAGGACCAGGGTCCGGGAGCCGCCGCGCCGGGCCGTGGCCACCGCCAGCGCGGCGAGCAGAAGCTCCTGCGTCGTGGCGCCGTAGTGTGCCGGGGCCGTGGTGAGCAGGGCCCGGCCGACCTCGGGGGGCAGCACCGACTCCAGGGAGCGGGAGGTGGCGAGGGTGTCCAGCGCGGGATCGAGCGGTCCGCGCGCCGGCCACGGCGTGGCCGCCGGGACGCTCGCCGCCTGCCAGTGCGCCAGCGTCGCCAGCACTGCGGCGCTTTCGGCCCGGGCGTTGTGCGTCCGCACCCAGCGGCGGTACGGGGTGGCCGCGCCCCAGGCGCCCAGCGTGTGCGGGTCCTCGGCGGCCCGCGCCAGGTCCTGGGTGAGCACCTGCCAGGAGACCCCGTCCACCACCAGGTGGTGCACGGCCAGCAGCAGCCGGCCCGGTCGTGTGGGGCCCGCGTCCCACCACACCGCGCGCAGGGTCCGCCCCGCGGGCAGGTCCAGCGTCCGCATGGCGTGGCCGACCGCGTCCCGGACCGTGCCGGGGGCGGGGGCGTCCGGCAGCTCCCGCACGTCCACCACGTCCAGCAGGGCGCTCGCCGCCACCTCGCCCGGGGGCAGCACCTCGGGCTGCCACACGGCCGCGGGGGACGGGTCGGGGAGCCGGGTGCGCAGGGCGTCGTGCCGGTCGAGCACCGCTTGCAGGGCCGCCACGAGCGCCCCGCGCTCCAGACCGGGCGGCGTCTCCACCAGCACCGACTGGACGAACTCCTCGACGCCGTCGCCCTGTTCACGCAGCCACAGCGCGATCGGCGGCAGCTCCAGCCCGCCGGTGGCCGACTGGTGCAGCAGGTCCGCGGCCGGAGCCGCCGCCTGCGCGGCGGCGGCCAGGGCTCCGGGGGTGCGCAGCCGGAAGACGTCCTGCGAGCTGATGGCCACGTTCTCCCGGCGTACCCGGCTGACCAGGCGCATCGCGGTGATGCTGTCGCCGCCGAGGGCGAAGAAGTCGTCGTCGGTACCGGTCTCGGGCAGGCCGAGCACCTCCGCGAAGGCCGCGCACAGCGCCCGCTCGGCGGGCGTGCGTGCCGTACCGGCACCGGCCCGCACGGCGGCGGGTGCGGGCAGCGCCGCCCGGTCCACCTTGCCGTTGACGGTCAGCGGGATCTCGTCGATCAGCAGCACGGCGGCGGGCACCATGTATTCGGGCAGCACCCGGCTCAGCCGGGCGCGCAGATCCTCCCCGGTGACGCCGGCCCGGTCGCGTCCGGGCACCGCGTAGCCGACCAGGCGCCCGTCCGTCGCGACCACGACGGCCCGGGCGACCCCGGGCAGGGCGGCCAGGGCGGCCCGCACCTCGCCCGGCTCGATCCGGTGCCCGCGGATCTTGACCTGGTCGTCGTCGCGCGCCAGGTACTCCAGCGCACCGTCGGACCCGCGCACGGCGAGGTCACCCGTGCGGTACATGCGGGCACCGGCCGGTCCGTAGGGGTCGGCGACGAAGCGTTCGGCGGTCAGGCCGGACCGGCCCAGGTAGCCCCGGGCAACTTGTTCACCGGCGACGTACACCTCGCCGGGCTCGCCGGCGGGCACCTCGGCCAGGTCGGGACCGAGCAGTCGTACGACGGCCCCGGGCAGCCCGGTACCGATCGGCACCCGAGCCTCGGGTACCCGCTGCCCGGGCGGCAGGGGGTGCAGGGTGGTGAAGGTGGTGCACTCGGTCGGCCCGTAGACATGGCCGAGCGTCAGGTGCGGACACGCGGCCCGGACCTGGGTGAACGCCCGCGGGTCGGCGGCCTCGCCACCGGTGAGCACCGTGTGCAGCCCGCGCAGCGCGCCCGGGTCGTCCGCGGCGATCTGGTTGAACCAGGCGGTGGTGAGGAAGACGCCGGTGACGCCGTGCGCGGCGACCAGGGCGGCCAGCCGGTGTGCGTCCACCCGGTCCTCGGCCGGGACGACCACGGTGCCGCCCCGGGTGAGCGGCAGCCACAGATCATGGCTGAGCGCGTCGAAACCGAGCGCGGAGACCAGCGCCGTGACCCGGTGACCGGGGCCGTCCCAGTGCGGGTCGGCGGCGAAGCTCCCCAGGTTGCGGTGGGTGACCTGGACGCCCTTGGGGCGGCCGGTGGACCCCGAGGTGTAGAACACACAGGCCACCCGGTCGAGTTCGCCGTCCGGTACGGCCGGGCTCGGTGTCCCGGCCGCGCGGGCGGCCGCCCCGGGAGAAGCGGCCACGGTGACGGGCCGCGGACCGCCGGGGCGAGCGGCCTCCCCGGCCGGCACGAGTACCGCCGCGCATTCCGCGTCGGTCTCGACGGCCGTCAGCCGCTCGGCCGGCGTCCGCGGATCCAGCACCACGGCGGCGGCGCCGGTGTCGAAGACCGCGAGCAACGAGGCGACCAGCCCCGCGGAGCGCGGCAGCCGCAGCGCGACCGCAGCCCCCGGACCGACCCCGGCCTCGCGCAGCCGGACGGACAACACACCTGCCCAGACGCAGAGTTCGCGGTACGACCAGGTTCTGCCGCCCTCCTCCACGACCGCGGGCCGGTCCGGTTCGCGGGCTGCGGCGGTGGCGACGGCGCGGTGCACGGGCAGGGGGGCACCGGTGTCGTCGACCGGGTAGGCGGGCGCCCGCATCGCTGCTGAAAGGATCATGAAGGTCATCCAAAGCGCAGCGACGTGCGCCCCCTTCCGGCTGTCACCCGGATGGCGTAGAGGGACCATCCGATCGGGTGCGCAGCAGCCTTTGCGCCCCCTGCCCACGCAACTCCCGTACACCGCCGAGAAGTTCGGCCGCACGTTCCGGCCGGGGGTGGTACACGCCTCGCCGCGCGCCCCCGGCCCGCTCAGCCGCCCTTCTCCACCGCCGCCCAGAAGTGCTCCACGATCCGGTCGAGGAACTCCCGGCCGGACTCGCTGGCGCTGCTGGTGCCGCCGCCCCAGCTGAGGGTGGCGGCCATATGGCCCTGGTAGTCCTGGTGCAGTTCCTGGAGGGCGGCCTCCAGCGCGCCGCGGTCGACGGGTGCCAGCTTCGCCACCGGCCGCACATAGGCCTGCCAGCGGGTGGTCACCGCGCTGCGCAGCAGCTCGGCCAGCTTCGCCTCCCGGCCGGTGACGGACACGAAGTCGGGCACGGACAGGTCCAGCACCCGCGCGAGCGCGGCGGACTGGCGTTCGTTGCCGCGCCACTGCCCGCTGTCCTCCATGCGCAGATACGCGCGCAGGTCCAGGCCGACGGCACGGGCGACGTCCTCGGGGGCGACGCCCCGGGCGATGCGGTGCTCGCGCAGGGTCTGCGGGCTGCCGATCAGTTCACCCGCGGAACACCACAACACCCCTGCCAGGGCGGTGAGTTCGGGGCTGCTCGGGGCGGCGACGCCGCGTTCCCAGGCGATCACGAGGTCGGGGGTGACATAGGGCAGTCCGTACGAGGCCCGCATGCCGTACGCGACATGCTCGGGGCCCATGCCGAGCGCGGCGCGCAGCCGGCGGGCCGCGGGAGCGTTGAAGGGGGGAGCTGAGGGTTGGCGCACCCCGCACAAGCTAGAGGCGTGGTGACGGGATGGCTACGGTCTGTTCGGACAGGATCACCGATTGTCTGAATGCACAGTTCCGGCCGTTCGGTATGTAGGGCGCGTTCCGTGTGTAACGGACGGAACACCTCTTCCGTTCCTCCCTTGACGGCCCGCCCGGGAGTGTCCGGCGCCTCAGCGCCCCTGCGGCATCCACCGGTAGACCAGCTCCGGGCGCCCCACCTGCCCGTACTGCGGGCTGCGGGCGGCGCGGGAGGTCTCCACGAGGTGTTCCAGATACCGGCGGGCCGTGATCCGCGAGATTCCCACCGTTTCCGCCAGCCCCGTCGCCGTGAGCCCCTCCGCCGCCTCCCGCAGCGCCGAGATCACCCGCTCCAGGGTGGGCCCGCTCAGCCCCTTCGGCAGCGCCGCGGGCGACGGCGCCCGCAGCGCCGCCAGCGCCCGGTCCACCTCGTCCTGGCCGCTCGCCTCGCCCACGGCCGCCCGGAACTCGGCGTAGCGGGTCAGACGGTCGCGCAGCGTGGCGAAGGTGAAGGGCTTCAGGACGTACTGGACGACACCGAGCGAGACACCCTCCCGCACCACCGCCAGATCGCGGGCCGAGGTCACCGCTATGACGTCCGCGTGATGTCCGGCCGCCCGCAGGGAGCGCGCGAACTGGAGCCCGTGCACATCGGGCAGGTGCAGGTCCAGCAGCAGCAGATCGACCGGCGTACGGTCCAGGACGCGGCGCGCCTCCGCGCCGGTGTGCGCCTTGCCGACGGCGACGAAGCCGGGGACCCGGCCGACGTACAGCACGTGCGCGTCGGCGGCGACCGGGTCGTCCTCGACCACCAGGACCCGGATCGGCTGCGTGGCCCCCTGCTCCGGGGTCATCTGCCGTCACCCGCCGCCGGCCGCAGCGGCAACCGCGCCTCGAACACCGCACCGCCCTCGCCCTCTGCTCCGGACTCCGCCACCGTCAACGTGCCCTCGTGACGGGTGACCGCCTGCCGGGCCAGGGCCAGCCCGAGCCCCCGGCCGTCCGGTCCGGCCGGTTTCGTCGAGAACCCCCGTTGGAATACCAGGTCGGCATGGGCCGGGTCGACCCCCGGGCCCGTGTCGGCGACCCGGAGCACCACTTCGGCCTCCGAGGCGTACGCCGTCACGGTCACCCGCGCCCCGGCGCCGCCCTGCGCCGCGTCCACCGCGTTGTCGATCAGGTTGCCGAGGATGGTCACCAGGTCGCGGGCGGACAGATCGGCGGGCAGCAGTCCGTCGTCCAGCCGGCTGTCCGGGGACACCACCAGCTCCACGCCCCGCTCGTTGGCCTGGGCCGTCTTGCCCAGCAGCAGGGCCGCCAGCACCGGCTCACTGACCGCCGCCACCACCTGGTCGGTCAGCGCCTGGGCCAGCTCCAGCTCGGCCGTGGCGAACTCCACCGCCTCCTCGGCCCGCCCCAGCTCGATCAGCGACACGACCGTGTGCAGCCGGTTCGCGGCCTCGTGGGCCTGTGAGCGCAGGGCCTGGGTGAAGCCGCGCTCCGAGTCCAACTCACCCATCAGCGACTGGAGTTCGGTGACATCGCGGAGGGTGACGACCGTACCTCGGTGCTCCCCGCCGGACACCGGGGAGGTGTTCACCACCAGCACCCGGGACGCGGTCAGATGCACCTCGTCCACCCGGGGCTGCGAGGACAGCAGCGCGCCGGTCAGCGGGGCCGGGAGGTCCAGGTCGGCCACCGAGCGGCCCACCACGTCCGCCGCCTCGCCCACGCCCAGCAGCTCCCGGCCGCCGTCGTTGATGAGGGCCACCCGGTACTGCCCGTCGAGCATGAGCAGGCCCTCGCGGACCGCGTGCAGCGCGGCCTGGTGGTAGTCGTGCATCCGGCTCAGCTCGGTGGCGTTCATGCCGTGGGTGTGGCGGCGCAGCCGGGCGTTGACGACATAGGTGCCGACCGCGCCCAGCACCAGCGTGCCGCCGGCCACCCCGAGCAGCGCCGTGACCTGGTCCTGGATGTGCTCGCTGATCGTCTGCACCTTGATGCCGGCGCTCACCAGGCCGACGACCCGGCCGCCCGAGTACACCGGGGTCACCGCGCGGACGGACGGGCCGAGGGTGCCGGTGTAGGTCTCGGTGAAGGTGTGTCCGCGCTGGGCGGGGCCGATGGTGCCGAGGAAGCGCTTGCCGATCTGCCTCGGGTCGGGGTGGGTCCAGCGGATGCCGGACGGATTCATGATCGTCACGAAGTCGACGTCCGCGTCCCGCATCACCTGGAGGGCGTACGGCTCCAGGCGGGCGCTCGGGTCGGGGGTGCGGATCGCCTCGCGGACCGAGGGGGAGTCGGCGATCGAGCGGGCCACCGCGGTGGCCTGCCGGGCGGCGGACTCCTCGGCCTGCCGCTGGTCGCTGACGTAGGTGAACAGCGCGTACCCGGCCACCACGACCGCGACCAGCACGGCCTGCACGGCGAACAGCTGGCCGGCCAGGCTGCGGGGGCGGGGAAGGGCGGGAACGCGCATGTCAGCAGTGTGCCTCTCCGGTTAAGTGTGAACTAAATGAACGGAAGGGTGACCGCCCTCACAGGCCGGGAGATAGTCACGGCATTCCCCGAACAACGCCCGGACGTGAGCCGCACGCCGGTTGTTGAACCGACGAAGACGTCAAGGAGGGCAGTCGTGGCCGCCATGATCCCCGATACGGCACCTGCCGCACCCCGCGTGAAGCGGGACCGGACCCATTACCTGTACATCGCCGTCATCGTGGCGGTCGCGCTCGGGATCGCCGTGGGTCTCATCTGGCCCGATGCCGCGGTCCAGCTGAAGCCGCTGGGCACCGGCTTCGTGAACCTGATCAAGATGATGATCTCGCCGATCATCTTCTGCACGATCGTGCTCGGCATCGGTTCGGTGCGGAAGGCGGCGAAGGTGGGCGCCGTCGGCGGTATCGCCCTCGGCTACTTCCTGGTGATGTCGCTGGTCGCGCTCGCCATCGGCCTCCTCGTCGGCAATGTGCTGCACCCGGGTGCCGGACTGCATCTGACCGCCGCGCTCAAGCAGACCGGGCACGCCCAGGTCTCCAGCGACGCGCTGCCGCCGGTGGACTTCGTGCTGTCGATCATTCCGACCAGCTTCGTGTCCGCCTTCACCGAGGGCCAGGTGCTCCAGACGCTGCTGGTCGCCCTGCTCGCCGGGTTCGCGCTCCAGGCGATGGGCCCGGTCGGGCAGCCGGTGCTGCGGGGCGTCGAGCACATCCAGCGGCTGGTCTTCCGCATCCTGTCCATGGTCATGTGGGCCGCGCCGGTCGGTGCGTTCGGCGCCATCGCCGCGGTGACCGGCTCGGCCGGCCTGGACGCGCTGAAGAGCCTCGCCGTGCTGATGGCGGGCTTCTACTTCACCTGCTTCCTGTTCGTCTTCATCGTGCTCGGTGCGGTGCTGCGGATCGTCTCGGGGCTGAACGTCTTCTCCCTCTTCAGGTACCTGGGCCGGGAGTTCCTGCTGATCCTGTCCACCTCCTCCTCCGAGTCGGCGCTGCCGCGGCTGATCGCCAAGATGGAGCACCTGGGCATCAGCAAGCCGGTCGTCGGCATCACCGTGCCGACCGGCTACTCCTTCAACCTCGACGGCACGATGATCTACATGACCATGGCGTCGCTGTACATCGCGGACGCGCTGGGCACGCCGATGTCCCTGGGCGAGCAGATCCCGCTGCTGCTGTTCCTGCTGCTGGCGTCCAAGGGCGCGGCGGGCGTCAGCGGGGCCGGTCTCGCCACGCTGGCGGGCGGTCTCCAGTCGCACAAGCCGGCGCTGGTCGACGGCGTCGGGCTGATCGTCGGCATCGACCGCTTCATGAGCGAGGCGCGGGCGCTGACGAACTTCGCGGGCAACGCGGTGGCCACGGTGCTGATCGGCACCTGGACCAAGGAGATCGACACGGCCCGGGTGCAGCGGGTGCTCGCCGGCGAGCTGCCGTTCGACGAGACGACCCTGATGGACGAGGACCCGGCGGCCGAGCCGGCCGAGCCCCGCGCGGGCGAGCTGGCGAAGGCCTAGCCAGGACCCCCTGTGCTCCGGACGTCCGGCCCGGCCTGAACCCGGGCCGGGCGTCCGGCCACGTCCCTTTCCTGGACCACTCTGTTACGACACCTCGGCCACCAGTTCGGTGGCCCGTGAGGCGGGTACGCCCGCCGCGGTCAGTACGGCGACCGTGGCGGAGCTGCCCGCCTCTTCTGCTGCCAGCAGCCCGTCGTTCACCGCCTCCGTGACCGCGAACAGCATCTGCTCGTGCACGTATGCCAGCGCCGGCGCGGGCAGCGGCGAGCTGAAGACGCCCTCGTCCAGGCCGCGCTGGAGCAGGCGGACCTTGGCCTCGCGCAGCGGTGCGAGGCGTTCGCGGATGCCCTGCACGGTGACCGTGCGCTGGGCCAGGGCCACCAGCAGCCGGTAGCGGTCGGCGATCTGCCAGAGCGCGAGCACCGAGCGGGCCACCGCCTCCGCCGGGTCCGTCACCCCCGCGCGTGCCGTCGCGTCCGCCTCCGCCAGCGCCGCCACGGCCCCGTCGACCAGCGTGCTGATCAGCGCCTCCCGGTTCGGGAAATGGCCGTACACCGTCCGTCGTACGACGCCCGCGGCGCGCGCGATCTGGTCCATGGAGGCGTCGGGATCGCGCAGCAGTTCGGCGAGGGCGACGTCGAGGATGCGGCGCCGGTTGGTGTCGGCGCGGCTCGTGTTACCCGTGGTCATGGCAGTCATTCTGCATGCCCTTCCCTGGCTTGCACAGCGTTGTGCAACTGACGTACATTGCACATGGTTGTGCAATTGCACGACGCTGTGCAAGTCCTGCACGGCACCTCCGTCGCGTAACCGAGGAAGGCGATCCCTGCATGCGACTCGTCATGACCGAACCGGTCGAGAACATGGAGCGCCCGTACGCCCGGCGCTGGTGGGCGCTGCTGGTGCTCTGCCTGAGCCTGCTGATCATCGTGATGGCGAACACCGCCCTCACGGTCGCCGCGCCGGACATGACGAAGGACCTCGGGCTGTCCAGCGCCGATCTCCAGTGGGTGATCGACGGCTACACCGTCCCCTACGCGGCGCTGATGCTGCTGCTCGGCGCGATCGGCGACAAGTACAGCCGGCGCGGGGCGCTGGTGCTCGGACTCGTCGTCTTCGGCGGCGGAGCCGTCTTCGGCTACCTCGCCGACAGCTCCACGACCGTCATAGCGGCCCGCGCGGTGATGGGCGTCGGCGCGGCGCTGATCATGCCCGCCACCCTGTCCCTGCTCGCCGCGACCTTCCCGCGGGCCGAGCGCGCCAAGGCCATCACCCTGTGGACCGCCACCGCCGGGCTCGCCATCGCGGCCGGCCCGGTCGTCGCCGGCGCCCTGCTGCGCGACCACGGCTGGTCCTCGACCTTCCTGATCAACGTGCCCATCGCGGCCGTGGCGATCGTCGGCGCCTTCGTCCTCGTACCGCCGTCCAAGGCCGGCCACCACGACCGCATCGACTACGTCGGCGGCCTGCTGTCGGTGATCTGGGCCGGCTCGCTGGTCTACATGATCATCGAGGGCCCGCACTTCGGCTGGGGCGTCAAGGCGATCACCGCGGCCGTGCTCGCGGGCGTCGCCCTGGTGGCCTTCGTGCTCTGGGAGCTGCGCCACCCGCGCCCGATCCTGGACGTCCGCCGCTTCACCGAGCGCCGCTTCGCGGGCTCCAACCTCGCCGTCGCCCTGTTCTTCCTGGCCGTCTTCGGCGCCTTCTACTTCCTCACCCAGCACCTCCAGTTCGTCCTCGGCTACGACGCCCTGGAGACCGGTGTGCGCATGCTGCCGCTCGCCGGTGCCGTCTTCGTCGGCTCGGCCCTGACCGGCTGGCTCACCCCGCGCGTCGGCATGAAGTGGACCGTCAGCGCCGGCATGGTCGGCGGCACGACGGCGCTGGCGCTGCTCACCCGGGTGGACGCCGGATCGACGTACGGCGACTTCGTCGCGCCCCTGATCATCCTCGGCCTCGCCATCGGCCTCGCCCTCTCGCCCTGCACCGACGCGATCATGGGCGCCTTCCCCGAGTCCGAGCTGGGCGTCGGCGGCGCGGTCAACGACACCTCGCTGGAGCTGGGCGGCTCGCTCGGCATCGCGATCCTCGGCTCGCTGCTCGCCACCTCGTACGGCAACCACCTGGCCGACGCCACCGCCGGCAGCAAGCTCCCCACGAGCGCCCTGGACACCGCCCAGGACTCGGTCGGCGCCGGCTACGCCGTCGCCCAGGGCATCGGCGAGAAGGCGCACGCGGCGGCCGCCCGGGCGGCCAAGGCGACCGACCCGCAGCAGGCCGCGCAGCTCAAGCAGCAGGCCACCGAACTGGCGGCCGGCGCCCGGCAGATGGCGGACGCCGTCGGCTCCTCCTTCTCGGACGCGGTGGCGCACACCAGCCTGGTCGGCGCGGTCGTCCTCGGCATCGGCACCGTCCTGGTGGCGGTCCTGCTGCCCCGCCGCGCCGCCGAGCCCAACGAGGCCGAACCGGAGGTGAAGGAAGCGGAGAAGGAACCGGCGGAAAGCGCGGCCGGCTGACGTCCGCGCACGCCGATCGGCTAACGTGCCGCTCCGGGCCCGACCGGAACGGCACGTTCGCGTGTGGCGTCCGTATGGGTGGAAGTCAGCACGTGTACGGAGGCACGGGGGATGAAGATCGACTGGGACCGGCGGACCTGCGCGCGCAAGGGCCATGTGACCTACGCGCCCGACGACCCCCGGCTGCGCATCCGGCTGCACGCCGAGACCGCGCTCGGGGAGGTGTGGCGCTGTCTGCGCTGCGGTGACTTCGTCCTGGGCGAGCCGCACGGCTCCGGACCGGCCGCCGACGCGCCGCTCGTGCCCCGCGGGAAGGTCCTGCGCGACCTGTTCATCCTGCGCTTCCTGTCCATCGAGCGGGCGGTGCGCGGGGTGTTCATCGTGCTCGTCGCCGTGGCCGTGTGGAAGTTCAGCAACAGCCAGGACGCGGTACGGCGGCTGTTCAACCAGAACCTGGACGTCTTCCGCCCGGTGTTCCGGCACTTCCACTACGACCTCGACCACTCCCCGGTCGTCGGCTCCATCCAGAAGGCCTTCGGCTACAAGCACTCCACGCTGCTGCTGGTCGCCGCCCTGCTCCTGGCCTACGCCCTGATCGAGCTGATCGAGGCGGTCGGCCTCTGGTACGCCAAGCGCTGGGCGGAGTATCTGACGGTGGTCGCCACCGCCGCCTTCCTCCCGCTGGAGATCTACGAACTGACCGAGAAGGTCAGCTATCTGAAGATCGCCACCCTGGTCCTCAACATCCTCGCCGTCCTCTACATCGCCGTCGCCAAACGCCTCTTCGGCCTCCGCGGCGGCCGCAAGGCCTTCGAGGAGGAACGCCACAGCGCCTCCCTGCTGGAGGTCCAGGAGTCGGCGGGGCTGCCCGTCTGACGCCTCGGCGCGCGGGCGACGGTCCCGCGTTGGCGTGCTGTTGGTGATCGGTTGGCGGCAGCTGTGACCCTTGAACCACGGCGGTCACCACTGCCGCCGACCGCACCGCTCAGTTCATACGGGGGTAAGTCTCATGTTCCAGCGCATCACCGCACGCACCGGCGCGCTCGCCGCCGCGTCCCTGGCCGCCGCCACGCTGCTCACCTGCTCGGGCACGGCGGTGGCCGGCACCAACGGCCAGCAGATCGTCTACACCGACGCGTCCAACAGCCTCACCCACTCCATCCAGATCGAGGGCTACAACCAGAACGGCCAGTACCTCGACCAGTGCTTCCAGGTCAACGCCGGCGGCAAGACGTACATCTCGGGCTGGTGGTGGAAGGGCAGCGAGTACGTCAAGGCGTTCGGCAACAGCGGCTGCACCGGCTCCAGCTGGCGCTACGGCACCACGGTGAACGTCCCGGCGTACCAGTCCTCCTCCGACTGGTTCCCCGTCTGGGGTTACTGACCCGCGGGCGCGCCCAGCGTCTCGGTGAGCGCCTTCGGCAGCCACTCCCTTACGGCGCCGAAGGCGAAACCCAGCTCCGTCGCCCGGGAGTTGTCCATGCCGTAGGCGCGGCGGAAGGCGAAGGGGGAGAGGGGGCCGGAGCCGGTGATCTCGAACACCGGCTCCTTGGCGTCGAGGTGCCGCGCCAGCGCCGAGCCCAGCTCCTCCAGGGTCAGCAGGCCGTGCGAGGCCGCGTTCACCGGGCCGGTGAAGTCCTGGCCGGCCGTCCAGTGCAGGAAGTCCGCGATCTCCTCGACGTGGATGTAGGTGGCCGGCCGGGTGACCGGCGGTACGGCGAGGGGCGCGCCGGCGGCGATCCGGTCCGCGTAGTGCTGGAGCCGGCCCGTGAAGTCGTCGTCACCGCCCAGCACATGGGCCACCCGCACGGACACGAACGGCAGGCCGGAGCGGGTGAACACCGCCTCCGCCTGGCGCTTGCCCTCGCCGTAGTGCCCCTCCAGGAACTCCGGATCGTCCCAGGGCAGCGCCGGGTCCACGGCCACCCCGCCCAGGTCCACCGCACTCTCCGCAACGAGTGCGGGCGAGTCCTCGTACTCGTACACCTCCACCGTGGAGGTCATGACATAGCGCCCGGTGCGCCCCGCGAGGACCCGGGCGGCGATCTCCGCCTGACGCGGGGTGTAGCAGACCTGGTCGATGACGACATCGAAGGTCCGGCCCGCCAGCGCCGAGGCCAGGGCCGCCTCGTCGGAGCGGTCGCAGACCAGGTGCAGCGCCCCGGCCGGCGGCGCCGACGAGCCCCGGTTCAGGACCGTGACCCGGTCGCCGGCCGCCAGCAGACGGGCGATCAGCCGCTTGCCGAAATAGCGGCTGCCGCCGATGACCAGTACCTCTCGTGCCTTTGTCATGACCATAATTCTCCGGGGCCGACCGCCCGCTCTGAAGGGGGAGACATGGGAGATACCGTCGCCGCACCGAAGGAACAACGGCATCTGCGGGCCGTCGCCGACGAAACACCGGTGGCCTTCGACGGCGTGGACCGGCAGATCATCCGGCTGCTCCAGACCGACGGGCGGATCAAGCTGAGCGAGCTGGGCCGGCAGGTCAGCCTCAGCCCGGCGGCCGTCGCCGAGCGGGTGCGCCGGCTGGAGGCGGCCGGAGTGGTCGAGGGATACGGCGCCCGGGTGGCCCCCGCCCGGCTCGGCTACGGCCTCCAGGCCTTCGTCCGGGTCAACCCGCACGGCGGATACACCCTCAAGCACCCGCGGACCCTGGAGCTGATCGAGCGCCCGGAGATCACCGAGGTGCACCATGTGGTCGGCGAGGACTGCTGGATCCTCAAGGTCGCCGTCACCGGCACCGGGCATCTGGAGGAGATCCTGGAGCAGATCTCGGCGCTGGGCCGTACGACGACGTCGATCGTGCTGTCGTCCCCGGTGCCCCGCAAGCCGCTGCTGCCGCCGGCCTTGCCTTGACGTCGACGTCAACACCTACGGTCGTACGCATGCGAATCGGCGAGCTGGCCGCACGGGCCGGAACCACCACCCGCACCCTGCGCTACTACGAGGCACGGGGGCTGCTGCCCGCCCGGCGCGACGACAAGGGACACCGCGCCTACGACGAGGGCGACCTCAGGCTGCTGGAGCAGATCAGGACGCTCCAGGACTTCGGGTTCGACCTGGAGGAGACGCGGCCGTTCGTGGAGTGTCTGCGGGCCGGGCATCCCGAGGGCGACTCCTGCCTGGCCTCGCTCGTGGTCTACCGGCGCAAGCTGGCGGAGCTGGACGCGCTCATCGGGCAGCTGACGGCGGTGCGGGAGACGGTCGCGGAACAGCTGGTGCGGGCCGAGCAGGCGCGCGACGAGCTGGCCGCCGAGGCGCTGGTTCCGGGGGGCCCGGAACCCGTGTGCGAACTGGGAGGACCGACGCGATGACTGTGGTGAGCGGACTGGATCAGGTGACGGACGCCGATTTCGCGGCCGAGGTGCTCGGCGCGGAGCTGCCGGTACTGGTGCAGTTCACCGCCGACTGGTGCGGACCGTGCCGGCAGCTGGCACCGGTGCTGAAGGACATCGCCTTCGAGGAGGGCGACCGGCTGCGGGTCGTACAGATCGACGTGGACCGCAATCCGGAGACGACCATCGCCTACGGGGTGCTGGCCACACCGACCCTCATGGTCTTCAAGGGCGGTGAGCCGGTGCGGTCGATGGTGGGCGCGCGGCCCAAGCGGCGGCTGGTGGAGGAGCTGGCCGACGTGCTGTAAAAAGGCCCGGGCCCCGGCCCCGGCACAGCAAAATCCCCCGAGCAATTGCGCTCGGGGGATTTTGCTGCGTATATTCGGTGGTTCGCGACTTCATTTCGGACAGGTCGCGAAGAAGCTTGATGAGCAGAGTATATCCGGGCGGGAGCGGAATTGTCAAACAGGAAGCCAAACAGCGAATTTCCCGACGATGAATTGCGCCACGAACAGGAATTCATCGACGGACTGTACGCACGCGTGGACGCGCTCCGCGGCGAGACCGAGACCTCGGTCGCGGACGCGCTCGCCCAGGGCGACAAGCCCATGCAGGCCCGGCTGGAGCGGGACATCCTGGTCGCCGAGCGCTCCGGACTGCTCGCCGCGCTGAACGCCGTCGACGGCTCGCTCTGCTTCGGCCGGATCGACCTGGCCGACGGCTCGGCCCATCACATCGGCCGGATCGGGCTGCGCGAGGACGACGCCGCCCGCACCCCGGTCCTCATCGACTGGCGCGCCGAGATCGCCCGCCCCTTCTACCTGGCCACCGGGCACACCCCGATGGGGCTCAGGCGGCGCCGGCACATCACCAGCGAGGGCCGGACCGTCACCTCCCTGCACGACGAGATCCTCGACCTCGGCGACACCACCCGCACCGGCCACGAGGACCCGGGCGGTGACGCCGTGCTGCTCGCCGCGCTGAACTCGGCCCGCACCGGCCGGATGAGCGACATCGTGCAGACCATCCAGGCCGAGCAGGACCGGATCATCCGCGCCCCGCACCGGGGCGTCCTGGTGGTCGAGGGCGGCCCCGGCACCGGCAAGACCGCGGTCGCCCTGCACCGCGCCGCCTACCTGCTCTACGAACACCGGGAGCTGCTCGCCCGCCGGGCCGTCCTGATCGTCGGCCCCAACCCCGCCTTCCTCGGCTACATCGGCGAGGTGCTGCCCGCCCTCGGCGAGACCGGGGTGCTGCTGGCCACGGTCGGCGAGCTGTTCCCCGGGGTGAAGGCCACCGCCGGCGACACCCCGCGGGCGGCGGCCGTCAAGGGCCGCGCGGACATGGCCGAGGTGCTCGCCGCCGTCGTCGCCGACCGGCAGGCGCTGCCCGACCCGGTCATCGCGATCGAGCACGACCGCGAGGTGCTGATGCTGGACGACGGCCTGGTGAACGTCGCCCGCGAGCGCACCCGGGCCGCACGGCTGCCGCACAACGTGGCCCGTGAGCACTTCGAGGGCCATATCCTCAATGCGCTCACCGAGCTGTACGCCGAACGCGTGGGCACCGACCCGTACGACGGCAGCAGCCTGCTCGACGCCTCCGACATCACCCAGATCCGCGACGAACTCGCCGAGAACCCCGAAGTCTGGGACGCCATCGACCGGTTGTGGCCCCGGCTCACCCCGCAGCGGCTCGTCGCCGACTTCCTCGCCGAACCGGACGGCTACCTCGGCCAGGAGGACGCCGACGCGGTGCGCCGCCCGGTGACCCGCGCCTGGACCGTTGCCGACGTCCCGCTGCTGGACGAGGCCGCCGAACTCCTCGGCGAGGACGACCGGATCGTGCGGGCCCGCGCCGAACGGGAACGCGAGACCGCGGTCGCCTATGCGCAGAGCGTGCTCGACGTGTCGTACGCCTCCCGGACCTTCGAGTTCGAGGACAAGGAGGACAGCGACCCGGAGGCGTCCGAGGTGCTGTCCGCGCACGACATCATCGACGCCGAGCGGTTCGCCGAGCGGCAGGAGGAGGCCGACCACCGCAGCGCCGCCGAGCGCGCAGCCGCCGACCGCACCTGGGCGTTCGGCCACATCATCGTGGACGAGGCGCAGGAGCTGTCGCCGATGGCCTGGCGGCTGCTGATGCGGCGCTGTCCCACCCGCTCGATGACGCTGGTCGGCGACCCCGCCCAGACCGCCGAGGCGGCCGGCGTCGGCTCCTGGGCGGACATCCTCGCCCCCTATGTCGAGGACCGCTGGGAGTACACCCGGCTCGGCGTGAACTACCGCACCCCGGCCGAGATCATGGAGCTGGCCGCGGCCGTGGTGCGCACCGGACGGCCGGACTTCGAGCCGCCGTCCTCGGTGCGCTCCACGGGCGTACCGCCCTGGGTGCGGCAGGTCTCGGGGGACCTGCCCGGCGCGGTCGCCGAGGCGGTCGCCGAACTCACCCCGGCCGAGGGCCGCCTCGCGGTCATCGCCCCGCGCGAGCTGCACCGCTCGCTGGCCGCCCGGCTCGACGGGGTCACGGCCGGCGCCGAACCCGACCTCACCCGGACCGTCGTCCTCCTCGACCCCCGCCAGTCCAAGGGCCTGGAGTTCGACTCGGTCCTGGTGGTCGAACCGGGCCGGTACGGCACCAGCGACCTCTATGTGGCGCTGACCCGGGCCACCCAGCGGCTCGGCGTGCTGTACACCGGTGAGCCGCCCGCGGCCCTCACCGCCGCGCGCTCCAGCGGCTGAGGGTGCCGTCGACCGGACCCGGGGGATACGTGAGCGTCCCGCGTGTCCCCCGGGTCCGGGCGTCGGGCCGCCAGGGGAAAACCCTCAGGCGGGTCGCAGCCACACCGTCGCCAGCGGCGGCAGGGTCAGCCGGACGCTCGCCGGCCGGCCGTGCCAGGGCCGCGGCTCCGGCTTGACCGCCTCCGGCGTGGTGACATCGCCGCCGCCGTACCCCGCGGCGTCGGTGTTGAGCACCTCCACCCAGGCGGGTATGTCGTCCGGGACACCCAGGCGGTAGTCCCGGCGGACCACCGGGGCCAGATGGGAGACCGCGAGCAGCGGGCTGCCCTCGGCGTCGTACCGCAGGAACGCGAAGACGTTGTCGTCCGCCGCGTCCCCGACCACCCACTCGAAGCCCGCCGGATCGGTGTCCCGCCGCCACAGCGCCGGCGTCGCCCGGTACAGCGTGTTGAGGTCGCGGACGAGATCCCGCACGCCCCGGTGGTCCGCCGCGGCGCCGTACGACGGGTCGAGCAGCCACCAGTCCGGCCCGCGCGCCTCGGACCACTCGGAGCCCTGCGCGAACTCCTGCCCCATGAACAGCAGTTGCTTGCCGGGGTGGGCCCACATGAAGCCCAGATAGGCGCGCAGGTTCGCCCGCTGCTGCCACCAGTCGCCCGGCATCTTCGACACCAGCGACCGCTTGCCGTGCACCACCTCGTCGTGCGAGATCGGCAGCACGTAGTTCTCGCTGTACGCGTACACCATCGAGAAGGTCAGCTCGTGGTGGTGGTACCTGCGGTGCACCGGCTCGTGGCTCATGTACTGGAGCGAGTCGTGCATCCAGCCCATGTTCCACTTCAGCCCGAAACCCAGGCCGCCGAAGCCGCTCGGACCCTGGTGGTGGGTGGGCCGGGTCACCCCGTCCCAGGCCGTCGACTCCTCGGCGACGGTCACCACGCCCGGGCAGCGCCGGTAGACCGTGGCGTTCATCTCCTGGAGGAACGCCACCGCGTCCAGGTTCTCCCGGCCGCCGTGCTCGTTCGGCGCCCACTGCCCCGGCTCGCGCGAGTAGTCCAGGTAGAGCATCGAGGCGACGGCGTCCACCCGCAGCCCGTCGATGTGGAACTCCTCGCACCAGTACACGGCGTTCGCCACCAGGAAGTTGCGCACCTCGCGCCGGCCGAAGTCGAACTCCAGGGTGCCCCAGTCCGGATGCGCGGCCCGGCGCGGATCGTGGTGCTCGTACAGCGGACGCCCGTCGAACTCGGCCAGCGCCCAGTCGTCCCGCGGGAAGTGCGCCGGCACCCAGTCCATCAGCACCCCGATCCCGGCCTGGTGCAGCCGGTCCACCAGGTACCGGAAGTCGTCGGGCGTGCCGAGGCGGGCCGTCGGCGCGTAGAAACCGGTGACCTGGTAGCCCCACGAGCCGCCGAAGGGATGCTCGGCGACCGGCATCAGCTCCACATGGGTGAACCCCAACTCGCTGACGTACTCGGTGAGTTGGTCGGCCAGCTCGCGGTAGCCCAGCCGGGGCCGCCAGGACGGCAGATGGACCTCGTACACGGAGAACGGCGCCTCGTGCACCGGGATCTCCCCGCGGCGCGCCATCCACTCCGCGTCACCCCACTCGTAGTGCGAGGCGTGCACGACCGAGGAGGTGGCGGGCGGGGTCTCGGTCCGCCGGGCCAGCGGGTCCGCGCGCAGGGTGTGCGAACCGTCCGGGCGGGTGATGTCGAACTTGTACAGCTCGCCCTCGCCGACCCCGGGCACGAACAGCTCCCAGACCCCGGAGGAACCGAGCGAGCGCAGCGGATGACCGGTGCCGTCCCAGAGGTTGAAGCTCCCCGCGAGCCGCACCCCGCGCGCGTTCGGCGCCCACACCGCGAACCGGGTGCCGGTCACCCCCTGGTGGGTCATGACATGCGCGCCGAGCACCTGCCAGAGCTGCTCGTGCCGGCCCTCACCGATCAGGTGCAGGTCCAGCTCGCCGAGCGTGGGCACAAAGCGGTAGGCGTCCTCCGTCTCCACGGCGGCGTCGTCGTACGCGACCAGGAACCGGTACTCCGGGACGTCCCGCAGCGGCAGCACCCCGGAGAAGAACCCGTCCCCGTCGTCGTGCAGTTCGGCGTGCACTTCGTCGCCGACGACCGTGACCGAGCGCGCGTACGGCCGCAGCGCCCGGAAGGCGACACCTCCGGGCACCGGGTGCGCGCCCAGCACGGAGTGCGGGTCGTGGTGGGTGCCGTGCAGCAGCCGGTCCCGGTCCTCGGGCGGGACACCGGCCGGGCGGATCGGCTTGTCGGCCTTCGGGATCACGGACGGGCCTCCTGGTCGGACGTGGTGGCGAGCCGGCGGACCGCCGACAGCGGTACCGGCAGCCAGTCGGGGCGGTGGCGGGCCTCGTAGACGACCTCGTAGACCGCCTTGTCGGTCTCGAAGGCCCGCAGCAGCAGCGGATCGGAGCGCGGGTCGCGGCCGGCCACCTCCGCGTACCCCGAGCAGTAGGCGGCCCGGCAGGCCCGCGCCCAGTCCGGCGCGGGCGTGCTCGCGGAGTGGGCCGCGTAGTCGAAGGAGCGGAGCATCCCCGCGATGTCCCGCACCACCGGCTGCGGCATCCGGCGCTCGGCCGACGGCCGGGCCGGCTCGCCCTCGAAGTCGATCAGCGACCACTGCCCGGACGGCGAGCGCAGACACTGCCCGAGGTGCAGATCGCCGTGCACGCGCTGCGCGGTCCAGGTGTGGCCCTCGGCGGCGAGCGAGGCCAGCGCCGTGTAGGCGGAGCGCAGCCCGCTCTCGTACGGCCGCAGGACCGGCACCGCCTGGACGGCCGCCGCCAGCCGCTCCGTCATCGCCTCGACCATCGCCCGCATCTGCACCTGGCCCAGGGTGACCGTGGGCAGCGCGCGGGCGAGCGCGGTGTGCACCTCGGCGGTGGCCCGGCCCAGCGACCGTGCCTCGGCGAGGAAGTCCTCGCCCTTGGCCAGCTCGCGCAGCGCCAGCTCCCAGCCGTCGCTGGCACCGGCCACGAACGGCTGGAGCACGGCCAGCACATACGGGTCCCCGCCCAGCTCCGCCCGCATCCAGGCGGTCGGCGCGGGCACCCGGGGGCAGCTCTCGCGGGCCAGCGCCAGCGGCAGCTCCAGGTCGGGGTTGATGCCGGGCTCCACCCGGCGCAACAGCTTCAGGATGAACGTATCGCCGTACACCACCGAGGAGTTGGACTGCTCGGCGGTCATCAGCCGGGCCACGAGACCCTCCCGGATCTCCTGGCCGGGGTCCCGCTCGAAACAGAGCCCGCCGATGCGGGCCTGGGTGCGCAGCGCCTCCAGGAGCACCTCGGCGGGCCGGGGGTCGTACAGGGCGTCGTACACCGTGCGTCCGGCGAGCGGACCCTGTTCCACATGTCCGATCAGCGCGGGCGCCAGCCGGGGCGGCAGCGCCTCGCGCACGCCTATCAGCAGCTGGTAGCAGTCCCCGGGGTGCGCGGGCGCGCCCGGCACGGGCGGCTGGTGGACGCGCAGCAGCAGGTGGTACAGGCCGAGCCGGCCGTCCGGCGGCAGCAGTTCGGTGGCGGCCACGGGGGTGAACCCGGTGACCGGACGGCCCTTGCCCGCGAACCAGCGCTGCCGGGGCAGCCAGGTGCGGAGCAGCGGTTCGAGCGAGGCGAGGAGGGGGTCGAGACCGGTGGTGCCAGAAGAGGAACTGAAGGGGGTGACCGTTTCCGCCATGGGCGTCACGTCCTTTCCCCGGTCGTCGGGGTGTTACTGATGCGTGCCCCGGGCGGGGCGGTGGAAACGCACCGCCCCGCGAGGCGGCACTACGCCGTTTCGCGGCGCAGCCGGAACCAGTAGAAGCCGTGCCCTGCGAGGGTGAGCAGATACGGCAGTTCACCGATGGCGGGGAAGCGCACCCCGCCGAACAGCTCCACCGGGTGCCGCCCGCCGAACCGGCTCAGGTCCAGCTCGGTCGGCTGGGCGAAGCGGGAGAAGTTGTGCACGCACAGCACCAGGTCGTCCTCGTACTCGCGCAGGAACGCGAGCACCGCCGGGTTGGAGGACTGGAGCTCGTTGTAGGTCCCCAGGCCGAAGGCGGGGTTCTGCTTGCGGATCTCGATCATGCGGCGCGTCCAGTGCAGCAGGCTGGACGGGGAGGACATGGCGGCCTCGACGTTGGTGACCTGGTAGCCGTAGACCGGGTCCATGATCGTGGGCAGGAAGAGGCGTCCCGGGTCACAGGACGAGAAGCCCGCGTTGCGGTCGGGGGTCCACTGCATCGGGGTGCGCACGGCGTCGCGGTCGCCGAGCCAGATGTTGTCGCCCATCCCGATCTCGTCGCCGTAGTACAGGATCGGCGAGCCGGGCAGGGACAGCAGCAGGGCGGTGAACAGCTCGATCTGGTTGCGGTCGTTGTCGAGCAGGGGCGCGAGGCGGCGGCGGATGCCGATGTTGGCGCGCATCCGCGGGTCCTTGGCGTACTCGGCCCACATGTAGTCGCGTTCCTCGTCGGTGACCATCTCCAGGGTCAGCTCGTCGTGGTTGCGCAGGAAGATGCCCCACTGGCAGCCGGAGGGGATGGCCGGGGTCTTGGCGAGGATCTCGGAGACCGGGTAGCGGGACTCCCGCCGTACGGCCATGAAGATGCGCGGCATGACCGGGAAGTGGAAGGCCATGTGGCACTCGTCGCCGCCGCGGTGGAAGTCCCCGAAGTAGTCGACGACGTCCTCCGGCCACTGGTTGGCCTCGGCGAGCAGCACCTTGTCGGGGTACTGGGCGTCGATCTCCTCGCGCACCCGCCGCAGGAACGCGTGGGTCGCGGGCAGGTTCTCGCAGTTGGTGCCCTCCTGCTGGTACAGGTACGGCACGGCGTCCAGCCGGAACCCGTCGATGCCGAGATCCAGCCAGAACTTCAGCGCCGAGATCATCTCCTCCTGCACGGCCGGGTTCTCGTAGTTCAGGTCCGGCTGGTGCGAGAAGAAGCGGTGCCAGTAGTACTGCTTGCGTACCGGGTCGTACGTCCAGTTGGAGGCCTCGGTGTCGACGAAGATGATCCGGGCGTCCTGGAACTGCTTGTCGTCGTCGGCCCAGACGTAGTAGTCGCCGTACGGGCCGTCCGGATCCCGCCTGGACTCCTGGAACCACGGATGCTGGTCACTGGTGTGGTTCATGACGAAGTCGATGATCACCCGCATGCCGCGCTGGTGGGAGGCGTCCACGAACTCCACGAAGTCGGCGAGGTCACCGAACTCCGGCAGTACGGCGGTGTAGTCGGAGACGTCGTAACCACCGTCTCTGAGCGGCGACTTGAAGAACGGCGGCAGCCACAGACAGTCGACCCCCAGCCACTGGAGATAGTCGAGCTTGGCGGTCAGGCCCTTCAGGTCGCCGACGCCGTCGCCGTTGCTGTCCTGGAAGGAGCGGACCAGTACCTCGTAGAACACGGCGCGCTTGAACCACTCCGGGTCCCGGTCCTTGGCGGGCGTGCTCTCGAACGTGTCCGGAACGGGCTCGTTGACGATCATATGGTGGGTGACCCTCCGATCTGCGGGTTGGACGGTCGCAGGACGGTGAAGACATGCGCGGGCCTGTGACCCGGTTCGAGGCGCACATAGTTGGCCCTGCCCCAGTGATAGGTCTCGCCGGTGAGCTCGTCGCGCACCGGCACGGACTCGTGCCAGTCCAGGCCGAGTTGCGGCATGTCCAACGAGACCGTGGCCTCCTGGGTGTGGTGGGGGTCGAGGTTGGCGACGACCAGGACCGTGTTCGCTCCGCTGCGCTTCGAGTAGGCGATCACCTGGTCCTTGTCGGTGTGGTGGAAGTGCAGATCGCGCAGCTGGCGCAGGGCCGGGCTGCGCCGCCGGACGGTGTTGAGCCGGGTGATGAGGGGCGCGATGGTCCGTCCCTCGCGCTCGGCGGCCGCCCAGTCGCGCGGTCGCAGCTGGTACTTCTCGGAGTCGAGGTACTCCTCGCTGCCCGGGCGCAGCGGGGTGTTCTCGCACAGTTCGTAGCCGCTGTAGATGCCCCAGGTGGGGGAGAGGGTGGCGGCGAGGACGGCGCGGACCTCGAAGGCGGGCCGGCCGCCCTGCTGGAGGAAGGCGTGCAGGATGTCCGGGGTGTTGGCGAAGAAGTTGGGCCGCATGTAGGCGGCCGCGTCGCCGGACAGCTCGGTGAGGTACTCGGTGAGTTCCTGCTTGCTGTTGCGCCAGGTGAAGTAGGTGTACGACTGCTGGAAGCCGATCTGCGCCAGGGTGTGCATCATCGCGGGCCGGGTGAAGGCCTCGGCCAGGAAGATCACGTCCGGGTCCTTGCGGTTGATCTCGCCGATCACCCGCTCCCAGAACACCACGGGCTTGGTGTGCGGGTTGTCCACCCGGAAGATCCGCACCCCGTGCCCCATCCAGTGCCGCAGCACCCGGACGGTCTCGGCGACCAGGCCGTCCATGTCGGCGTCGAAGGCGATCGGGTAGATGTCCTGGTACTTCTTCGGCGGGTTCTCGGCGTAGGCGATGGTGCCGTCCGGCCGGTGGTGGAACCACTCCGGGTGCTTCTGCACCCAGGGGTGGTCGGGGGAGCACTGGAGGGCGAAGTCGAGCGCGATCTCCAGACCCAGGCGCTGCGCCTCGCGCACGAAGAAGTCGAAGTCCTCCAGGGTGCCCAGCTGCGGGTGCACGGCGTCGTGCCCGCCCTCGGGCGACCCGATCGCCCAGGGCACCCCCACGTCCTGCGGGCCGGCGGTCAGGGTGTTGTTGGGGCCCTTGCGGAAGGTCGTGCCGATCGGGTGGATCGGCGGGAGGTAGACGACGTCGAAGCCCATGTCGGCGATCGGCTTCAGCCGCCGGGCGGCCGTGCGGAAGGTGCCGTGCGGCTGCTCGGCGGTGCCCTCCGAGCGCGGGAAGAACTCGTACCAGGAGCCGAACAGGGCGCGTTCGCGCTCCACCAGCAGCGGCATCCGGTCCGACGCGGTGACCAGCTCCCGCAGCGGATGCCGGGCCAGCACCTCCAGGGTCCCCGGCGCCAGCGCGGCCGCGAGCCGCCAGGCGGCCGGCCGGTCCTCGTCCCGCAGGGCCGCCACCGCGTCCAGGACCCGCTGCCGCTCCGGGCCCTTGGGCACCCCGGCGGCGGCACGCTCGTACAGCAGGGCGCCCTCCGCCAGGACCGGTTCCGTGTCGATCCCGGCCGGGATCTTGATCTCCGCGTGCCGCCGCCAGGTGGTGAGCGGGTCGGACCAGGCCTCCACCGTGTAGCTCCAGCGGCCCGGCGCACCGGCGGTGACCGTGGCGCCCCAGCGGTCGGTGCCGGGGGCCAGCTCCCGCATCGGCGTCCAGGGCCCGGGCCGGCCGGCGGGATCGCGGAGTACGACATTGGCGGCCACGGCGTCGTGTCCCTCCCGGAACACGGTGGCCGTCACCTGGAACGCCTCCCCGGTCACCGCTTTGGCGGGCCGGCGCCCGTGCTGCACCGCGGGCCGGACGTCGAGGACGGGGATACGGCCGACGGCCGGGGCCGTGGGCGAGGGACGTGGCTTCCTGCTGCTCCGGCCGGCGGGCTTGTCGCTTGCCGGGGGCGCTGACGAGTGCTGCGTGGCGGGCATGACCGCTCCTGTCCGCTTCAACTGGGTGTGGGCGGATGGCTGTGGGGAGGTGGGTCCTGCGGGGTGCTGTGGTACGCCTGTGGGGTCGTACCGGAGGAGCCTTCCCACCCTGTTCGGGTGAGCAATCCGGAACTTTGTTAACTACTCACGCGTATGTCTACGCATACCGCAGCCCCTTTTACGGTCCCTTGTGCGACCTCTTCTTCCGGGTGCCCGGCGACCGGGACCTGACGCCCCGACACCCCCGGTCGGCAGGTCCCCACCGACGCTCCGGTAACCACTACCGTCGAGGGTGACGACGAGACGTACAGCGCCGTGCGTCTCACCCCGCGACGCGTCGAGGTGGAATGTGAAGGCGATCCGTCGGTTCACCGTCCGTCCCGTGCTCCCCGAACCCCTCCGGCCGCTGAGCGACCTGGCGCGCAATCTGCGCTGGTCCTGGCATGCGGAAACGCGCGACCTGTTCCAGTCCGTCGACCCCGAGCGATGGCCCGAGGGCGGCGGCGACCCGGTGCGGCTCCTCGGCGGGGTACGGCCCGCACGGCTGGCCGAGCTGGCCGGGGACCGCCGGTTCCTGCGCCGCCTGCGCGCGGTCGCGGACGACCTCGACGACTACCTCACCGGCGACCGCTGGTACCAGGCCCAGGCCGACGGCCTGCCCGCCGCCGTCGCCTACTTCTCCCCGGAGTTCGGCATCACCGCCGCGCTGCCCCAGTACTCCGGCGGTCTCGGCATCCTCGCCGGCGACCATCTCAAGGCCGCCAGCGACCTCGGCGTCCCGCTGATCGGTGTCGGCCTGCTCTACCGGCACGGGTACTTCCGGCAGACCCTCTCCCGCGACGGCTGGCAGCAGGAGCACTATCCGGTGCTCGACCCCAACGAACTGCCCGTCACCCCGCTCAAGGAGCCCGACGGCAGCCATGCGCGGATCTCCCTGGCGCTGCCCGGCGGCAGGGCCCTGCACGCCCGGATCTGGCTGGCGCAGGTGGGCCGGGTGCCGCTGCTGATGCTCGACTCGGACGTGGAGGAGAACGGCCCCGGCGAACGCGGGGTGACCGACCGGCTCTACGGCGGCGGCGGCGAGCACCGGCTGCTCCAGGAGATGCTGCTCGGCATAGGAGGGGTCCGGGCGGTACGGACGTACTGCCGTCTCACCGGCCACCCGGAACCCGAGGTCTTCCACACCAACGAGGGCCACGCGGGCTTCCTCGGCCTGGAACGCATCGCCGAACTCGCCGCCTCGGGGCTGGACTTCGACTCCTCCCTGGAGGCGGTCCGCGCGGGCACGGTCTTCACCACCCACACCCCCGTCCCGGCCGGCATCGACCGCTTCGACCGGGAGCTGGTCGCCCGGCACTTCGGCCCGGACGCCGAACTCCCCGGCCTCGACGTCCAGCGCGTCCTCGAGCTGGGCATGGAGACGTACCAGGGCGGCGAGCCGAACCTGTTCAACATGGCCGTGATGGGCCTCCGGCTAGCCCAGCGCGCGAACGGGGTGTCGCTGCTGCACGGCCAGGTCAGCCGGCAGATGTTCGCCGGCCTGTGGCCGGGATTCGACCCCGAGGAGGTGCCGATCACCTCCGTCACCAACGGAGTGCACGCGCCCACCTGGGTCGCCCCGGAGGTGCTGCGCCTCGGCGCCCGGCAGATCGGCGCCCAGCGCGCCGAGGACGCGCTCACCGTCGGCGGCTCCGACCGCTGGGACTCGGTCGCGCAGATCCCGGACGACGAGATCTGGGAACTGCGCCGCACCCTGCGCGAACAGCTGGTGCAGGAAGTACGCGACCGGCTGCGCGCCTCCTGGCGGCAACGCGGCGCGGGCGACGCCGAACTGGGCTGGATCGACGGCGTCCTCGACCCCGACGTCCTGACCATCGGCTTCGCCCGCCGCGTCCCCTCGTACAAACGCCTCACCCTCATGCTCCGCGACCGCGACCGCCTCACCCGCCTCCTCCTCCACCCGGAGCGGCCGGTGCAGCTCGTGGTGGCCGGAAAGGCACACCCCGCGGACGACAGCGGCAAGCGGCTCGTCCAGGAACTGGTCCGCTTCGCCGACGACCCGCGTGTCCGCCACCGCATCGTCTTCCTGCCCGACTACGGCATGGCGATGGCGCAGAAGCTCTACCCCGGCTGCGACGTCTGGCTGAACAACCCGCTGCGCCCGCTGGAGGCCTGCGGCACATCCGGCATGAAGGCGGCCCTCAACGGCTGCCTCAACCTCTCCGTCCTGGACGGCTGGTGGGACGAATGGTTCCGCCCCGACTTCGGCTGGGCCATCCCGACGGCGGACGGCGCGGGCACGGACACGGACCCGGACCGCCGCGACGACATCGAGGCGGCGGCCCTCTACGACCTCCTGGAACAGCGGGTCACCCCCCGCTTCTACGAACGCGGCCGGGCCAGCCTCCCCGACCGCTGGATCCAGATGGTCCGCCAGACGCTCACCCTGCTCGGCCCGAAGGTCCTGGCCGGCCGCATGGTCCGCGAATACGTCGACCGCCTCTACGCCCCCGCCGCCCAGTCCCACCGCGCCCTCACCCCCGACGTGGCGCGCGACCTGGCCGACTGGAAGTCCCGGGTGCGCTCGGCGTGGCCCGGCGTCAGCGTCGACCACGTCGAAACGACGGCGACCAGCCCCACGGCGGAACTGGGCACCACGGTGGGCCTCCGCGTCCGCGTCGCCCTCGGAGCCCTGACCCCGGACGACGTCGAGGTCCAGGCGGTGTCCGGCCGGGTGGACGCGGAGGACCGCATCACGGACGCGACGGTGATGCCGCTGAAGCCGACGGGCACGCCGGACCTGGAGGGCCGCGTCGTCTACGAAGGCCCCCTGGCCCTGGACCGCACCGGCCCCTACGGCTACACGGTCCGCATCCTCCCGACCCACCGCCTGCTGGCCGCCTCCGCGGAGATGGGCCTGATGACGGTGCCGTCGGAGGAGGTGGTGGAGGGGGCGGGGGTGGTACTGCGCTGAGCGGCGCCCAGGTCTTCTTCTTCCTCAGCTCCTCTTCAAGGCCCTGATGAAGAGGTCGAAGGACCCGGCCGGGACGGTGAGGATGCCGAGGGCCGGGTCCTTGGAGTCGCGGATGGATATGTGGGTGGGGGTGGGGGCGATTTCCACGCAGTTGTTGCCGTCTCCGCCACCGGAGTAGGACGACTTCCGCCAGTTGCCGGGGATGGTCATGGTAGGTCTCACAGTTCCTTGGCCAGTCTGTGGATGAAGTCACGCGAAGGGGTGGGGGCGAGCGATGCCGCCTCCACTCTATGGAAGACCGTCCGCAGGACTTCGAGCTGAGCCTCGGAATCGATGAAGCCCGTGCCGTGTGGGGCGTCACGAGCGGCTGTGTCCAACCGTGGTACGGCACCGCCCGCCAGCATCATGGGACTCCAGGTCCCCCCGAAGCCGTCGACGTCGAAGGGGATGACCCGGACGGTGATGTGCTCTGCCTCCGACAGTTCCAGGATGCGGCTGAGCTGGGCTCTTGACGTCCTGCGATCAGCGACCCGAATGCGGAGCGCCGCCTCGTGGACGACCGCCTCGTACGGGACGGGGACCGTGCGTTCGAGGATGACTCTCCGCTGCATCCGGTGCCGGACGCGCAGCTCCAGCTCCTCTGCCGGGAGCACCGGGACTCTGGAGGAGAAGGCCGCCCGGGCGTAGTCCTCCGTCTGGAGGAGACCAGGGACGAAGAGGAACTCCACGTCGCGTCGGTATGTCGAGTGATGTTCCAACTCGGCGAGATCGAGAAAGGCGGTGGGCAGCAGCTCCCGGTACTCCTCCCACCAGCCACGGGTGCGGTCGGTTGCCATGGCCACCAGGGCGTCGATCAACCCGTCATCCGTGCACGAGTAGTTCGCGGCCATACGACGCAGCCGCTTCTCGCTCACACCGGCGAGCCCGGACTCGATCTGACTGATCTGCGGAGCGGTCACCCCGAGCAGGGCCGCAGCCTCCCTCGATGCGAGGCCGGCCGCGTCACGGAGCCTGCGTAGCTCGGTGGCCAGACGCATCTGGCGTGCCGTCGGCTCGGTTCTCTTCGCCATCGACTGGTCCTCTCAACGCGCCGTGCCCGGCGACCCGTTCGGGGTCAGATTACGCGACCAGCTTGCGGGATCTAAATATTGCCCCCTACCGTCAGTGACGTACTGATTGCGCTGCGGAAGTGCACCGCTCCGCCCTGCCATGACGGATGCGGCAAAGCCACCGCACGCGAAATCCCCACTGAACGACTGGAGTTGCTGACGCATGCCTGCCACCGAGCCCACCGAGCCCACCGAGACCTGGGACTACACGATCTACATCCCCAACGACCTCAGAGCGGTGACCGTCTGCCGCCGCACCCTGCGCCTGATCCTGACCCTGCACGGTCTGATCGGCCTGGTGGACACCGCCGAGCTGTTGGCCACGGAGCTGGTGTCGAACGCCGTACAACACACCAAGGGCCCGGCGGCGCTGAGGGTGCGCCGCATGCCGGAGGGCACGGTCTGGATCGGCGCCTGGGACACCGACCCCGCCCCGCCGGACCCGCCCCGCCCCCTGGACCAGGCGGCCGGCCTGGAGCTGGAGGAGGGGCGAGGCCTGGGCCTGGTGAAGGCGTGCGCCCGCTACTGGGGCTGGCAGCCGACGGCACGCTTCGGGGACCGGGGGAAGTACGTGTGGTGCGAACTTGCGGCGGCGTGACTCGCTGACAGCCCGGTGTTGCTGACCTGTCCTCACTCGTCGGCGCCCGCTGGGTGAGGGCTTGCGATCAATGACCTGATTGGAATCGATTGCGCCGAAATGCGACCGGTTCTGTCCACTTCGATGTCAAGATGCATCGGCAGTACGAGCGACGGCCGTCACGTTCCGCCGAGCATCTCGTCCTCTTCGAAGCCGAGTTCCTCTTCAATGCCGAGCGTTTCAGCCGCGTACCACTTCAGCGGCTTGGGCCAATCGCCCGTAGCTACGAACCTCAGGATGCCTTGTGCGTCCGGCGTGTCGATATCGCCGAGGGAATGGATGATTTTGGTGCACAAGTTGAAATACGGTGCATCGGATTCGACCCTGTCGTGGAGAAGCAGGCCGAGCGAGCTGACTGCCTCTTGAGCGCGTAATTCTCCGAGAAAGGCGACGAGGTCCTCCTCATTCACTCGTCGCGCTCCTCGTCCGAGGTGCTCGTCCGAGGTAAAAGCGCTGAGGAGAACATCGGCGAGTTCCTCCGGGTGCAGGTGCACGGCAACCGCCGCAAAGCGCTCGAACCTATGCCAGTCACCAATGCTGGCCATGGCCCGAAGCCAGTCAAGGATTTTTATCCCAGCTTCGGGCACCTCGGCTGCTATGCGTGCGGACTTCTCTTGTCCTACATAGCCGCTACCGATGAGGGTGTCGACATGGTCGATGAGTGGGTCTGCGTCTTCTGTGGCATGTAGCATTTGTGTGTCTTCCTTGGCGTGCGAAGCCCCGATGGCCTTCGCAGCCGGCCGTGATGCGATGCAATAAGGCGGCGTCCATCTGTGCCCCCACGGGAAAGGGAGCTGCTTCCTTGCCATGCAGAAATCCACTTGTTGATTGCCTCCGGTGTGTGTCCACTGGCAAGGAGTTCACGGCACGCCTGAGGTGACACGACACCTCGGCAGTCTTGGTGCCCTGCAGTGCGTCGGCCACTGGGTTGGTGTCGACGGCTACGTAATCTGGCACCAGACCCAGGGAATCAGTCCATCGATGGGGATTTTCGAGATTAGGAGCAGCGTCAACACCGATAGGGTCCACAGTCAGGTATCTAGCGGTTTGCGGGTTGCAGTGTCGGAACTAGTTGTAATTCAGCCCCGTTTCACCTTTGTTATCTCCACGTGCTGGAGCTGATTTGACGGGAGGTGAGGATAATCCCCCTTTGTAGTTCTTCGATGCCTTCACCTGACAGGTGGACCTTGCCGTTATGTGGCGGTTTCAGGAAATCTTCGGGTCTTTCGTAGCGGTGAATCCAGTTAAGTGTCATGCAGGGCTGAGGTGCATGGGGGTCGGTGCTGGCGCTGGGCGTGAACTGCTGGCCGGGGCGGGCGACGCCTCCCACGCATCGAACAATGCATACGGCAGTCGTATTCGTTGTCTCCTCGACGGAGTAAACTTGCAGTTTTGCGGCGTCAGTATTAGGCATGGCGGGAAGCCTCCGCTGTGAACTGTCTTATTTGTTCATGAGACAATTGAGGACGTCGAGTGTTCACAGGAACGACGGCGGGCGGAACATGAGGCCCTCCACGTCCGAAGGCCCATGGTGCCCTGGAGCTGCCTGTATCCCTGATGGTCACTGGCGCTCCGATGAAATCGAGATCATTGGCTCTCGGTCCGGTTTCGCCTAACGCGTTCTCGTCCTTGCTTTTCATTGCCTATTTCCCTGGATTGCGGGATGACTTGCGGCGGTCTACCTCGTTGATCGCTTGCTATAGGGAGGAAAGCTGACCGCTGGCTCGTCGCAAGAGGCGCTGCGCAACACAGCTTCCAGCATAGGCAACTCACTTACTGGTGCTGCTCTCTATCGGGTCAACTTTCCGGGGTCGCAACCTGCTGTAGGTGCTGGACAATGATATCGAGATCAGAAATTGTCGCGAGGCAGAATTCCTGGTCCTGCATAGTGGTGGCGTGAATGACGTCGGAGAAAGCGGGGTCGGAGAGTCCCTGTGCTTCTTGTAGGATTCTGGTTGGCAACAGTACCCAGTTCCTCCTTGTCCGGTCGAGTGTCCACTCTGTTTGGGTGGGTGACTCTTGAATCGCATTATCGATGACCTGTGCGATCTCTTTGCTAGGTGCTTTGAAGCGCCAGCCCATATATGCCACCTGATAGTAGCCGAAATATTCGTTGTACTCCGCGACTAGCTTGAACCAAGCTAGTTCACCGAACCTGCTGAGTGCGCTTATTGCTTGCGTGCTTCGAGTCGACATATCGGTTCCAATAACATCACCAGAGAGGCCTGGCGCCTCGACCGTGGGTTCAGGGTTCGGTGGCATATGCGGTCAACTTTGAGATGAACGCCGTATCCGCGGTGCCCCGGAGGTGCGACTTGGCTGACATGACGTTGAGGCTGATTCCTTCCTCACCAGTAAGGGAAATGTCTGCCAATATGGCCCTTCTGAAACCTTCCAGTGCAATCTCTCTGATGCCGCCGAACGAGATTTCAACCTGGAGGCTGTTGAAGCCCTGCTCCACCCACTTGCGTGGGGGCTGCTTCGGGTAACGAGGCAGGTCCAGACGCAGTTTCAGGGTGGGGCCGTCCTCGTGGAGGACGATCTAGTGTAGATGCACATCGATGAGGTCCGGGGGATCGCCTTGGTAGACGGTGGTAATGCCCGCTGGATTGTGCATCAAGGAAACCCATGACATGTCGACTCAGTCTTCCTGCTCGGGATACTCGTAATGCTGCTTGCCCCGGACGTCGTGCGTTCGTGCCTCAGTTCGCTCGGTACGAAGAAGCGGCAGTCGATTTCCAGGTGAGGGTGACCATCCGGCCCAGTGTTTAGGTACTCATCACCGGGCTCGGTCGAAGGAAGTTCGGGCGGCGGTCACAGCCGCTCGGAGTTCCGCGTCGGACAGATCACCGGGCTCGGCCAGTTCCGGGTCGACGGAGTAGTCCTCCAGGATCATGAAGACCCGGTCGAAGAGATCTGCGAGAGCCCCACGGAGTCGCTCGCCGTTCGCCTGAGAGGCACGTCGTGAGTCCCACCAACCGTGGGCGAAATCCGACGCGTTGCAAGAACCCTGGATGAACGAGTCGAGCAGTTCCAGCTGTCGCGCTGCCGCACTGGAGGGCGCTACCTCGTCCGGATGGGACCACGCCCGGTGTGCCGGCGGATGGGCGGCGGCCACGGCTGTCAGGGAAGGGTGCCGGTTCGCGAGTGCACGAGCATGGCGGCCAATGCGCGCCCGTGCCGTGTCGACGCCCTCACTGACTGCTGCGGCCATGAAAGGAGCGGTCCCTGCGACAAGGGCGTAACCCGGTTCCGGGAAGAGGACGGCTCCCTGCTCGTCGAGTGTCCACAGGAGCGACGGTGGACGGACCTTGGCACCGTCCATGTCGAGGGGGAGTCGGAGAGATCGCACCACAGGCTCACCAGGGGCGGAGAGGTCTGTGCAGGCCATGCGCGAAGCCCCGACGGCCTGGCACCCGGCCATGATGCGGTGCAACAGAGGGGCGTCCATCTGTGCCCCCCACGAGAAGGGAAGCTACTTCCTTGTCGTGCAGCCACGATGGGGCGAAGACACGTGAGGTTCTGGAGCCGTGCATCTTCTCAATGGCCACTGTCTTCTCGATCAACGCCGAATTCGGAATTTAGTCGAGCAGGCCAGTCGCTGTGCTCCAGGCCGGATCCCATCAAAACATCCCGCCAGTCCGAGAGGGCCACTTGCACAGCAGTGAGGAGCTTGTCTACGTCTGCCTGGCCATGGATGAGGGTCGCGGCTGTGATCCTTTCCAATTCGGCATTTCCGTATCGGCTGATCTCATCTGAGAGTTCGACCAATATGCTTGCAACGGCTGCTTGTTCCGCCTCTGGGTAATCCCTTTCGATTCGTTGTTTAATTCGAGATGTCAGTTCCAGTCTGCTTTGAAACTCGTGCTGCACGACCCAGTACTCGTCTTCCTCGACCGAAACAGCGCACATATGGCGGCCATCAGTAGAAATGGTGAGGAACTCGGGCCAGCAGGTCACGGAAGCAATCCGTGAAGGCAGACACTCGCCAACCGGATCGGTGACTCTCACCCAGCCGATTTCGCTGCCACCAGGGATGGGCGGGAGGATGAGAAATTCGCCCTTGTCGTCGTACAACGCACATGCCGAAGCGTGGTGATGCCATGCCTCGTCCAGCTCATCGGCGGCGCGATCCGAGGAGATGCGAACGGTAGCAGTCGACTGAACCGCGATTCCCGTCACGGCATAGATCGCGGTGCTTACCGGCCGGGCGACATGCGGGACCTTACCCTCAACGACGCGAAGACCGCAGCGCTCCAAGCATTCCATCCAGCCCTGGCGGTTTTGCTCCTTTGTCATCCCAGTCGGGTTATCGACAGTGCTGTGCTCCATTGCACCTCACTCAGGGAGATCTGTTTCGGACGCCTTCGGAGCAGGCGGTGTGGCTCCGGCTACGAGCTTCCGCAAACGTCTGATCTCCTGGACAAGCCGCGGAACTTCCTCTCGCGCCATCGCAATAAATGCGGCATTCTCATCCCAGCGACCGTCAGCGCAGTCAACATAGCGAGGATGCTGAATCAAGGTTGCCGCAATCAATTCCCGGTGATCGAAAGCAGGCCATCTCTCCCCCTGGCCTGAGTCCATTACTGTGCTGACCGCCACCAAGCTCATGGCCTGGTCATCGTCCAGGCTTCTCACGAACCACGGACCTGGCGTGGCAGCCGAGTACACCTCTTCGATGAAATTGAGATCAATGGCTTTCGGACCCGTTTCGTCGGATGCGTTCTCGTCCTTGTTCTTCATTGCCTATTTTCCTGGACTGTGGGATGACTTGCCGCGGCCTATCTCGTTGATTGCGTGTTGCAGGAAGGAGACGGCCAGCTCGTCGCTAGAGGCGCTGCGCAGGAGGGGCCCGGAGGAGTCGCCGCTGCCAACGAAACCCACCACGTGGCGAACCCTGCTACGAAAACTGCGAGTGGCGGACCGAAGAAGCAAGCCCTGCTCCTCTCCTTGTCGCTCAGGTTTTGGCGAGAACTCCGAGAAGGATAATCGACTCAGTTCATCACCGCCTCTATGAACTCAATCGGTGGCATATATCCGTGATCGATTACATAGTGAATGATCAATGTGGGGGCCGCGTAAATTTTTTTACTGACTGTCGCGACGATGATTTCTCCATTTCCGAGATGGGCGGTCTTTCCTGATTTCGTATTCGTTACCTGTAGGGGGGATCGCCGATCACAGAATTCGCAATGGTGTACACCCCGTGTGAGGTTTGCTGGGTTGCTGGCTCTGTCGATGAGGTGGTCGACAAACCCTGCCGGACAATTCCCTGTAGGGAAATCCCTGCCACCGCCTAGCCATCCGACGTTGAGGATCCTTTCCGCGTTCTCGGGCGGATTAGGTGGCCATACAGTCTTCCAGTACTCGTACGGAGATAGGTCTCTGTAGTATGTCATCAGTGATCCCAAATCGAAGGTCCGTTACGACATGCGGCCCAATGCGTAGGTCCCATGTGAGGATACAGGAGGTCGCTCAAATTCATGTCTCCTACTACATCGATGGACTCGCTCATTCTAGGTAGTTCTGGAGCTGGACTGAGGGTGTAGTTTGGTATGAGGGCACCTTCTTGGAAGGTTTCGACCGGACTCCAGTTGATGCCCTGCTCGACGTCTAGTGCCGCCCGGTTATCAAGACCAGTTCCGTGGGGGCTGTAGAAGGTTATGGAGCTTCCTTCTGGAACGGTAAAGAAGCCGTTCGATGGATCCCAGCTTCCGTGTCCCGAGAAGGCTAGTTCACCGTCTGCCCGTCCGCCCGGGATCACTTCGCCGAGGCCAAGTCTTGATGCTTCGTCGGAACGGCCGCGAGTGCGGCCCCTCGTCCCCGTCTCACTTGGACACGGAGCCAACCCGAGGTAGTCAACCCGCACATGCGGGTTCCTCACATATGTGGCTGGGTTGGGTGCAGGCGCTAGCCCCAGTGGGTCCGGGGTGAGGTAGCGGGCCGTTTCCGGGTCGTAGTGGCGGAAGTAGTTGTAGTGGAGGCCGGTTTCGGGGTCGAAGTATTGGCCTGGGAAGCGTAGGGGGGTGTAGGTCGTGCTGTTTGTTGTCCAGGCCGTTGTGCCCCAGAGGGTGCTTCTGGTGCGCCAGGCTATGTTGCCCTGTTCGTCCACCAGTTCGCTCGGGGTGCCGACCAGGTCGGTGATGACGGCGAAGAAGCGGGAGTCGATCTCCGACTGGGGGGTGGTGATGCGTTCCGTTTGGGAGAGGGGGCGTAGGCCCTGGTGGTCCCAGGTGAGGGTGACCGGGTTGGGGTAATCCCCCGAGGTTGTGGTCTGTTCGCAGAGGGTTGTGCCGTCCCAGGTGAACTCCACCCGCTCCAGGACCGTCTCGCCGTCCTGCGACATGCGGAGTTTCGCCGTGCGGCGGCCCAGGGGGTCGTAGGTGTAGCGCCAGAGGGTGCCGTCGGGGGTGATCACCGAGGTCAGGCGGTCTTCGGTGTCCCACTCGTAGCGCCAGGTGTCCGGCTTGCGGGACAGGCGGGTCTTCTGGCGCAGGGTGATGCGGCCCAGCGCGTCGTGTTCGTAGCGGACGTTGCCGGCTCGGGTGATGCGGGTGCCCGCATAGGAGCGGGTGCCGGTGGCCTCGCCACCAGGGTGGTTTGCCGGCCAGGAGGCATAGGTCTGGTTGCCTGCCTCGTCGTAGGCGTAGCGTTCCGTCCAGTTCGCCGCGTGGACCGCCGTTACCCGGCCTGTGGTGTCCAGGTCGAAGTGGCGGGCGCCGTTGAGCTGGTCCTGGATGCCGATGATGTTGCCGTCGGCTCGGTAGGTGTAGGTGCGGTGCTGGATCGTGCGGCCTGCGGTGCCGGTCACCGACTGGGTGGTCAGGCGGCCCATGGGGTCGAAGGTGTGGTCCAGGGTGACCGTGCCGGCGATCTGGCGGGTCAGTTCGCGGCCTGACGCGTCGTAGGTGAAGTCGATCGAGCGGCCCGAGGCCACCATGCCGGTGCGGCGGCCCGCCGCGTCGTACGACCAGGTGGTGACCGCGCCCGTCGGCGTCGTGCGGCCCGTGCGGCGGCCCAGACTGTCGTAGGTGTAGGTCACCGTGCGGCCGTCGACCGTCTCCGAGCGCAGGCGGCCGAGGTGGTCGCGCAGGAGGGTCAGGGTCGTGCCGTCGGGGCCGGTCGCCTGGGCGAGTTGGTCGGTGAGGTCGTAGGAGTAGGTGGTGGTTCCGTCCGCCGTGTGCTTGCGGAGGATCTGGCCGAGGGCGTCGCGTTCGTACGACGTCGTCCGGCCGAGGGCGTTCCGTCTGCTGACCAGGCGGCCGGCCGCGTCGTAGGCGTAGGTGAGTGTGCGGTCGTCGAAGTCCGTCTCCGCGAGCAGGCGGCCCGCCGGGTCGTAGGTGTACTCCCAGGTCAGGCCCTGCGGGTTGGTGACCTTTGTGAGGCGGAGTTCGGCGTCGTGGGTGAACTCGTAGCGGACGCCGTCCGGGCCCGTGCGGGCGGTCAGCAGGTCGAAGTGGGTGTACTCGAAGTGCGAGACGCCGCCCAGGGGGTCCGTGTGGGTGGTGCAGTTGCCCTCGCCGTCGTAGGTCCAGGTCTCCGTCGTACCGTCGGGGGCCGTACGGCGGGTCAGGTGGCCTTCGACCGACCATTCCAGACGGGTTCGGGCGCCCGTCGGGTCCGTGATCGTGATCGGGCGGCCCTGGGCGTCCCGCTCGTAGGCGGTCACCGCTCCCAGGGGGTCCGTCACGCGCAAGGGCAGGCCTGCGCGGTCGCAGACGACCGTGGTCGTGTGGCCCAGGGGGTCCGTGACCGATATCAGGTGGCCGGACTCGTTGTAGGTGAATCGGGTGGTCCCGCCCGACGGGTCCGTGACCGATGTGCGGTTGCCCCGGTCGTCGTAGGTCTGGCGGATGACCGTGCCGTCGGGGTTGACCAGCTTCACCGGGAGGCCGAGCGCGTTGTACTCCGCCCTCGCCTCGCGGCCGTCCGGGCGGACGACCGAGGTGAGGTTGCCCTCGTCGTCGTAGTGGAAGGCCGTCGTGTGGCCGAGCGGGTCGGTGGTGGAGAGGAGGCGGTTGTGGCGGTCGCGGACGTAGCGCGTGGTCGCGCCCAGCGCGTCGGTCTCCGCCACCACCTGCCAGGCCGCGTCGACGAGGTAGCTGCGGGTGTGGCCCGCGCCCGTCGTCGCCGTTGTGGTGCGCAGGCCTGTCGCCGGGTCCGGGTCGGTGTAGGTCAGGCGCAGGGCCATGTGACCGGCCGAGCCGCCCTCGGCGATGCAGCGGTCCTGGTCGTCGTACGCGTAGGTGTAGCTGCGGTCGTTGGTGTCCGTCCAGGAGGTGACGCGGCCCCGGTCGTCGTAGGTGAAGCGGAGGGGGAGGTTGGAGGAGTTGATGACCTCGGTGAGGTTGCCGTCCGTGTAGCGGAAGCGTTTCAGCTCCTCGCCGGTGGCGGACAGGTGGTACGCCGTGATGCGGCCGGAGTCCGTGGTGATGCGGACGCCCTGGCCGGCGCTGGTGTGGACGGCGAGGGGGGTGCCCTCCGCGTCGTACTCGAAGGTGAGGCGGTTGCCGTTGCGGTCGTCCATCTGTTGAAGGACGGCCAGGCTGTCGCCCCGGTCGGCGAAGTGCCAGGTGCGGAGGGTTTCCGGGTCGGTGATGGTGTAGCCGCCGGCCACGCGGTCCAGGGGGCGGCGGGGGCCGTGGGCCGGGAGCGTGGGCAGGCCTGGGGCCGGGTGGGGGTAGGACAGGAGGAGGCCGTCCTCCGTGACGTGGATGACGCCCTCGGCGTCTATCTCCAGGCGCTGGTCCAGCGTCGAGGACCAGGAGGGGCCGAACCAGCGGCCCAGGTGGTAGCCCGATTCCACGCGCCGGGTCAGGGCGAGGGGCAGCGCGCCGGGGAGGGTGACGTCCGTCTGCGGCAGGTACATCTTGCCGGTGGCGAGGTCGACGGGGTCGGTGCCTTCGCTGCACCGTGATGCGTCGGGGCGGGAGGGCTCGTGCGGGTCCTCGGAGACCTGGTCCCGGGGAGTTTTCGCGTCCGAGTCCTCCAGGCCCTCCGAGTCCTCCAGGCCCTCCGAGTCCTCCAGGCCCTCCGAGTCCTCCAGGCCCTCCGAGTCCTCCAGGCCCTCCGAGTCCTCCAGGTCCTCCGGGTCCTCCGGGTCCTCCGGGTCCTCCGGGTCCTCCGGGTCCTCCGGGTCCTCCGGGTCCTCCGGGTCCTCCGGGTCCTCCGGGTCCTCCGAGCCCTCTGCGCCCTCGGGAGACGCCGGTTCCGGAGCTTCGTCTTCATGCTCGGTGCCCGTGTCGGGCGCGTCTTCGGGGCCTGTCTCGGAGTCTGCGTCCGCTGCGTTCGCGGGTTCCGGGGCGTCATCGCCGTCGGTCTGTTCGGCTTCCGGTTCCGGAGCCTCGGGTTCTTCTGCGTCCGTCGGTTCGGGAGCGTCCGTGTCGGTCTGTTCGGCTTCCGGTTCCGGAGCTTCGGCTTCCTCCGCCTCCGTCGGTTCGGGAGCGTCGGCGTCGGGTTGCTCGGCTTCCGGTTCCGGGGCGTCGGTCTCCTCCGGTGCGCTGTCGGCTTCCTCCGCGCCTGAGGGTTCCGGAGCCTCGTGTTCATGCTCGGTGCCGGTGTCGGAGGCGTCTTCGGGGCCGGTTTCGGAGTCTGCGTCCGCTGCGTTCGCGGGTTCCGGGGCGTCATCGGCGTCGGTCTGTCCGGCCTCCGGCTCCGCAGCGCCGGGTTCTTCTGCGTCCGCCGGTTCGGGAGCCTCGGCGCCGGGATGCTCGGCCTCCGGCTCCGGAGCCTCGGCTTCCTCCGCCTCCGTCGGCTCCGGAGCCTCGGCGCCGGTCTGTTCGACTCCCGGCTCCGGGGCGGCGGTCTCCTCCGGTGCGCTGTCGGCTTCCTCCGCGCCCGTCGGCTCCGGGGCATCGGCACCCTGCTCGGTGCCCGCGTCGCGCGTGTCGGTCGGCTCCGGGGCGTCCACCGGCTCCGGGGCGTCAACGGGCTCTGCTGACGGGGCCTCTTGAGGTGTCTCGGGCTGCTCGTGCCGACGGTCGCTCATGATCGAGATTCTGGCATTGCCACGTCAAGCAGATGGCCGGCCGTCAACTCTCTCTCCAGTTCCGAGCGTCAGCAACCGTCACACCGGGGACAGGGCGCTCAGGCCTCCGACTCCGACCCCGCGCACAGGCGCTTGAGGACCACCCCGCACCGCCGCGCATACGCGTGCTGGAGGGTGCGGGTCGCCGGGCCGCCCGCACGGGCGTACCACTTGGCGGCCTTGCTGAAGGCCGCGATCGTCAGCCAGACCGTACCGTCGCCGGTGCGTTCGACCAGGAAGGCCTCCTCGCCGCATTCGGGGTGGCCTTCGAGGGTGCCGTAGGCCCAGCCCGCGCGGCGGGGTTCCTCGGCGGTCCATATGATGCGGCAGGGAGCTTTTATGAGGCCGGCCAGGGTGACGGTGACGTCGACGCCGGGGGCCGCGCGGTCGGCGGTGGCGTCGATGCCGACGCCCATGGCGCGGTGCATCTCCCAGGTGAGGACCGCCTCGGCGGCCCGGCGGAAGAGCTCGGTGCCCTCGCCGAGGCGGGTGCGGACGAGCATCGGGTGGAAGCCGGGCGGGCAGTGGGTCAGGTCGTCGCGGGTCGCACCGACCGGCTCGTAGGTGAAAGGCGCCGAGGACATGGGTCACAAGGGTAGGGCGGTACCCGGAAGGCTCTTCTTCCGGGTACCGCCCTGGAGCAACTAGCCGCTCACTACTTCACGTTGACGCCGGTCCAGGCCGCCGCGACCGCGTTGTACTCGGTGCTGCCGGAGCCGTACAGGTCCGCCGCCGCGCTCAGGGTCGCCGCGCGGGCGTCCGAGTAGTCGGTCGTGGAGGTCATGTACTCGGTCAGCGCCTTGTACCAGATCTGAAGCGCCTTGGCGCGGCCGATGCCGGTGACCGTGGAGCCGTTGTAGGTCGGGGAGTTGTACGACACTCCGTTGACCGTCTTCGAACCGCTGCCCTCCGAGAGGAGGTAGAAGAAGTGGTTCGCGACACCGGACGAGTAGTGGACGTCCAGGTTGCCGACGGAGGAGGACCAGTAGTCCGCCGAGCCGCCGTCCTTGCTGGGCTTGTCCATGTAGCGCAGCGGGGTGCCGTCGCCGTTGATGTTGATCTTCTCGCCGATGAGGTAGTCACCGGGGTCCTTGGCGTTGTTGGCGAAGAACTCCACGCCGGTGCCGAAGATGTCGGAGGTCGCCTCGTTCAGGCCGCCGGACTCGCCCGAGTAGTCGAGGCCCGCGGTGTTGGAGGTGACGCCGTGGCTCATCTCGTGGCCGGCCACGTCCAGCGAGGTCAGCGGGTCGGCGTTGCCCGAGCCGTCGCCGTAGGTCATGCAGAAGCAGCTGTCGTCCCAGAAGGCGTTGACGTAGCTGCTGCCGTAGTGGACGCGGGAGTAGGCGCCGACACCGTCGTTCTTGATGCCGCTGCGGCCGAACGTGGACTTGTAGAAGTCCCAGGTCTCCTGCGCGCCGTAGGCGGCGTCGGCGGCCGCGGTCTGGTCGGAGGAGGAGGTGGAGGCGGTGCCGGTGCCGAAGGAGTTGGTCGAGCTGCTGACCAGCGTGCCCTTGCCGGACGTCTTGCGGGCCAGGTTGTAGGTCTTGTGGCCGCCGCGCGTGGCGTCGGTCAGGTTGTACGTCCCGCTCGCCTGCGTGGTGGTGAGGCTGACGGTGCCGGAGTACAGGGTCTTGCCGGTGCCGGTGGCGTTCTCGATGCCCTGGTACTCGAAGAGCTTCTTGCCGGTGGCCGCGTCGGTGATGACGTGCAGCTGGTTCGGGGTGCCGTCGTCCTGGAGGCCGCCGACGATCGTCTCGTAGGCGAGGACGGGCTTGCCGGAGCCGGCCCAGATCACCTTGCGGGCGCCGTCCGCGGTGGACTTGGCGGAGCCGAGGGTTCTGGCGGCGGACACCGCCTGCTTCTCGGCCTTCGCGGCGCTGATCTGCGGCGTGAGCGAGGCGACCTTGATGGCCGACTTGTTCGCCTTGGTGATGCCCTTGGTCTTGCCGGACTTGGCGGTGTGCACCACCAGGTCGCCGCCGAGCACGGGCAGGCCCGCGTAGGTGCGCTCGTAGCGCGTGTGGACCGTGCCGTCGACGTCCTTGACGACGTCCTTGACGATCAGCTTCTCCTTGGCGCCGAGGCCTATCTTCCGCGCCGTCTCGGCGGCGCCGGCCTGGGCCTGCTGGATCAGGGAGGCGTGGGCGGCGACGGAGACCGCGGCCGGGGCGCCGGCCAGCGGCTTGGCCGTGGGCTGGGCGGAGGCGGTGGTGGTCACACCGGTGGAGAGCAGGGCTCCGGCGGCGACAGCGGTGGCGATGGCCAGAGTGGTGCGCTTGTGACGCGCGTAGAGGGGGCTCACTCAAAGCTCCTTCTCGTGGGGAGTCCGGTCAGCGTGGGGTCACTGGACCGGCAGTGTGGGGTTGTGAAGTTGCGGTGCTGCTGCGGCGGGTGGAGAGAGAGTGACATCAAGGGCGCGTACATGTCAGGACCCTGAAGTGATGTTGGCTGGAAATCGACGTTCAGGTGAATGTTGCGGCCGTGTGAACCGGGTACCCCCCGAGCTGCTCCGTGCCTCGGGCGGCGCCCAGTTACAGGCTCTCCGGGGTGTGCTTTAGGGGAACGTCAGCTTCCAGCCGTTGAGGGTGCCGCTGTCGTAGGTGGCCTGATCCTGCACCCGCAGTTTCCAGGTTCCGTTGGCCGGTTCGGCGGCGGCGTTGACCGTGTAGGTCTCGTTCACGTCGGCCGCCGAGTCCGAGGAGCTGAAGTCCTTCAGCCGGTACGCGGTGCCCGACGGGCCGATCAGGTCGATCACCAGGTCACCCCGGTAGGTGTGCGTGATGTCGACGCTGACCTGGAGGTTGCCCGGCGCGTTTCCGCTCCTGCCGGAGACGGTGATGGACGACGTGACCGCGGGCCCGTTGTCGGGCACCGCCACCGGCGAGGTGTTCTCGTACGACGTCCCGCCGCCGGTGCCGCCACCGGAGCGCGAGCCGACCCCGACGCCCGCCCAGGCGTCCTGCACCGCCTTGTACTCGGCGCTGGAGGTGCCGTACAGCTCCCCGGCCGCCGCGAGGGTGCCGGTGCGGGCGCCCGCGTAGTTGGTCGTGGAGGTGAACTTGGTGGTGAGCGCCCGATACCAGATCTGAAGCGCCTTGTCCCGGCCTATTCCGGTCACCGGAAGCCCGTCGGCGGTGGGCGAGTTGTAGCTCACGCCGCCGATGACCTTGGCGCCGCTGCCCTCGCTGAGCAGGTAGAAGAAGTGGTTCGCCGGGCCGGAGGAGTAGTGCACGTCGATCCCGCCGATGCCCGAGTACCAGCTGTCCTTGGACGAGCCGTCCTTGCTGGGCTTGTCCATGTAGCGCAGTGGGCTGCCGTCGCCGTTGATGTCGATCTTCTCGCCGATGAGGTAGTCACCGGGGTCGGAGGAGTTCTTGGCGTAGAACTCCACGCCGGTGCCCATGATGTCGCTGGTGGCCTCGTTCAGGCCGCCGGACTCCCCGCTGTAGTTCAGGCCGGCGGTGTTGGAGGTGACGCCGTGGCTCATCTCGTGGCCGGCCACGTCGAGGGCGGTCAGCGGGTGGGTGTTGCCCGAGCCGTCGCCGTAGGTCATGCAGAAGCAGCTGTCGTCCCAGAAGGCGTTGACGTACGCGTTGCCGTAGTGGACGCGGGAGTAGGCGCCGACGCCGTTGTTCTTGATGCCGCTGCGGCCGAAGGTGTTCTTGTAGAAGTCCCAGGTGACCGCGGCGCCGTAGTGCGCGTCGGCGCCCGCGGTGGCGGCGTTGGAGGTGGTGCCGTTGCCCCAGGTGTCGTTCGACTGCGAGAACAGCGTGCCGGTGCCGCTGCTGCCGTGGTTCAGGTTGTACGTCTTGTGGCCGCCCCGCGCGCCGTCGGTGAGCGAGTACGACGAACCGGACTGGGTCGTGGTCAAGGTGACCTGCCCGCTGTACTGGGTGTTGCCGATGCCGGTCCGCACGGCCTGGTACTCGAAGAGCCTCCGGCCGCTGGTGGCGTCGGTGATCACGTGCAGCCGGCTCGGGGTGCCGTCGTCCTGGAAGCCGCCGACGACCGTCTCGTAGGCGAGCACGGGCTTGCCGCTCGCCGCCCAGAGCACCTTGCGGACGCTGTCCGTGGCGGGCTTGTCGCCGCCGAGCGCCCTGGCCCGCCGTACGGCCTGCTGCGCGGCGGCCGTCCGGGAGACCGCCGGGGTGAGGCTGGTGCCCTTCAGGTCGGCGGGTGAGGCCTTGACGACCTCCATGGTCTTGCCGGCCCTGTTCGTGTCCACGATCAGATCGCCGCCGAGCACCGGCAGGCCCGCGTACGTCCGCTCGTAGCGGGTGTGCAGAGTGCCGTCGGCGTCCTTCACCACGTCCTTGACGACCAGCTTCTCCTGGGCGCCGAGGCCGATCGCGCGGGCCGTCGCGGCCTTCGCGGCGTCCGCGTGCCGGATCAGCTCGGCGCGCTGCGAGGGGCTGAGCCGTACCGCCGCGTGGGCCGGATCCACCTGGCCGGCCCGCGGGTTCGCCGGGGCGGCGCTGGCGGCGCCGGACTGGACGGCGGCGGCGATCAGCGCGGCGACACCGGCGAGTGCGACGGTCGCGGTACGGCGGTGGGAGAGGTGGGAGGTGGTGCGGTGCGGGGTGTGGGAGGTGCGTCCGCGAGAGGCGTTGCTTCTCAACACTGACTCCTTCTGCGTGACCGCGGGTCGCGCGGCCAGGGGAGACCGGACGGTGGGTCGATGCGTCCGGGCAGAGCGGGGCGTTGCGCGGAACCAGGTGCACAGCCGCCGTGCAGAGCGGGTGAAGCTGTGGGGTTGCTGTGAGGCGGCTCGGGAAGAGTGGCAGGGGATCACGGTGGCTGTCAGGACCGCGTCACGAACTTGGCCGGAAATGGTTCGTTGACCGGATGTTCATGTCCGCTATGCGGACCGCTTGCCCGGTGGCCATTTCCGGGCGTCCCCTAGGGTGGTCCCGGCGCGCGGGGCGCCGGACACGGGGGGCGCGATGAACGGGCGGGGAACACTGGGGCGCGCGGTGCGCGTGGGCCTGCTCGTGGCGGGCGTTCCGGCGCTGCCGTGGGCGGCCCTGTGCCTGGTGGTCGCCGCGGTCGAGTTCCTCCGCGGCGGGGACACCGCGCTCGCCGCCTCCGACCTGCGCGCCGCCGGCCTGCTCGTCGGCGGCACCCTGCTCATCGGCGCGCTGACCGGACTGGTCCTCGCCGGCGTACTGACCCTCGTCGCCCGGCTGCTGCGCGGCACCGCGGGCCTGGTCCTCGCGGGCGCGCTGCTCGTCGGGCTGCTCTTCCCCGCCGTACTCCTGCTGCTGGGCGCGGCGAGCGACGGCGGCTACGCGGAGATCGCGGTGGCGTTCCTGCTGTGGCCGGTGATGGCCGGGGTGGCCGCCTTCCACAGCCCCGACATCGTGGGCCGTACCCGCGACCGCGCCTGGCTCTGGCGCCCGGGTCCGGCGGCACGGCTGCGCCGGGGCTGACCCGGAGGACGAATCGGGCGGCGCCGGTCACCCCGGTGGGCCCGCGCGCCGCACACGCCCCCGCACCGGCCCAGCGGGCGGTCAGCCCAGGATGCCCCGGTCGTACGCCACCGCCACCGCGGCCGCGCGGTCGCTGACGCCCAGTTTGGCGTACAGGTGGGTGAGATGGGTCTTCACCGTGGCCTCGCTGATGAACAGCTCGCGGGCGATCTCGCGGTTGGAGGTGCCCCTGGCGACCAGGGCGAGGACCTCGCGCTCGCGGGCCGACAGCGGCTCGTTGCCGGGTGAGCGGGGCGCGCGGACCGCGTGCACCAGCCGGGAGGCGACCGCGGGGGAGAGGACCGTACGGCCCTCGGCGGCGGCCCGCACCGCGGTGCAGAGTTCCTCGCGCGGGGCGTCCTTGAGGAGGTAGCCGGTCGCACCCGCCTCGATCGCCGGAAGGGTGTCGGAGTCGGTGTCGTAGGTGGTGAGGACCAGCACCTTGGCGCGGGCGCCGCGGCGGGTCAGCTCGCGGATGGCGTCCACCCCGGAGCCGCCGGGCATGCGCAGGTCCATCAGGATGACGTCCGGGTCCAGGGCCGCGGCCCGGTCGACCGCCTCCACCCCGTTCGCGGCCTCGCCGAGGACGGTGAAGCCGGGCGTGGACGCGAACATGCCGCGCAGACCGTCCCGGACCACCGGGTGGTCGTCGACGATCAGCAGGGAGATGGAGGGCTCAACGGTCATCGCCCACCAACGGTACGCGAACCGACACCGCCGTGCCGTGCCCCGGTTCGGACTCCACGGTGAGGGCGCCCGCGATGCGTTCCGCGCGGGCTCGCATGCCGGCCAGCCCGAACCCCCCGGCCCTGGTGCGGGCCGGTACGGCGGCCGGATCGAAACCGGTGCCGTCGTCGCGGATGTCGAGGCTCACCTCGTCGCCCATGAAGGACAGGGTGACGCCGACGCGGGACGCGCGCGCGTGCCGGGCCGCGTTGGACAGCGCCTCCTGGGCGATGCGCAGCAGGGTCGCCGCGACCTCGTCGTGCAGCTGCTCGGCGGTGCCGGTGACGGTGAAGTCCGCCCGCACACCGGTGCGTTCGGCCCACTCTCCGACCGTCTTCTTCAGCGCCTCCGGCAGCCCGTCGGCGGCCAGCGCGACCGGCGCGAGATTGTGCACCGAGCGGCGGGCCTCCCCGAGGCTGTGCCGGGCGAGGGCACTGGCGCGGTCCAGATGGGTGCGGGCGGTGGCCAGATCGGGGGCGTTCGCCACGACCTGGAGCTGGGCGATGATGCCGGTCAGGCCCTGGGCGAGGGTGTCGTGGATCTCGGCGGCCAGCCGGCGCCGCTCGTCGGCGACGCCCGCCTCCCGCGCCTGGAGCAGGAGTTGGGCGTGCAGCGCGGCGTTCTCGTCCAGCGCCTGCTGCAACGCGGTGTTGGTGCGCTCCAGTTCGGCGATGGTCTCGGCCTGCACGAGGGCGTGGGTCTGCTCCTGCTCGGCGTACCGGGTGAAGGCGCTCACCAGGCCCATGTTGACGGCCAGGACGAGGAAATAGCCGACCCACAGGACCGGCCCGTGCGGCGGCCAGCCGCCGATCTCGCTGCCGGCCATGGTGACGGCGGTCAGGAAGAGACCCGGCATCACCCAGCGGCGCGGCAGCTCCCGGGCCGCCGTGTAGTAGCCGGTGACGGCGTAGAAGGCGAAGAACGGGTTGGCCCAGGTCAGCACGAAGGCGATGGCCCAGCGCAGCAGATAGAGGCAGACCCCGGTCCGGCTCGCGCCCGGCCGGGTGCGCCGCACCGTGCCCCAGTACAGCTGGAGGGCGACGGCCGCGGGCACGAGGGCGGCGGCGACGACCGTCGCGGACCGGTGCATCCCGGTCAGCCGGGAGGACAGGGCCGCCGCCAGGACACCGGCGGCCAGCAGCATCCAGGGGCCCCAGCGGTCGAAGGTCGCCCGGGGCTGCCCGGCCGCGCCGCTCCTCGTCCCGCCGTCGCTCATCGTCGTACCCCCGCCGCTCGTCATCCCCCCAGTGTCCGGCACGGCCCGCTCACTCCCAGCGGAACCAGCGGGCCGCCGCGGCGGTCAGCAGCACGGTCCAGCCCGCGAGCACCCCCAGGTGGGACCAGCCCGGCCAGTTGCCGGCGGCCGCCTCGCCCAGCGCCCGGGCCGCCGCACCGAACGGGGTCAGCTGCACCACGCGGGCCAGGGTGTGCGGCATCTCCTGCACCGGCAGCCACAGCCCCGCGCAGAACATCATCGGGAAGAACACCGCCGAGCCGATCGCGCTCGCGATCTTCGTGGTGCGGGACAGCGCCGAGACGACCGAGCCGAGGGCGAGCGCGGCGAGCGCCGCGAGGACCAGGGCCAGCAGATAGCCCCCCGGCTGCTCGGGCAGCCGTACGGCGAAGGCCAGCCGGCCGACGGTGAGCGCGAGCAGCGCCGAGGCCAGCGCGACCGTGCCCTGCACGGCCATCTGCGCCGACAGCAGCGCCGACGGCCGTACCGGCGTGAGCCGCATCCGGCGCAGGATGCCCCGCTCCCGGTAGCCGGTCAGGGCCTGCGGCAGCGACTGCACCCCGGACATGATCAGCGCGATCAGTACGGCGATGGGGACGTAGGCGTCGACCGGCCGCAGCCCGCCCAGGGACGCGTCGGGCCTGCGGAAGGAGGGGATCGAGCCGAGGATCACCAGGAGCAGCGTCGGGAACAGGAAGATCCAGAAGACGGCGCCGGGCTCCCGGCGGAACAGCCGGAACTCGGTGCGCAGAACGGCGGTGTTCATGCCGTGGCCTCCTCGGCCGTGCGGTTGGTCAGGTCCAGGAACGCGTCGTCGAGGGTGGCGTCGACCACGCGCAGCTGACGGGCGGTGATGTGGTGCCGGGCGAGCAGGGTGATGACCGCGTCGACGGTCTCGTCCGTGCCGGAGAGGGTGATCCGGCCGTCCTTGCGCTCGATCGAGGCGAGCGCGGGGAGACCGGCGAGGGCGTGGTCGTCCAGCGGGACGGACGGGGTGAAGCTGATGACGGTCGCGCCGGCCGAACGGCGGATCAGCCCGTCCGGGGTGTCCAGCGCCGCGACCCGCCCCTTGTCGATCACCGCGATCCGGTCGCAGAGCCGCTGCGCCTCCTCCATGAAATGGGTGACGAGCAGCACGGTGACGCCGCTCGCGCGGACGTCCTCGATCAGCTGCCAGGTGTCCCGGCGGGCGCGCGGGTCGAGCCCGGTGGTCAGCTCGTCCAGCACCACGACCCGGGGGTTGCCGATCAGGGCCAGCGCGATGAACAGCCGCTGCTGCTGCCCGCCGGACAGCTTGGCGAACCGGGTGCCGAGCTTGGGGACGAGACCGAGGCGTTCGGCGAGCGGCCGCCAGTCGGCGGGGCGCGGCGAGAACGAGGCGTACAGCTCCAGCGCCTCGCGGACGGTGAGCTTGGGCTGGAGCTCGCTCTGCTGGAGCTGGGCGCCGAGGACCAGGGCGACCCGGTCGTGGTCGGCGACCGGGTCGAGCCCGGCGACCCGGACCCGGCCGGCGTCGGGGACCCGCAGCCCCTCGACGCACTCCACGGTGGTGGTCTTGCCGGCGCCGTTCGGGCCGAGGATCCCGAAGATCTCGCCCTCCTCGACGGCGAAGGAGACGCCGTCGACCACGGCGCGGCCGCCGTAGGACTTGCGCAGACCGGTGACTTCGATGACGGATGGCATGCATCGAGACTCCCGCCCGGGCGGGGTCCGGCACATCGGCCGGCCCGCTCGAAACGGCATCAACCGATCGGTTGATGCGCCGCTACGACCCATCGGTGCGCGGGGGTCCTAGGGCCAAGGGCGGAGGGTGGCCCGGCCAAAACTCGGTGGGCGATGTCAGTGCCGGTCCGTACGCTCGCGGTGATGCCCACGACACGTGCAACCACCGAGGACCGCTCCACCGTCCGCAGCCTGCTGCGGCTGTGGCCGTTCGTCCGCCCCATCGGCTTCCGGCTGTTCGGCGCCGCGCTGGTCGCGATCACGGCCTCCTGTACGGGGCTGGTGATCCCGCTCGTGCTGAAGTGGATGGTGGACGGCCCGGTCGCCCACCGGGACCCGGCCGGGGTCTGGCTCGGCGCGCTGTACCTGCTGCTGCTCGGCCTGGCCGAGGCGGTCCTGTTCGGGATACGGCGCTGGCTGGTGGCGCGTCCGCTGTCCTACGTCGAGGCCGAGATGCGCGGGCGGCTCTACCGGCACCTCCAGCGGCTCCCGGTGGCCTTCCACGACCGCTGGGCCTCCGGCCAGCTGCTGTCGCGGGCCACCACCGACCTGATGCTGCTGCGTCAGTTCCTCGCGTTCCCGCTGACGTTCCTGCTGGTCAACGGGGTGACCATTGTCGTGGGCGTGGTCATCATGCTGGTGCAGGACTGGGTGCTGGGGCTGGTCGTCCTCGCGCCGGCCCTGCCCGTGATCTGGACCTGCGCGCTCTTCGAGCGGCGGTACGCCGAGGTGGCCCGCCGCGCCCAGGACCAGGTCGGCGATCTGACCACCCTGGTCGAGGAGAGCGTGCTCGGCATCCGCATCGTCAAGGGGTTCGGCCGGCACCGCAGTCAGGCCCGGGCGTTCCGCGCGCTGTCGGGCACGCTGCGCGGCACCGAGCTGCGCAAGGCGCGGCTGCTGGCGGCCATCTGGGGCGTCATCGTGACCCTGCCCGAGCTGGCGATCGGGGCGGCGCTGGTGCTGGGGGCGGTCCGGGTGGCCGACGGCGAGCTGTCGGCGGGGACCCTGGTCGCCTTTCTGAGCACGGCGCTCGCGCTGCGCTGGCCGGTGGACTCCATCGGCTTCCTGCTGGCCATGAGCCAGGAGGCGGCGACGGCCACCGAGCGGTACTTCGAGGTGCTGGACGAGGCGCCGGAGGAGACCACGGCCCGGGACGGCGGCGCCCACCGCGGCGAGCAGGACGGCGCCCGGCCGGGACTCAGCTTCCAGGGCGTCCAATTCCGCTACCCGGACGCACCCGCCGGCTCCGCACCCCTCCTCGACCACGTCGACCTGCATGTCCGGCCCGGCGAGTCCATGGCCCTGGTCGGCGCCACCGGCAGCGGCAAGACCACCCTCACCGCGCTGGTGCCGCGGCTGCACGAGGTCACCTCCGGCCGGATCACCCTGAACGGCGTCGACATCACCGCGATGCCCCGCGCGGAACTCCGCGCCAAGGTCTCCGTCGCCTTCGAGGAACCCACCCTCTTCTCCGCGAGCGTCGGGGAGAACGTCCTCATGGGCGCGGAGGACGGCGCGGGCGAGGAGGAGTTGGACCGCGCCCTTGCCATCGCCCAGGCCGACTTCGCGCACGCCCTCCCGCAGGGCACCGGCACCCGGGTCGGCGAGCAGGGACTCAGCCTGTCCGGCGGGCAGCGGCAGCGTCTCGCGCTGGCCCGCGCGGTGGTCGGCCGGCCGGAGTTCCTGGTGCTGGACGACCCGCTGTCCGCGCTGGACGTGCACACGGAGGCCGCCGTGGAGGCCGCGCTGCGGCAGGTCCTCGCCGACACCACCGCGCTGATCGTGGCCCACCGCCCGTCCACGGTGCTGCTGGCCGACCGGGTCGCCCTGCTCTCCGGCGGCCGGATCGCGGCCGTGGGCACCCACCAGGAACTGCTGCGCACCAACGCCGAGTACGCGCATCTGATGTCCGGGGAACCGGCCGGAGCACAGGGCGAACGGGAAGAACAGCGCGAACAGGGCGAACGGGAAGAACAGGGAGACCACCGGTGACCAGCACGACCGCCTCCGCCGCCCCCGCCGGCCGTGACGACCACGACGGCGACCGGGGCGACGACCCAGACCACGCCGCCAACGCCGCCCACGCCGCCCGGGCGGCCCGGCCCGCCGGCGAGGACCCCTTCGACCGGGACGTCCTGCCCACCCCGCCCGGCGCCACCGCCGCCCTGCTGCGCTCGCTGCTGGCGCCGATGCGCGGCCGGGTCCTGTTCACCACGCTGCTCCTGCTGCTCCAGCAGGCGGCCGTGCAGGCGGGCCCGCTGCTGGTGGCGTACGCCCTCGACACCGCCGTACCGGCGTTCCGGGACCACCGGCACGGGCCGCTGGTCGCGGTCGCCGTCGGCTATCTGCTGTGCGCCCTGCTCTCCGGCGGGCTCCAGTTCTGGTTCATCGAGGCGTCGGCCTGGGTCAGCCAGGACGTGCTGCTCGACCTGCGCGGCCGGATCTTCCGGCACGCGCAGGCGCTGAGCATCGACTTCCACGAGCGGTACACCTCCGGACGGCTGATCTCCCGCTCCACCACCGATGTCGAGTCGCTGCGCGAACTCCTCAACGAGGGCTTGCAGGAGCTGGTGACCGTCATCCTCTCCTTCGTGTACATCTCCGCGCTGCTGCTCTGGCTGGACCTCGGGCTGGGCGCGGTGGCGGTCGCCTCCTTCGTCCCGCTGTACCTGCTCGTCCGGCTCTATCAGCGGCGGGCCGGGCGGGTGTACCGGGAGCGGTCGACGGCGATCGCCGCGGTGATCGTGAAGTTCGTGGAGACGATGAACGGCATCCGGCCGGTGCGCGCCTTCCGCCGGGAGGCCGCCAACGACGCCGAGTTCAGCGCGCTCAACACCCGGCACGAGCGGACGAACGGGGACGCGCTGCTGGAGATGGCCCGCTATGTGGTCGGCTCCCGTCTGGTGGCCAACACGGCGGTCGCGGGGATCGTGCTGTGGGGTGCCTACCGGGTGGCGTCCGACTCGCTGGAACTGGGCGTGCTGGCCGCCGCCGTGCTGTATCTGCGGCGGCTGTACGACCCCATCGACCGGCTCGGCATGTTCCTCAACTCCTACCAGTCGGCGGCGGCCTCCCTGGAGAAGATCGCCGGACTGCTGGCCCAGACGCCGTCCGTGCCGGAGCCCTCGGACCCGCGTGAACTCCCGCCCGCCAAGGGCGACTTCCCGGGCCGTGAGGTCGTCTTCGACGGGGTCTCCTTCGGTTACCGCACCGGCGGCGAGGTGCTGCCCCGCTTCGACCTGACCCTGCCGGCCGGACAGACCGTCGCGGTCGTCGGCTCCACCGGCGCCGGCAAGTCCACCCTCGCCAAGCTCCTCGCCCGCTTCTACGACCCCTCCGCCGGCCGGGTCCTGCTGGACGGGGTGGACCTGCGCGAGCTGGCCGCGCCGGAGCTGCGGCGCGGGGTGGTGATGGTGACCCAGGAGGCGTTCCTGTTCTCCGGGACGGTCGCGGACAACATCGCCATCGGCCGCCCGGACGCCACCCGGGAGGAGATCGAGCGCGCCGCGAAGGCGATCGGCGCGCACGAGTTCATCAGCGCGCTGCCCGACGGCTACGACACGGACGTCCGCAAGCGCGGCGGCCGTATCTCGGCCGGGCAGCGCCAACTGGTCGCGTTCGCCCGGGCGTTGCTCGCCGACCCGGCCGTGCTGATCCTCGACGAGGCGACCAGCTCCCTGGACATCCCCGGGGAACGGGCCGTCCAGCGGGCGATGTCGACGGTCCTGCGCGGCCGTACGGCCGTGGTCATCGCCCACCGGCTGTCCACGGTGGAGATCGCGGACCGGGTGCTGGTGATGGAACACGGCCGCATCGTCGAGGACGGCCACCCGACCGAACTGATCGCCGGCACCGGCAGGTTCGCCAACCTGCACAAGGCCTGGCGGGACAGTCTGGCGTAGCCCGCCTACGGCACCCCCAGCTCGAACAGGGCGTACCCCGCGTACGAGCCGGAGGCCAGGGCGGCGATGCCGAGCAGGGTGCACAGCAGGGGCAGCGACAGCCGGCGCATCGCGGCCGCGAGGGGCAGGAACAGGGGGAAGCAGGGCAGCAGATAGCGGGAGACGTTGGCGAAGATCTGCTGGCTGCCGAGGACCAGGGCGAGGGTCAGCACGGTGTAGACGACCAGCATGGCCGGGGGGCGCAGGCGCAGCAGCAGGGGGAGCAGGGCGAAGGCGAGCAGGACCACGGCGACGCCGATGACGTCGGAGAAGGGGTAGGAGAACAGATAGCCGCCGAAGTGGCCCACGGGCACGGACGTCAGCACGTCCAGGGTCTGCTTGCCGTAGTCGAACTCGTGCGCCCATGCGCCGGACTGGAGCTTGAAGTACCCGGTCAGGTCGCCCATCCGGTCGCCGACCCAGAGCAGATAGCCGAGCAGTCCCAGCGGGGCCAGGGCCGCCGCCAGCAGCGGGCGCGCCACCCCGTCCTCGCGCCGGCGCAGGGCGAGCAGCGCGGCGACGCCGAGCGCGGCGACCAGCGCGGCGGCGGTCGGCCGGTTGAGGCCGGCCGCGAAGGCGAGCGCCCCGGCGGTGAGCCAGCGGCGCGTCATGACCGCGTAGGCGGTCCAGACGGCCAGGGCCACGTAGAGGGAGTCGGAGTAGACCGCCCACTCCACCCCGGAGCCCGGCCACACCGCCCACAGCCCGGCCGCGGCGAACCCCGCCCGCCGGCCGCCGAAGCGTTCGGCGACGGCGTACACACCGAGCGCGGCGGCGAAGGACGCGAGGACGGAGACCAGCAGCCCCGCGCCGTACGAGCCGAGGCCGGTGACCGCGGAGGTCAGCCGCATCAGCGCCGGGTAGAGCGGGAAGAACGCCGCCGAGTTGCCCTCCAGCGTGATCAGGCCGGTGGCGCCCGGGACCGGGACCAGCTTCGGGTCGTAGCCGTGCAGCGCGATCTGCTGGTACCACCAGCCGTCCCAGGTCGCCAGCACGTCCCACACATGGGCGCCGCCGCCGAACCGCGGGTCCTTGGTGCGGTAGTCCCCGGCGGAGGACAGCAGATACATGAAGGAGCAGAAACCGGCCAGCTTCAGGCTGCCGTACAGCGCCAGCACCGGGCCGTGCCGGCGGGCGGCACGGCGGAGGCGGCCGGAGCCGGGTGCGGTGTCCACGGGCGGGGCCTCGACGGGGGGCAGGGTCGCGGTCATGCCGCCGGCCGTCCGGTGCGCGGGCGGCGGCGGGCCAGCTCGCGCCGCATCCGTACGATCCCGCGCAGATCGGCCAGCGCGGTGGCGACGATGTCGACGCTGCTGTCCGGGTCGTCCACCCAGTCCACCGGCACCTCGTGGATGCGCAGGCCGGCCCGTTCGGCGTGCACCAGCAGCTCGGTGTCGAAGAACCACTCCCCGTCCCGCACCAGTGGCAGCAGCCGCTCGGCGGCCTCCCGCCGCACCGCCTTGAAACCGCACTGCGCGTCCGAGAAGCCGACGGCGAGCGTGCAGCGCAGCAGGACGTTGTAGCAGCGCGAGATGACCTCCCGCTTGGGGCCGCGCACCACCCGCGCACCGGGCGCCAGCCGGGTGCCGATGGCCAGGTCGGAGTGGCCGGATATCAGCGGGGCCACCAGCGGCAGCAGGGCCGCGAGTCCCGTCGACAGGTCGACGTCCAGGTAGGCCAGCACGGGTGCCCGGGACCCCGTCCAGGCCGCCCGCAGCGCCCGGCCGCGCCCCTTCTCCGGCAGCCGGAGCGAGACCACCTCGGGCAGCTCGTCCGCGAGCCGGGCGGCGATGGCCGGGGTGCCGTCGGTGCTCGCGTTGTCGGCGACGGTGATGCGGAACGGGTAGGGGAAGGTGTCCCGCAGATGCGCGTGCAGCCGCCGGACGTTCGGCTCCAGGTCCTTCTCCTCGTTGAACACCGGTACGGCCACGTCCAGGACGGGCTCCTCGTGGTGGGTGGGCAGCGGTGTGCGCCGGGGTGCCGGTGCCAGGGCCGAGGACCGGCCGGTGCGGAGTTTCATCACGTGTCTTCCCCGTTTGTTGCTGGTGGTCGGGCATGCCGCGGGCATGTGGCGGCATGCCGGTGACATGCGGTCGGTGGTGCGGGTCGATGGGTGGTGCGGGCCGGTCGGGTCAGCCGGGTGGTCCGGACCGTGCCGAGGAGGTGGCCGAGGAGGTGGCCGGGGGACCGGCCGGGATGGTCGTCGTCGCGGTGACCGGCGGGGCCGTGGCCGGCTCCCGCGCGGTGGCGGACGCGGTGGCGGAGGCGCTGGCGGTGGCGGACGGAGGCCGCGGGCTCGTGGTCGCCGAACTCCCCGTCGTCGTGGGCGGGTAGGACGCCGAGGCGGTGTTCTCGGGGGGTGCCCCGGCCGTCGTCGGGGGGACCGACGGCGGCGCGGTGGGGGTGGCCGACGGCGTCGCGGGCGAGGTCGGGCTCGGCCCGGGCGTCGCGCTGCTCGCGGGCCGGGGCTGCGGGGCGCTGGGCCGGTCGTCGGTGTGGCCGTGCGGCCACAGCAACAGGCCGAGGCCCAGCCCGGCGACGACGACCACGGAACCGGCGGCCCGGCGCGCCGCCCGCACCCGGCGACGGCTGCGCACACCCGCGCGCAGCCGCTCCCGGTGCCGGGGCTCGAAGGGCGTCTGCTCCTGCGCGGTGCGCATCAGCCGGGTCAGCTGCCGCTCGAAATGATCCGGGCCGGCGGCGCGGTCCCGGTGGTCGGCGTCGGCCCCGTCCCGCACCCGCTTCAGGTGGTCCAGCTCGTCCATGGGTCCTCCCTCACCCCACCGGCTCGATGACGTCGGCCAGCAGCAGGCGCAGCCTGGCCACTCCGCGCGCGGCATGGGACCGGGCCGTGCCCACCGGGCAGCCCAGGGCCTCGGCCACCTGACGGTCGGGCAGGTCCTGGTAGTAGCGCAGCACCACGGCGGCCCGCTGCCGCGGCGTCAGCTGGGCGAGCGCCGCCTCCAGCCGGGACCGCTCGGCCACGGCCGCCGACAGATCACCGGTCACGGCCTCCTCGGGCAGCTCCGCGACGGGCCGTTCGCCCCACCAGCGCCGCCGGGCGGAGCGGGCCGCGGCCCGCGCCAGCACCGTGCGCACATACGCCTCCGGCGCCTCCTCGGCGACCTTCGGCCACACGAACCACAGCTTGACCAAGGACTCCTGCAACAGGTCCTCGGCCCGGTGCCGGTCCCCTCCGGTGAGCAGACGGGCCAGGTGGAACAGGACCGACCAGCGGGCCGCCACGAACGCGTCGTACTCACCGGCCCGTGCCTGCTCCATCCCCACGATCCCCGCTCTCGCCGGCTGTCTCCACAAGGGGAAAGGCCCTGGACCCCCTCATGCGCTGCATCCGGCGGACGTGATCCGTGTCACGCACAGCCCGCGCACAGCATCAGACGACCCGCAGCAGCAGTGCCGTCCGCGCCTCCACCGTGAGCTCGGTCCCGGCCCGGTGGACCGTGCCCGGTGCCTCGCTCTGCTCCTCCCGGGAGGTGTCCACGAGCACCTCGTAGCCCTCGGCCCAGGGCGGGCCGGGCAGCACGAAGGGGGTCGGGCGGTCGCCCGCGTGCAGCACCGCGAGGAAGCTGTCGTCCACCACCGGCGCGCCCCGCTCGTCCCGGCCCGGGATGTCCCGCCCGGAGAGGTACATGCCGAGCGTGGCCGCCGGCGCGTACCAGTCGCCCTCGGTCATCTCCGCGCCCCGCGCGGTGAACCAGGCCAGGTCGCGCAGCCCGTCCGCGGAGTGCGCGCGGCCGGAGAAGAAGGCGCGGCGGCGCAGCACCGGGTGCCGGTGGCGCAGACCGATGAGCCGCGAGGTGAGGTCGAACAGCGGCCGCCAGTCCGGGTCGTCCAGCAGGGACCAGTCCAGCCAGCCGATCTCGTTGTCCTGGCAGTAGGCGTTGTTGTTGCCGCGCTGGGTGCGGCCCAGTTCGTCGCCGGCGACCAGCATGGGCACGCCGGTGGACAGCAGCAGCGTGGTGAGCAGGTTGCGCAGCTGGCGGCGGCGCAGCGCCCGCACCCGCTCGTCGTCCGTCTCGCCCTCGGCCCCGCAGTTCCAGGAGCGGTTGTCGTCGGTGCCGTCGCGGTTGTCCTCGCCGTTGGCCTCGTTGTGCTTGCGCTCGTACGACACCAGGTCGCGCAGCGTGAACCCGTCGTGCGCGGTGACGAAGTTGACCGAGGCGTAGGGGCGGCGGCCGCCCCACGCGTACAGGTCGCTGGAGCCGGACAGCCGGTAGCCCATCTCGCGCACATCCGGCAGGGCGTGCCGCCAGAAGTCCCGTACGGCGTTGCGGTAGCGGTCGTTCCACTCCGTCCACAGCGGCGGGAACGCGCCCACCTGGTAGCCGCCGGAGCCGATGTCCCACGGTTCGGCGATGAGCTTCACCCGGCGCAGCACGGGGTCCTGGGCGATGACCGCGAGGAACGGGGAGAGCATGTCGACGTCGTGCATCGAGCGGGCCAGCGCCGCCGCGAGGTCGAAGCGGAAGCCGTCCACGCCCATCTCGGTCACCCAGTAGCGCAACGAGTCGGTGATCAGGCGCAGCACCTGGGGCTGGACCACGTGCAGGGTGTTGCCGCAGCCGGTGTAGTCGGCGTAGCGGCGGGCGTCGTCCTGGAGGCGGTAGTAGCCGCGGTTGTCGATGCCCTTGAGGGACAGGGTCGGACCCAGCTCGCCCGCCTCCGCGGTGTGGTTGTAGACCACGTCGAGGATGACCTCGATGCCGGCCGCGTGCAGCGCGCGGACCATCCGTTTGAACTCGCCGACCTGCTGTCCGGTCGTACCGGAGGCCGCGTAGCCGGCGTGCGGGGCGAAGTAGCCGATGGAGTTGTAGCCCCAGTAGTTGCGCAGGCCGCGGCTGAGCAGGTGGTCCTCGTGCGCGAACTGGTGCACCGGCAGCAGCTCCACGGCCGTGACGCCCAGCCGCACCAGGTGCTCGATCGCGGCCGGGTGCGCGAGCCCCGCGTAGGTGCCGCGCAGGTGCTCCGGGATGCCCGGGTGCAGCTTGGTGAAGCCGCGCACATGCAGCTCGTAGATCACCGAGTCCGCCCAGGGCGTCTTGGGGCGGCGGTCGTCGGACCAGTCGTCGTCATCGTGGACGACGACGCCCTTCGGGACGTACGGCGCCGAGTCGCGGTCGTCCCGGACGGTGTCCGCCACCTGCTGCTCGGGCCAGTCCCGGACATGCCCGTAGACCTCCGGCGGGAGGGTGAACTCGCCGTCCACGGCCCGGGCGTACGGGTCCAGAAGCAGCTTGGCCGGGTTCCAGCGGGCGCCGGTCCACGGGTCCCAGCGGCCGTCCACCCGGTAGCCGTACCGCTGCCCGGGCATCACGCCCGGCACGAACCCGTGCCAGATCTCGTGCGTCAGCTCGGTCAGCCGGACCCGGGTCTCCCGTCCCCGTTCGTCGAACAGGCACACCCGGACCGCCTCGGCACCCGCCGCCCACAGCGCGAAGTTGGTGCCCGCGACCCCGTCCGGCCCGACCCGGAACCGCGCCCCGAGCGGGGTCGGCGTGCCCGGCCACACGGTGGGGGCGGGTGGTACGGAGTGCCGGACGACGCCGTTCGCCCCGGCGGCCGCCGGAATCCCGTCCCCGGCCGCCGGTTCTCCGGCCGGTGCCCGCTGCTCGGCTGCGCTCGTCACCTGTCGGCCCCTCTTTCAGTGGCGCGCCAAGGGGCGGCGCGCCCGGCCGCACGGCAGTGCCGGGTGTGCCCGGCCACCGCTACGGCTGCGCCCCGACGGCTCTGCACGGGCGCGGCGGCTCCCCGATGTTGTCGTCCTTCCCTCTTTTCTGCCCAGTGCGTGGGTCGCACTCACGTTTCCCCGGAGCGGGCCCGTCGTTGAGCCCCGCGTGAGGCACGCACGAGGACGCGCACGGCGCGCGGGGGCCGCGCTGGCCGCCGTACTGATGTGGACGGGGCTGCTGGCCGGCTGCTCCGCGGACGGCTCCGGGCCGCTCGGACTGGGCGGCGGGCCCGGTAGCCCCCCGGCGCCCGAGGACGTCATCCGCGTCAGCCCCGGCGACGGCAGCAGCGCCGTGCGCCCCGGGCAGCGGCTGCGGGTGCGGGTGCCCGAAGGGCGGCTGGAGAAGGTCACCGTGACGAAGTCCCAGGACGCGCAGGACGCGCCGGTCCCCGGGCACATCAGCGGCGACGGACTGACCTGGCGGCCGGACCGGGACCGGCTCGCGCTCGCCGCCCGGTACACGGTCGACGCGGTCGCGCTGGACTCCGAGGGCCGCCGCTCGGCCCGCCACACCACCTTCACCACCTACGTCCCCGACCAGCGGTTCATCGCCTACGTCACCCCCGAGAACCGCGCCACCGTCGGCACCGGGATGATCGTCTCCCTCTCCTTCAGCCGGGAGATCACCGACCGCGCCGCCGTCGAACGCGCCGTACACGTCACCGCGCGGCCCCCCGTGGAGATCCGCCCGCACTGGTTCGGCAACGGCCGCCTGGACTTCCGCCCCGAGCGCTACTGGAAGCCCGGCACCGAGGTCACCGTCGGCCTCGGCCTCAGGGACGTCGAGGGCGCCAAGGGCGTGTACGGCCTCCAGTCCAAGACGTTCTCCTTCACCGTCGGCCGCAGCCAGGTCTCCCTGGTCGACGCGGAGCGGCACACCATGCAGGTGCGGCGCGACGGCCGGCTGCTCGCCACCGTCCCGATCACCGCGGGCGCCCCCGAGAACCCGACGTACAACGGGAAGATGGTGGTGATGGACATGCTGGAGGTCACCCGCATGAACAGCCACACGGTCGGCTTCGGCGGCGAGTACGACATCCCGGACGTCCCGCACGCCATGAAGCTCACCGACTCCGGCACCTTCCTGCACGGCAACTACTGGTCCCCGGACGCCCCGGGCCGGGTCAACGTCAGCCACGGCTGCGTGGGCCTCAGGGACGTCAAGGGCGGCAGCTCGGACACCCCGGCGGGCTGGTTCTTCGACCGCAGCCTCGTCGGCGACGTCGTCGAGGTCGTGCACAGCGAGGACAGGACGGTCGCCCCGGACAACGGCCTCGGCGGGTGGAACATGCCCTGGAAGGAGTGGAAAGCCGGCAGCGCGGTGAAGTAACCAGGTGGGAGGGCGCGTCGGAGGTCACGGTGGCAGGTTGAACTTGCGACAGAACGGTGACGTTTGTCTGACATCCCGCTCAAATCCCGACGGTTAACATGCGCACACCAAGATGTGGCGGGGAGCGGGCCCGGGGGGACCGGGGCCCGGCGAGGGGAGAACAACTTGAACGTGCGGCCGATGGCGGGGGCGTCGACGACGGGGCGGCGAGGCCGTAAGGGATGGGGGCTCATAGCCGGCGCGCTGGTGCTGTCGCTCGCCGCGTGCGGCGGCGGCGGTGACTCGGGCTCCGGCAAGGACGGCAAGGCCGAGGGCGGCGCCACCCAGCAGGGCGAGCAGCAGTCCACCGCAGCCGTCACCATCACACCCAAGTCCGGCGCCACGGGCGTCGACACCAGTGGCGCCCTGAAGGTCGCCGTGGCCAAGGGCAGGCTGACCGAGGTCACCGTCAAGGACGAGAAGGGCGCCACGGTCGCCGGCACCCTCGCCGGCGACGGCGCGTCCTGGACGCCGTCGACCCACCTGGCCGCCGCCACCAAGTACACGGTGCACGCGGTCGCCAAGGACTCCGCGGGCCGCGCGGCCGCCGAGGACTCCACCTTCACCACGCTGACCCCGAGGAACACCTTCCTCGGCTCCTTCACCCCCGAGGACGGCTCCACCGTCGGCGTCGGGATGCCGTTCTCCGTCAACTTCACGCGTGGCATCACCCACCCGGACGCGGTGAAGCAGGCCATCAGGATCAAGACCGAGCCGCCCGTCGACGTCGAGGGCCACTGGTTCGGCAACGACCGCCTGGACTTCCGCCCGGAGAAGTACTGGAAGGCCGGCACCAAGGTCACCGTCGACCTGAACCTCGACGGCGTCGAGGGCCGCGACGGCGTCTACGGCAAGCAGCACCGGACGGTGAAGTTCACCATCGGGCGCAACCAGGTCTCCATCGTGGACGCCAAGAAGCACACGATGAAGATCACCCAGGACGGCAAGGTCATCAAGACCCTCCCGGCCACCACCGGCAAGCCCGGCTACGACACCTGGAACGGCCAGATGGTCATCAGCGAGAAGCTGACGGTGACCCGGATGAACGGCGAGACCGTCGGCTACGGCGGCGAGTACGACATCAAGGACGTCCCGCACGCCATGCGCCTGACCACCTCCGGCACCTTCATCCACGGCAACTACTGGGGCGGCGACGCCTTCGGCAACTACAACGCCAGCCACGGCTGCGTCGGCCTGCGCGACGTGCGCGGCGGCTACGACAGCTCCGTCCCGGCGGCCTGGTTCTTCAACCACTCGATCATCGGCGACGTGGTCGTCGTCCGGCACTCCGACGACCGCACGGTGGACCCGGCCAACGGGCTCAACGGCTGGAACATGTCGTGGGCGGACTGGAAGAAGTGACCCCCTGACGAACGGAAGGGCCCGGTGCTGTGACCTACGGCACCGGGCCCTTCCGCGTTAGTGGCCGTTAACCTGCATCCCATGACCGTCTCTCTCGAAGTCGACGAAGGCGTCGGCACCCTGCGGCTCGACCGGCCCCCGATGAACGCGCTGGACATCGCCACCCAGGACCGGCTGAAGGAGCTGGCCGAAGAGATCACCCGCCGCGACGACGTGCGCGCCGTGGTGATCTACGGCGGCGAGCGGGTGTTCGCGGCCGGCGCGGACATCAAGGAAATGCAGAACATGGACCACACCGCGATGGTCCTGCGCGCCCGCGGCCTCCAGGACTCCTTCACCGCCGTGGCCCGCATCCCCAAGCCGGTCGTCGCCGCCGTCACCGGCTACGCCCTCGGCGGCGGCTGCGAGCTGGCCCTGTGCGCCGACTACCGGATCGCCGCCGACAACGCCAAGCTCGGCCAGCCCGAGATCCTGCTCGGCCTGATCCCGGGCGCCGGCGGCACCCAGCGGCTGCCCCGGCTGATCGGTCCCTCCAAGGCCAAGGACCTCATCTTCACCGGCCGTCAGGTCAAGGCCGACGAGGCCCTCGCGATCGGCCTGGTCGACCGGGTCGTACCGGCCGCCGAGGTCTACGAGCAGGCGCACGCCTGGGCCGCCCGGCTGGCCAAGGGCCCGGCGCTGGCGCTGCGCGCCGCCAAGGAGTCGATCGACAGCGGGATCGAGACCGACCTGGAGACCGGGCTCACCGTGGAGCGCAACTGGTTCGCCGGGCTCTTCGCCACCGAGGACCGCGAGCTGGGCATGCGCAGCTTCGTCGAGGAGGGGCCGGGCAAGGCCAAGTTCACCTGAGCCTCGGCCGTGTGAACTCCACGACAACTCCCCCCGGGACACTTGCAATTGACGCGTCGTCTCATCCGGGTCCCTCGATGGGGCGGTTTATGGGAACCTTAAGGCGACCTTAAGCCTGTGCCGTCGAGGGAGCCTGACGATTGCCCGGACATGAGCCGTCTTCGCAGGTCAACCAGGCTGTTTCGGGCATCGTAATGCCTTCGGCATATGACGAACCGCGGGCGCGGGACGGGGGCGTGCGGGGGGCGTATTCCTCCGGAACGGCCCCCAAGGCGGCTGCGGACGGCCATCATGGGGGCATGGCGGGGCTGGAGGGCATCGAACAGCCGCGGGGACACAGCCGTGCGGCCGCGGCACGCTGGTCGCCCGCGGTCGAGGACGAACGGGCGCTCAAGGCGCTCGAACTGTTCGGCAACCCGACGGAGGCGGAGGTACCGCTGCCGTCCCGCCCGGAGTCCGCGGCCACCGCCCGCCGGCTCGCCCAGGTCGTCGTCCTGCGTACCTGGCGGCTGACCCCCAAGCTGACCGAGGACACGGTCTTACTCGTGTCGGAGCTCGTCGGCAACGCCGTACGGCACACCGGTGCCCGCGTCTTCGGACTGCGGATGCGCCGCCGCCCCGGCTGGATCCGCGTCGAGGTCCGCGACCCCTCGCGCGGCCTGCCCTGTCTGATGCCGGTTCAGGAGCTGGACGTCAGCGGCCGCGGACTCTTCCTGGTGGACAAACTCTCCGACCGCTGGGGCGTGGATCTGCTGCCGCGCGGCAAGACCACCTGGTTCGAGATGCGGGTCGCCGACCGCTGACCGGGGCGCCGCCTCCTGTGTCGCCTCCGCTGCGACCCGGCAACATCCCCAATTCGGGCCAATCGGCGATTTTCTTACCTATCGCCCCTTAAATGGTGCGGGTGACCACCACCAACCGACGCGAGGTGCTGCGAGCGGGTGCCGGGCTCGTCGCCGGCGGCGCGCTCGCCGCCGGTTGCGGCTCCGCCCCGGCCGGCCGGCCCCCCGCCTCCCCCTCCGCGTCCACCCCCGTGTCCCCCTCCGCGTCCGCCACCGCCCAGGCGGCCCCCGCCCCGCGCGCCTACCCCGGTCTGCCGGTCCAGATCACCCATGGCCCGCGCACCCGGCCCCAGGTCGCCCTCACCTTCCACGGCCAGGGCGACCCCGACATCGCCCACACCCTGCTCGGCGCGGCCGAGCGCGCCGGTGCCCGGCTCACCGTGCTCGCCGTCGGCACCTGGCTGGACGAACACCCGGGCATCGCCCGGCGGATCCTCGACGGCGGCCACGACCTGGGCAACCACACCCAGCGGCACATCTCCGTCAACGCCATGGCCGAGGCCGACGCCCGCAGGGAGATCACCGACTGCGCGGACCGGCTGAAGCGGCTCACCGGCTCCATCGGCACCTGGTTCCGGCCCTCCCGCTCGCCGACCGCCTCCCCGCTGGTCGCCCGGCTGGCCCGCGCCGCCGGCTATCCGCACGTGCTGTCCTACGACGTCGACTCGCTCGACTACACCCGCCCCGGCGCCGCCGCCATCACCCGCAAGGTGCTCGCCGAGGTACGCGGCGGATCGGTGGTGAGCCTGCACTTCGGGTACCCGGACACGGCCACCGCCCTGCCCGACCTCCTGCACGAACTCGACCGGCGTGGACTGCGCGCGGTCACCACCACGGAGCTGCTGAGCTGATGCGAACCACGAAAGCCGCCCCCCTGCTGGCCGCCGGTGCCGCCCTGACCGCCCTCACCCTGCTGTCCGCGTGCGACAGCGGAACGCACCACGCGAACCAGCCCGTCAACACCAGGGCGCCCGTCCAGCGGCAGGTGGACAAGCGGCTGGTGAACGTGTTGCCCGGGATGCCGCCCGTCGAGGACCCGGGCGACCTCTACGCCGCCGACCGGCCGAACCGGCTCTCCCCGGTGGTCAAGGACTTCCCGTCCCGGGTGTACGTCCCCAACACCAACTCGGACACCGTCACCGTCATCGACCCCAAGAGCTACAAGGTCCTCGAGACGATCCCGGTGGGCCGCCAGCCCCAGCACGTGGTGCCGTCCTGGGACCTGAAGACCCTGTGGGTCAACAACGACCTCGGCAACAGCCTCACCCCCATCGACCCGAGGACCGGCAGGGCCGGCAAACCGGTCGCCGTGCACGACCCGTACAACCTGTACTTCACGCCCGACGGCAAGTACGCCGTCGTCATGGCCTCCAAGGACCGCCAGCTGGTCTTCCGTGACGCCCACACCATGAAGGTGGTCAAGGCAGTCCCGGTGACCTGCGGGGGCGTCAACCACGCCGACTTCTCCATCGACGGCCGCTACTTCATCGTGTCCTGCGAGTTCAGCGGGGAGATCCTCAAGGTGGACACCGCGGGGATGAAGGTCGTCGGGCAGGAGAAGGTGCCGTTCCCCGGGGCCATGCCGCAGGACGTCAAGGTCTCGCCCGACGGCAAGCTGTTCTACATCGCCGACATGAAGGCCGACGGCCTGTGGATCCTGGACGGGGACACGTTCACCCGGCCCCGCTTCCTCTACACCGGCAAGGGCGCCCACGGGCTGTACGTCAGCCGGGACTCCCGCGAGATGTACATCTCCAACCGCGGCGAGGGGACCATCTCCGTCTTCGACTTCACCCGCAACCGCCTCACCAAGAAGTGGCACCTGCCGGGCGGCGGCAGCCCCGACATGGGCGGGGTCTCCGCCGACGGAACGGTTCTCTGGCTCTCCGGCCGCTACAACTCCGAGGTGTACGCCATCGACACCCGCACCGGGAAGCAGCTGGCCCGGATCAGGGTCGGCAGCGGCCCGCACGGCCTGGCCGTCTACCCCCAGCCGGGCCGCTACTCGCTGGGTCACACGGGCGTCTTCCGCTGACCGCCGGCCCGGCCGAGCAGCGCCTCGCAGCCGACCGGACGGTACCCGGCCGCCTGGAACGCCCGCAGACTGCGGGCGTTCCCCGCCGCCACCTGCCCCCACACCGGCTCCCCGGTCAGCTGCCGGGCCGCCCGCACCAGCGCCCGCCCCAGGCCCCGGTGCTGTGCGTCCTCGGTCACCTCGACGGCGACCTCCATCCGCCCGGCCACCCCGCGCCCCAGCACCAGCAGCCCGCCGTCCACCGTCCACACCCGCACGTCGTCGCGGTGTCTGCGGGCCCGTGCCGCGCGGGGATGATCCGGGTCGCGGACCTCGGTCAGCGGCAGCGCCGGCGTCCCGGGCAGCGGTGATCCCACCGAGAGGACGTCGACGGTCCCCGTCGTACGGCCCGTGCGGTCCATGAGGGCGGTCAGGAAGCGCGGGTGCAGCGGCGCCGACAGCGGGTCGGACTCCGCCGCCACCGCCCGCAGCGTCTCCCGCACCCACTCCGGGTCCTCGTCGGTGAACACGACCGAGTGCGCCGTGAAGGACACCACCCCCGCGTCCCGCTCCGACGGCTGCGCCACGATGCGGGTACGGCCGTCCGCCGGAGGGAAGCAGCCGTCCGCGGCCGCGGCCAGAATGTCCCGCAACGTCTCCATCGCCCGCCCCTCGAGTCGCCATCCGCTGGAAGGCCCAGACTCGCAGCCACGAGCGAAGACGATCAAGGGTGAGCAGGAGCCGCTGGGTGGCCGTGGCACGGAAGGCCTGGCCGGGCCGTTAATCTGACCAGCGTCAGTACGCCAGCACGGCATGAGAAACACGACCAAAAGGGGCGGATCGGTGGCGGACATCGAGGAAGCACGCAAGCAGTTCGAGCGGATCGACGCGAACGGTGACGGGTTCATCACCGCGGCCGAGTTCAAGCACGCGCTGGCGGCGGAGGGGGACTGGAACGTCACCGAGACCGTCGCGCAGGCCATCATCAACCAGCGCGACCTCAACGGCGACAAGGTCCTGTCGTTCGACGAGTTCTGGGCCTACCTGAACAAGTAGGACGCACAGCCACCGTGCCGAAGGGGCCCACCCCCTCAAGGGGAGGGCCCCTTCGGCATGCCGTCGGCCGGCCTGTCCCGGGAGCGGACTGTTCACCCGATCGCCGCAGTGGCGGAATAGTGCCGGGGCCCCACCGGTTGTCGAGCATGACGGAAGCATGCACATGCATGAAATGACCTCGGAGGGTCTGTCATGAAGATCGGCATCATCGGCGCGGGCAACATCGGCGGCAACCTCACCCGGCGGCTCACCGCCCTCGGCCACGAGGTCTCCGTGGCCAACTCGCGCGGCCCGGAGACACTGCGGGAACTGGCCGAGGAGACCGGAGCGCGCGCCGTCCACGCCACGGAGGCGGCCAAGGGCGCCGAGGTGGTGGTCGTCACCGTCCCGCTGAAGGCCGTACCCAGCCTGCCCGCCGGCCTGCTCGACGGCGCGGCCGAGGGCGCCGCGGTGATCGACACCGGCAACTACTACCCACAGCAGCGCGACGGCCGGATCGCCGCCATCGAGGACGACGGCCTGACCGAGAGCCGCTGGACCGAGCAGCACCTCGGCCACCCCGTGATCAAGGCCTTCAACGGCACCTACGCCCAGGACATCCTGGACCGGCACCGCCCCTCCGGCGACCCCGAGCGCGTCGCCCTCCCGGTCGCCGGTGACGACCAGGCGGCCAAGGCGAAGGTGCGGGCGCTGATCGACGAACTCGGCTTCGACACGGTCGACGCGGGCGGCATCGACGACTCCTGGCGCCAGCAGCCCGGCACCCCGGTCTACGGCCTGCGGGCGGGCGAGGCGGAGGTGCGCAAGGCCCTCGCCGACGCGAGCCCGGAGCGCCCCGCGGACTTCCGCGGCTGACCGAAGGGCGGCCTCCGCCAGGGCCGGCCGTGGCTCAGGGCGTGGCCCACTCCTTCAGCGCCGCCTTGCTGGCGAAGGCGGCCACGTTCTTGTCGTGGGGCTCGCTGGTGTACTGGTGGAAGCGCCAGTGGGCCCTGATCCGGGGATGGCCCGCGCTCACATAGTCCGCGATCCACAGACCGTCCCCCGCGTAGGAGGTGGTGTCGACCGTCAGCCAGTAGTCGCGGTTGGTGTAGAGCAGGACCCGGTTGTGCGGCCGCAACTGCTTCACCTTCCGGATGAAGGCGTCCTTCTCGGCGTTGCTGGCGTGGGTGCCGTCACCCGTGGCCTCCCAGTCCACGGCGAGCAGGTCGCCGGGGCGGTCGGGGGCATGTCGGAGGAAGTACTCGGCCTGGTCGGTGACATGGCCCGGCCACAGGAAGTGGTAGAACCCGACGACCAGTCCGGCGTCGCGGCCCCTCTTGGTCTGGGCGGTCAGCCGGGAGTTGACGTACGAACGGCCCTCCGTCGCCTTGATGAAGACGAAGGAGAGGCCGTCCGTGTCGTAGGCGGAGGACTGGTAGGCGCTTACGTCGATGCCGTGCAGCATGCCTGGTTTGTGCCCCCTGGACCGCCTTCCGGAACCTCAGCTTCGGGTGGTCACCGAACCGAGTACCGCGGCCGGTTCGGCCGACCAGTCGGCGGTGATGAGACTCGCGTGGTCCCGCGCGAGCAGGGCCAGCCGGGCGGCGACCTCGGCCTCGGACGGGTCGGTGGAGGAGATCGCCGGGGACACGCCGGAGGCGTCCGTCATGATCAGGATGTAGTGGTTCGCCGAGTAGAACGCGGTGTCGTAGCCGTTGTTCACATAGGTGGCCGCGTCACCGTCGAAGAATACGAACCAGGGCCGGATGGAGGCGTCGTAACGGCTGGTGCGCGGGTCGCCGTTCGCCGCGCCGAGCACCGCGGGGAAGGCCTCGGCCGCGCCGATCCGGCCGGCCGCGTACAGGTCGCGCAGATGGTCGCCGTACTCCTCGTCGGTCCAGTAGGAGTCGAAGGGGTTGTTCATCTCGACGGTGCCGGGGATGACCTCGAAGAGGAACTTGCCCCGGAGGGCGTCGCGGGCGGGCCAGGCGTTCGCCCGGGCGGCCGCGTCCAGCGTGCTGTACCTCCCGCCGAGCAGGTCGGACGGCTTGTAGACGCTGCTGCCGAGCTTCTGGGCGATCAGCGTGTCGAACGCGTCCGGACCGAGCCCGATGGTGTTGTTGAAGCCGGCCTTCATCTCGATCTTGAAGACGATCGGCGGATGGTCGGGGTGCAGCTGGTTCCAGGCCGCGATGTTGTCCAGACAGCTGCCGAAGTCCTGGTTGCGGTCGGTGCTGTACAGCTCGCCGGGCGTCTTCGCGGCCTCGCAGTTGTTGTCGTCGCCCCACGGGTTGCTGTGGCTGACCCGCCAGCGCTTGTGCACGCTGTCCGCGTAGACGTCGATCTCCAGCAGCGAGGCTCCCGAGTCCAACGCCTGGGCGAAGTAGGTGTACTTGGCCTTGTCGTACGCGTTGTGCGTACCGATCGCCGTCGTCTCGGCGAACGTCGGCGTCGCCGCGTGGGCGTTGCCGGGCCCCATGACGAGCAGCGCCGCCGCCCCCGCCAGGGCCGCCAGCCGTCTCCGTGCGCGCATGCTCCAACTTCCTCTCATCGACGCCGAGTTGGCGGCAGCGTAGGGGCAGGCGGTTACCGGGCGGTAGCCCCCGGGGGAACATCGGTCTCCGCGCGGGCCGGCCGCGTGGCCGCACCCCGGCGGCGCGGCCGCCTCGATACGATTGCGGCGACGGCGAGTTGGGGGGAGTGCTGGGTGGAACCGCTGACGTCGATGGTGATCTCGGCTGTCGGAACGGTCGCGTCGAGCGCGCTGTCCGGGGCCGGCGGTGAGGCGGGCAGACGGGTTTCCGAACGGCTCTACGGACTGCTGAGCCGGACCCGTGCCGAGGACGGTCCGGCGCACGCCGGCGCCCCCGGCCGCTCCCCGCGGCTGCCCCGCACCGAGCAGGAGCGCGACGAGGCCGCCGCCCGGCTGCTGGAAGCCGCCCGCACCTCCCCGGAGTTCGCCCGCGAGGTGGAGCGATGGGCCCGTGAGTCCGCGTGGCTGGCACCGGGCACCGCGCCCACCGTGCCGCACGGCGCCGCCCGCCCGCAGATGCTGCCGCCGGCGACGTCGGTGTTCACCGACCGCCGCGAGGTGCTCGACTGGCTCACCGCCCTGCTGGACGAGGCGGACCGCGGCCCGGGCGCACCGGCGATCGCCGTGCTCACCGGCCCCGGCGGCATCGGCAAGACCGCCGCCGCGGTCCAGTGCGCCTTCCGGCTGGCGGACCGGTTCCCCGACGGCTGCCTGTACGCCGACCTGAACGGTGCCTCGGCCGGTACGGCCCTGCCGCCCTCCGATGTGCTGGCGCGGTTCCTGGAGCGGCTCGGGGTGCCCTCCGGCCTGGTGCCCGGCGACCCGGCCCGGCAGGCGGACCTGTACCGCGACCGCACGGCCGGCCGGCGGCTGATCGTCGTCCTGGACAACGCCCACGGCGACGCCCAGGTCCTGCCGCTGCTCCCCGCCTCACCGCACAGCCTCGTCCTGGTCACGAGCCGGCACCGCCCGGACCGCCTGGTGTCCGCGCACGGCGCCCGCCCGTACGCCCTGGGGCCGCTGTCCACCGAGGACTCCGTCACGCTGATCAGACGCGTCGTCGGAGGCGACCGCCCGCCCGCGCCGGACGCGATCGTGCGGGCCGTCGCCGAGGGCACCGGCGGGATCCCCCTCGCCGTGTGCACCACCGGCGCCGGACTGGCCGTACGGGAACACCTCACCTGGGAACGCGTCGCCCAGCAGCTCGCCCACCGCGTCCACGGCCACGACCAGGAAGGCGCCGCCATGCCCGCCCCCGGACCCGATGCCCCGGCCGACCCCGTCCGGCACGCCCAGGACGTCTCCTACGCCGAACTGACCCCGGCCTGCGCCGCCCTCTACCGCGCGATCGCGGTCGGGGCCTGGCCGACCGTGACCGTGCGGTGCGCCGCGGATGCCGCCGGCGTCGGCGCGGAGGAGGCGCGGGCGCTGCTGGAGCAGCTGGCCCGGGTGCATCTGCTGGAAGAGGTCGAGGAGGAGCGCTACCGCTTCCACGATCTGACCCGGGCCCACGCCCGTGACCTCGCGCTCACCGAGGACGGCCCCGACCGGATGGCCGCCGCGGTCCGCCGGGTGGCGGTCGGGCAGCTGCGGTTCGCCGCGGCCGCGGACTTCCGGGTGCTGCCGGGGCGGTGGCGGCTCGGCCGCGCCTACCAGGGCCTCGCCCTCCCGGCCGGACGCGACCGGCAGGACGGCCGGCGCGCGCTCGCGGAACTGCGCCGGGAGCGGGAGAACCTCGCGGCCGTCGTCCGGGCCGCCGAACGCAACGGCCACGACGACCTCGTCTGGCAGCTGTGCGAGGCCATGTGGGGCCTGCACCTCATGCTCGGCTTCCACGCCCAGTGGGTCGACACCCACCGGCTCGGCCTCGAGGCCGCCCGGCGCGTCGCGGCCGAGTTCGGCGACCCGCGCGCCGTGGGCCGGATGGCCGTGCAACTGGCCTTCGGCCACATGGGCGCCGGCCAGGCCGACGCTGCCGAGCGGGCCATCGAGGAGGCCCGGGCCGCGGACCGGGCCTGCGGCCACCACCGCGGGGAGGCGACCGCCGTCGAGGCACTCGGGCTGCTGCGGCTCAGGCAGTGGCAGTGGGCGGCGGCCCAGCGGTGCTTCGAGGAGGCCCAGCGGATCCTGGCCCGGATCGGCCCGGGCGAGGACGGCCACGCGGACGTGCCCCGCGCCACCGCCCTGCTGGAGCACCACCTCGGCCGCGCCCAGAGCAAGCAGGGGGAGCACACCGCCGCCGTCGCCCGGCTCAACGGCGCCCTCGTCCGGTTCCGCGAGCTGCCCGGCGGCGACCCCTACAACGAGGGCCGGGTCTACATGAGCCTGGGCGAGGCCCATCTGGACGCGGGAGACGCGGACCTCGCCCGGGTGTGCCTGGACGAAGCCGTCACGCGGATGACCGAGGCGGGCGCGGGCCTGCAACTCGCCGGTGCCGTCGAGGCCAGGGCCGACTGCCACCGCCGCGCGGGCCGCCCGGCCCAGGAGGCGGCGGACCTGCGCACCGCCGAGGCCTGCCTGGCGGAACACGGCGACGACGCCGGCCTCGTGCGGGTCCGGGCCCGACTGGCGGAACTGGAGGCGTGAGGCGCCGGTTCAGGGCCGGGCCGCGGGGAGCGGCTCGACGGTGACGCTGTGGGCCATGTCGCCGGTGCGCACGGTGAGTCCGGGGACGGCGGACGCCACCGGCCGGCCGTTCGCCACCCAGGTGTGGAGGGCGGAGGCGTAGACGGCGGGATCGCACAGGTCGGGCCGCCCGTCGGGGCCCGCGGCGGCGGACAGCCGCAGCAGCTCGCCCGCACGGGTGCCCACGACGCAGCGGTCGGGGCCGTCGACATAGGCCGCGAGTCCGCAGTACGGGTAGCGGTCCAGCGCCTCCGCCACCCAGGCGGCCGGCGGCCCGAGCACCGGGTCGTCCGCGGCCGCGCGGCGTACGACGACATCGGCCAGCGCCACCCGGCCGGGCTCCCGGGTCTCCTCGTCGACCACCGTGTGCGTGAGGTCGAACCGTGCCGCGACGGCCTCCGACGGGCCGGGCCCGTCGTCGGCCACCGGGTACCGGACGAGCGTCACCTCCGGCGTGTCGGGGCCGGCCGTCCGGGCCAGGACCCGGACCGGCGCGGTGACCCGGCCGGGGGTGTACGGCGGCAGCGGCAGCGGCTCCAGCAGGGCCGGGCGTCCCTCGGGTTCCGGGAGGTCCATGAGGTCGTAGAACATCCGGCGCAACAGGGCGGCCGACTCTCCCGGCGCGGAACTGGTCTGCTCCGCCAGCTCCTTGTACCGGCCGGGGTCGTGCGTGTCGATCGCCCGGTCGATCTGGTCGCGCAGACTGCCCCGCCGCACCAGCCGGGGAGCCGTGCGACCGAGCGCGGCCACCGGGGAGTCCGGGTCGAGGTCCGCCTGCGGGAACGCCCCGAGCAGCACCGGGACGCCGATGGACGCCGCGTAGTAGGTGACGCTCGAATGGTCGCCCAGCACGCAGTCGGCGGCTATCAGCGCCTGGCGCCAGCCGTCCAGCGGCGAGACGGCGTCCAGACCGGCCCGCCGTGCGGTGTCCAGCCAGGCGCGGACCTGTCCGGGGCCGTGGCCGTACCAGATGTTCGGATGCAGGACGGCCGTCGTGCGGTACTCGTCGGCGGGCAGCTCCGCCGCCAGCCGGGACAGCAGCCAGGGCAGCAGATCATCCGCGCCCGGCGTGCCGGTGCCGTCCGTCGCGGGGCCGCCGAAGAGGGAGCGCGGTGCCCAGGTGGAGCTGACGACGATCAGCCGCCGGCCCTCCGCCACCCCGAGCGCCCGGCGGAACCGGTCCCGCTGGGGGAGTGCGGCGAGGATGCGGTCGTAGCAGGGGTCCCCGGCGAGCACCGCGGTGGGCGCCGCCTGCGGACACGCGGCACGCAGCCGCTCCAGCTGTTCGGGGTGGGAGAGGACCGTGGCCGAGGCGAGCGGCCGGCCGTCGTGAAGCAGCCAGTCCGGCGAGAGGCCGAACACGGGCGCCTGCGGCCGGTGTCCGGTGTCCGGTGTCCGGTGTCCGGTGTCCGGTGTCCGGTGTCCGGTGTCGCCAGCCTTTTATTGTAGCCAACCCCGTGCGACAGGACCGCCAACTTGCCCTGGATCAGGCCCAGTTCACCGCCGTAGCTGGCGGAGACCGCCAGGTCGAACCGGGTGGCCAGGGCCTGCTCCCAGGGCAGGACCGGGAGCCCCGCCCGGGCCAGCAGCTCGGGCACCCCGGCCAGGAACGGGGAGGAGCCGGTGCAGGTGGCGAACATCTGCACCCGGAGGTCGCCGTCGAACAGCGGGAGGACGTCCAGCAGACGCGTCGCGGACGTCACGTTGTGCACGACGAACAGGACCCGACGGCAGCGGACCCGGGTGACCCAGCGCTCGGCGTCCGCGCCCACGGGCACCCGCAGCCATCCCGCCCCGCCCGTCACTCCGGCCCCCCGCCGTCCCGGTGCCCCCGTCGTCTCAGCACTCGATGATATTGACCGCCAGCCCGCCGCGCGCCGTCTCCTTGTACTTCACCGACATGTCCGCGCCCGTGTCCTTCATGGTCTTGATGACCTTGTCCAGGGACACCTTGTGGGAGCCGTCGCCGCGCATCGCCATCTTCGCGGCCGTGACCGCCTTCACCGCGGCCATGCCGTTGCGCTCGATGCACGGGATCTGGACCAGGCCACCGACCGGGTCGCAGGTCAGGCCCAGGTTGTGTTCCATGCCGATCTCGGCCGCGTTCTCCACCTGCTCCGGGGAGCCGCCGAGCACCTCGGCGAGCGCACCGGCCGCCATGGAGCAGGCGGAGCCGACCTCGCCCTGGCAGCCGACCTCGGCGCCGGAGATGGAGGCGTTCTCCTTGAAGAGCATGCCGATCGCGCCGGCGGCGAGCAGGAAGCGGACCACGCCGTCCTCGTCGGCGCCGGGCACGAAGTCCATGTAGTAGTGCAGGACCGCCGGGATGATCCCGGCCGCGCCGTTGGTGGGGGCGGTGACCACCCGGCCGCCGGCCGCGTTCTCCTCGTTCACGGCCATCGCGTAGAGCGTGAGCCACTCCATCGCGTGCGCCAGCGGGTCGCCCTCGGCGCGCAGCTGGCGGGCCGAGACGGCGGCGCGGCGGCGGACCTTCAGCCCGCCGGGCAGGATGCCCTCGCGGCTCATGCCGCGCTGCACGCACGCGCGCATCACCCGCCAGATCTCCAGCAGGCCCGCGCGGATCTCCTCCTCCGTGCGCCAGGCCCGCTCGTTCTCCAGCATCAGCGAGGAGATCGACAGGCCGGTCTCCTTGGTGAGGCGGAGCAGCTCGTCGCCCGTGCGGAAGGGGTACTTCAGGACCGTGTCGTCCAGCTTGATCCGGTCCGCGCCGACCGCGTCCTCGTCGACCACGAAGCCGCCGCCGACCGAGTAGTACGTCTTGGTCAGCAGCTCCGCGCCGGAGGCGTCGTACGCCCACAGCGTCATGCCGTTGGCGTGGTACGGCAGCGCCTTGCGCCGGTGCAGCACGAGGTCCTGGTCGAAGTCGAAGGCGATCTCGTGCTCGCCCAGGAGCCGGATCCGGCCCTCGGCCTTGATCGCGTCCACGCGCGCGTCGGCCGTCTCCACGTCCACCGTGCGCGGCGAGTCGCCGGCCAGGCCGAGCAGGACGGCCTTCGGGGTGCCGTGGCCGTGCCCGGTCGCGCCCAGGGAGCCGTACAGCTCCGTCCGGAGGGTCGCGGTCTGTTCCAGCAGCCCTTCGTTGCGCAGCCGGCGGGCGAACATCCGCGCCGCGCGCATCGGGCCGACCGTGTGGGAGCTGGACGGGCCGATGCCGATCGAGAACAGGTCGAAGACCGAGATGGCCACGGTCACTCCTCAAAAAGCAGGGGTGGCGGGGCCCCGGGATCGCCGGGTGCCCCACCGGGGACTTGCCTGGCCGGGTCCGTGGGTCCGGACCCGGGTACTGCGGGGGCCTGAGCTACTTGTTCAGACCCGGGTACAGCGGGTGCTTGTCGGCGAGCGCCTTCACGCGCGCCTTGAGGGCCTCGGCGTCGTAGGACGGCTTCAGCGCCTCGGCGATCACATCGGCGACCTCGGCGAAGTCCTCGGCCGTGAAGCCGCGGGTCGCCAGGGCCGGCGTACCGATCCGCAGACCCGACGTGACCATCGGGGGACGCGGGTCGTTCGGGACGGCGTTGCGGTTGACCGTGATGCCGACCTCGTGCAGCCGGTCCTCGGCCTGCTGGCCGTCCAGCTCGGACTCGCGCAGGTCGACCAGGATCAGGTGCACGTCCGTGCCGCCCGACAGGACGTTCACCCCGGCCTCGCGGGCGTCCGCGGCCGTCAGGCGCTCGGCGAGGATGCGCGCACCCTCCACCGTACGCTGCTGGCGCTCCTTGAACTCCGCCGAGGCGGCGACCTTGAAGGAGACCGCCTTCGCCGCGATCACATGCTCCAGGGGACCGCCCTGGAAGCCCGGGAAGACGGAGGAGTTCAGCTTCTTCGCGAACTCCTTCTTCGCGAGGATGATGCCGCCGCGCGGGCCGCCCAGCGTCTTGTGGGTGGTCGAGGTCACGACGTCGGCGTGCTCCACCGGGTTCGGGTGCAGACCGGCCGCGACCAGGCCCGCGAAGTGGGCCATGTCGACCCACAGGTACGCCTCGACCTCGTCGGCGATCCGCCGGAACTCGGCGAAGTCCAGCCGGCGCGGGTACGCCGACCAGCCCGCGATGATCACCTTCGGGCGGTGCTCCTTGGCGAGCCGCTCGACCTCGGCCATGTCGACCAGGCCGGTCTCGGCGTCCACGTGGTAGGCGACCACGTTGAACTGCTTGCCGGAGAAGTTCAGCCGCATGCCGTGGGTCAGATGGCCGCCGTGCGCCAGGTCCAGGCCGAGGATGGTGTCCCCGGGCTGGGCGAGGGCGAACAGGGCCGCCTGGTTCGCGGAGGCGCCGGAGTGGGGCTGCACATTGGCGTACTCGGCGCCGAACAGCTCCTTGAGCCGGTCGATGGCGATCTGCTCGGCGACGTCGACGTGCTCGCAGCCGCCGTAGTAGCGCCGGCCCGGGTAGCCCTCGGCGTACTTGTTGGTCAGCACCGAGCCCTGCGCCTCCATCACCGCGAGCGGCGCGAAGTTCTCGGAGGCGATCATCTCCAGCGTGGACTGCTGGCGGCTCAGCTCGGCGTCGACCGCGGCGGCGATCTCCGGGTCCAGCTCGTGCAGGGACGTGTTCAGGACGGTCATCGGGGTACGACTCCTCAGCCGGCGGTGAAGGCGGTGTACTCGTCGGCGCTCATGAGGGCCTCGGGCTCGTCCGTCACACGCACCTTGAACAGCCAGCCGCCCTCGAAGGGAGCGGAGTTCACCAGCGACGGGTCGTCCACGACGTCCTGGTTGATCGCGGCGACCTCACCGGTGACCGGGGCGTACAGGTCGGAGACCGACTTGGTCGACTCCAGCTCGCCGCAGGACTCGCCCGCGGTCACGGTGTCACCGACGGCCGGGAGCTGGACGAAGACCACGTCGCCGAGCGCGTTGGCCGCGTGCTCGGTGATGCCGACCGTCGAGACGCCGTCCTCGGCGTCCGACAGCCACTCGTGCTCCTTGCTGTAGCGAAGCTGCTGGGGGTTGCTCATGGCCTGAATTCTCCTGTACATGCGGGAGTGCTGATGAAGGGGGGGACTGCCGGACCTGGTGCCGGGCGGGGAAATGTGCGCAGGGTCACGTCAGGGGGACGTGCCGAGGCCCAGTGTCTACTTCTGCCGCTTGTAGAAGGGCAGAGCCACGACCTCGTACGGCTCGTGGGTGCCCCGGATGTCCACGCCGACGCCCGGGGTGCCCGGCGCCGCGTGCGCCGCGTCGACGTAGGCCATGGCGATCGGCTTGCCGAGGGTGGGGGAGGGGGCGCCGGAGGTGACCTCGCCGATCACCTCGCCGCCGGAGACGACGGCGTATCCGGCGCGCGGCACCCGGCGGCCCTCGGCGACCAGGCCGACGAGCACCCGGGGCGGGTTCTGCTCGGCGCGGGCGGCGGCCTCGGTGAGCGCCTCGCGCCCGACGAAGTCACCCTCCTTCTCGAACTTCACCACCCGGCCGAGCCCGGCGTCGAAGGGGGTGAGGGCGGTGGTCAGCTCGTGCCCGTACAGCGGCATGCCCGCCTCCAGGCGCAGGGTGTCCCGGCAGGACAGACCGCACGGCACCAGGCCGGCGCCCTCGCCCGCCTTGGTCAGCGCCTGCCACAGCTCGACGGCGTGCTCCGGCTTCACGAACAGCTCGAAGCCGTCCTCGCCGGTGTAGCCGGTGCGGGCGATCAGGGCGGGGACGCCGGCGACGGTGCCGGGCAGGCCGGCGTAGTACTTCAGGCCGTCGAGGTCGGCGTCGGTCAGCGACGTCAGGATGCCGGGGGACTCCGGGCCCTGGACGGCGATCAGCGCGTAGGCGTCCCGGTCGTCGCGCACCTCGGCGTCGAACCCGGCGGCCCGCTCGGTCAGCGCGTCCAGCACCACCTGGGCGTTGGAGGCGTTGGCCACGACCATGTACTCGGTCTCGGCGAGCCGGTAGACGATCAGGTCGTCCAGGATGCCGCCGTCGGCCTGGCAGATCATGGTGTAGCGGGCGCGGCCGACGCCGACGGAGGCGATGTTGCCGACCAGGGCGAAGTTCAGCAGGGCGGCCGCCTGCGGGCCGGTCACGGTGATCTCGCCCATGTGGGAGAGGTCGAAGAGGCCGGCCTTGGTGCGTACGGCGAGGTGCTCGTCGCGCTCGGAGCCGTAGCGCAGGGGCATGTCCCAGCCGGCGAAGTCGGTCATCGTCGCACCGAGCGCGCGATGCACGGCATCCAGCGCGGTGTGACGGAGTTCAGTGCTGCTCATCGGTCGGTCGTCTCCCAGGGCACACGGACGGGGCGAGGAACGTTCCTCCCCATCTGTCATCGGAACCTGAGAGGTTCGCCACGACCGCCACCGGGACGATCAGGGCTTGCACCTTGGGTGGAGCCACTGACACAGCGGCCCGCTTTTCAGATGTGCCTCGCCCGCGCGGTAACGGGGCCTGAGAGATTCAAGGGAGGGACTTGCTCCTTCGGCGCCCCAGCGGCGACGGCTGGGGACTCTCCCGCGCGGATTCAAGCGGCCGGTATGCAGTTGGCGCGCACATCATTGCACGGCGCGGCCGCTTTTGTAACCGACCTGTGGCAGCACCCGGACCCGCCCGCCACCACCGCCTATTACCTTCTCTTTACGGTCGACGGGAAAGAAGTTGACCGAGTCGACAGGGGAGGACGATCACGGTGAACAGGACCCCCGCGTACGCCACCGGCGTCATGGTGCCGCGGCAGCGGACCAGCGCCACCATCCGCGCCGTGCGCGATCTGCGCGACCGCGCCGGCCGCACCCCGCGCACCCTGCTCTTCGGACCCCGTGACGTGGTGGTGCTCACCGGCCTGCCCGGCAGCGGCAAGTCCACCCTCATGCACCGCACGGTCACCGGCCGCCGCATCGACTCGCAGGACACCCGCGACCGCTTCGCCGCCCGGCTGCCCCGCGGCCTCCCCTACGCCCTCTACCGCCCCCTGGTCCGCCTCGCCCACTACGCGGCGCTGCGCCGCGCCCTGCGCACCGGCGAGGGCGTCGTCGTGCACGACTGCGGCACCCAGGCCTGGGTGCGGAGCTGGCTCGCCCGGGAGGCCCGCCGCCGCGGCGGCACCCTGCATCTGCTGCTGCTCGACGTCGACCCCGCGACGGCCCGCGCGGGCCAGCGCGAGCGCGGCCGGGGCGTCTCCCGCTACGCCTTCCGCCGTCACCGCCGCACGACGGCCCGCCTGCTCGACGCGATCGAACGCGGCCAGCTCCCCACCGGCTGCACCACAGCCCTCCTCCTGGACCGCCCCGCGGCAAACACCCTGCACACCCTCTCCTTCACCCCCTGACCTGGCGCCGGACCGGGCGGCTGCGGGCGGGCACCCGCGCGTGGGCTTCACCGGCTGGCGTCGGGCCGGATGGGGGCGGACGCGCACGGTCGTGGTTGGTCTTCGCGGGCGGGGGCCGGGCCGGATGGCCGCGGGCACGCACCCGCGCCGCGTGGCCTTTGCCGGTTGGGCCGGGCTGGACGGCTGGGGGCGCCGTGCGTCGCGTGGCCTTCACCGGCTGACGCTGGACCGGGCGGCTGCGGGCGGGCACCCGCGCGTGGGCTTCACCGGCTGGCGCCGGGCCGGATGGGGGCGGACGCGCACGGTCGTGGTTGGTCTTCGCGGGCGGGGGCCGGGCCGGATAGCCGCGGGCACGCATCCGCGCCGCTTGGCCTTTGCCGGTTGGGCCGGGCTGGACGGCTGGGGGCGCCGTGCGTCGCGTGGCCTGCACCGGCTGACGCTGGACCGGGCGGCTGCGGGCGGGCACCCTGCTTGTCCTTCACTGGCTGGCGCCGGGTCGGACGGCTGCGGGTGCCGTGTGCTGCTTGGCCTTCACCGCTCGATGCCGGCCCGGACGGCTGCGGGCGCGCTCCCGGCTCAGCCTTCACCGGCTGGCGCCGGCCCGGCTGGGGGGGGGGCATGCAACCGCCCCGCGTACCCTTCACCGGCTGGCGCCGGGCGGACGGCCGGGGGTGGTGTACCCGCTAGCCTTCATGCACACAGCAGTGGTTCCCAGCAGGCGGTAGGCAGATGGACTTCCCGGCGGATCTGCCCGCGGACATTCCCGCGGGCTTCCCGGCTCAGGCGCACCCCCACCCGCACGGCGGTTGGCCCGGCAACGAACTCGAGGAGGTGCTGTCGGCCTCCCTCGGGATCCCCGCGGCGGCCGGCCGGATCGTGGAGGTGCTCGGCCGCAGCTTCCTGTGGATCCCGCTGCCCTCCGGCGGCGGCCCGGACAGCGGCCCGCTGGATCTGCCCACGACCGAGATCGCGGGCCAGGTGTACGTCCCGGTGTTCAGCTCGGAGGAACAGTTCCGCCAGGTCGTCGGCTCCCACATGGGGTACACCATCGCCCCCGCCGTGGAGTTCGCCCGCGGACTGCCCCCGCAGGTCGGCATCGTGGTGAACCCCGACGGGGTGGTCGGCATCCCGCTGCCGCCGCAGGCGGTGGCCGAGCTGTGCCGCAGCGGCCGTACCCCGCTCGACGGCCCCGCCGCCGGCGGCCGGGTCCGGCTCTTCGAACCCGACTGGCAGGACGACCCGGTGGACTTCCTCGCCGCCGCCTCCGCCGAGTTCGCCGGGATCGGTGTCGTGCACACCGCCCGCCGCTGTCTCGCCGCGATCGAGACGGACGAACCGGTGCTTTTCGTCGGCGTGGAACTCTCCCAGTGGGAGGGCGACCTCCGCGCCCGTCCCCTGGAGGCGCTGGGCCGGGCCCTCGCCCGTGTCCCGGTCGCCTGGCCGGTCAACCTGGTCCTGCTGGACGTGACGGACGACCCCGTGGCCGAATGGCTGAAGCACCACGTCCGGCCCTTCTACCAGTACGGCCAGTAGAGACACCCGAGGGGCGTGGGGCGCGGGTGGCCACCAGGCACCCGCACCCGCGCACGCACAGGCGGCTCCGCGCCACCGGGCGCTTAAGCTGTCCCCGAACCCGGGCGCACTGAACAGAAGGGCACGACAAGGTGAGCGCGAGCCACAGCGGCAGCGTCGAGCACATGCTGCGTCAGGTCACCCCCGGCCGCTACGACGCCTACGAGGCCCTGCTCCGCGCCCTTGCCACCCCCTCCGCCGGCCAGATCTGGATGCTGCTGTGGCACGGCCAGGCCGGCTCCCCGGACGCCCAGTACGGGGACATGGAAGTCGGCGGCTTCCACTACGCCCCGTGCGTCACCTCCGCCCAGGAACTCTCGGCCAGCGGCTGGAACCGTTCCTACGAGGTCGTCGACGGCCTCGACGTCGCCCGCACCCTCTACCCGGACCACTACGGCCTCTGGCTCAACCCGCACGCCCCGGGCGGCGGCGTCGGCATCCCCTGGCTGGATCTGCGCCGTATCGCCACCGGCCTGGACCGGCAGCCCGCGGGACCCCTCCGGCTGTCCGAACCCGGCATCGAGATCCCACAGTTCTACGCGCTGCTCGCGCAGAACGCCCACCGCACCCCCGCGCTGCGCACCCTGCGCCGCGCCTGGGTGCAGCCGGCGCTCGGAGCGCCGTACCTCGCCATCGGTCTGGACGTCTACGACACCTCGCCCGCCGCGGTCGACTCGGTGCGCGCGATGATGCAGCAGTCCGTCGGCGCCGTCCCGGAAGGGCTGCCGGTGTCGACGGTCGCGATGACCGACGACTACGACCCCGTGGTGATGTGGATGCGGGCCAACGCGCGCCCCTTCTACGACCGCGAGGCGCACGCGGTCGCGGCCCAGCCCCAGCCCCAGCCGCAACTCCAGGCCCAGCCCCTGCCCCAGACCCCGGCCGCCGGTTACGGCTATCCCCCGGCCCACGGCGGCTACTGACCCCGCACTGACCTCCCGGCGGCCTCTCCGCTGACCTCGCCTTTCGGTCACCGGCCGGCCGGAACGGCACCCTTGTCCGAGGGAGCGAACCCCTCCGTCACCGTCCGGTCACCGGGACTCACTGTCCGCATAACGGCGTTCACCTGCTTCCATCACGGTTGCGCATCCATTCACTGCCAAGGCTGGCGGCTGATCGCGCAGGCGTTGAAGACTCCCCCTTCAAGGGGTTCGCCCCTGTGTACGACGGACTGATTGATGCCGCTACCAGCGGCAAGTGCGGGCCGGTTACCGCCGGTTGAGAGGGGTCCCAGCCTAATGACGGCACCATTGCACGAGCCGACCGCGGAAGCGGCCCCGGGTGCGGCCGAGGAAGCGGCGACGGCCGCCACCGACGCGAAGGCCGTTCAGGGCCGTTCCCTGGGGCGGATCGCCTGGGAACGCCTGAAGCGGGACAAACTCGCCCTGACGGGCGGCATCGTCGTGCTCGTCCTCATCGTGATCGCGCTGCTCGCGCCGGTCATCGCGAACCTGGTCGGGCAGGACCCGGACCTCTACCACGAGAGCCTGATCGACCCGCTGTTCAGCACGCCCAAGGGCTCGCTGGGCGGCATGAGCGGCGACCATCTGCTCGGTGTGGAGCCGGTCAACGGCCGTGACATCTTCGCCCGCATCCTCTACGGCGCCCGGATCTCGCTGCTGGTCGGCTTCCTGTCCGCGGTGGTCGCCATCATCCTCGGCACCCTGTTCGGCATTCTCGCCGGCTTCTTCGGCGGCTGGGTCGACTCGCTCATCAGCCGTGTGATGGACGGTCTGCTCGCCTTCCCCCAGCTGCTGTTCATCATCGCCCTGGTCTCCGTCATGCCCAACGAGATGCTGGGTCTCTCCGGCACCGGCGTGCGCGTGTTCGTGATGATCCTGGTCATCGGCTTCTTCGGCTGGCCGTACATCGGCCGCGTGGTCCGCGGCCAGACCCTCAGCCTGCGCGAACGCGAGTACGTGGAGGCGGCCCGCTCGCTCGGTGCCGGGCGGCTCTACATCCTCTTCAAGGAGCTGCTGCCCAACCTCGTCGCGCCCATCATCGTGTACACGACGATGATGATCCCCACCAACATCCTCACCGAGGCGGCACTCAGCTTCCTGGGCGTGGGCGTCAAGCCGCCCACCTCCTCCTGGGGGCAGATGCTCTCGAGCGCGATCGACTACTACGACTCGGACCCCATGTACATGGTGATCCCGGGCGTGGCGATCTTCATCACGGTGCTGGCCTTCAACCTGTTCGGCGACGGCGTGCGGGACGCGCTGGACCCGAAGGGTTCCCGCTGAGGTGCCAACCCCCAAGCGTCCCGTGAGCTCTTCCACGGGGTCTCTCATCAAATCCGGAGGATCCGAGATCGTGACTACCGAACGCACCTCAGGGCGGCGCAAGCAGGCCCTCGCCGCTGCCGCAGTGGTCGCCGGCCTGCTGACCACGGCGGCGTGCGGCGGAGGCGACAGCAGCGGCGACGGCGGCTCGAAGGACGGCGCTGCCGGCTTCAACGCGGCCGTCAACAAGGTCGCCCAGGCCAACCTCGTCAAGAAGGGCGGCACGCTCAAGTACGTCAGCACGCAGGACGCCGACTCGTGGGACACCACGCGCGGTTACTACGGCTTCATGTGGGACTTCTCCCGCTACTACAGCCGTCAGCTGCTGACCTACAAGACCGCGCCGGGCGCCGAGGGAGCCCAGCTCACCCCGGACCTCGCCACGGACATGGGCAAGGTCTCGGCCGACGGCAAGACCTACACCTTCACCCTGCGCGACGGCATCACGTGGGAGGACGGCAAGCCGATCACCTCCCAGGACGTCAAGTACGGCATCGAGCGCGTCTGGGCGCAGGACGTGCTGTCCGGCGGTCCGATCTACCTCCAGCAGATGCTGGACCCGAAGAACACCTACAAGGGCCCCTACAAGGACTCCACCAAGGACCACCTGGGCCTGAGCGCGATCCAGACGCCCGACGCCAAGACGATCGTCTTCCACCTGCCGAAGGCCAACTCGGACTTCCCGCAGGCACTGGCCATGACCACGGGCGCCCCGGTCCGCCAGGACAAGGACACCAAGTCCAAGTACGGCCTGCACCCGTTCTCCTCCGGCCCGTACAAGTTCCAGTCGTACACCCCGGGCAAGGGTCTCGTGCTGGTCCGCAACGACAAGTGGAACGCGTCCTCGGACCCGGTCCGCAAGGCGTACCCGGACAAGATCACGCTGGACATCTCCACCAACCAGACCAACTCCGACCAGCAGCTGATCAACGGCGACTACGACATCGACGCGTCGCAGACCAGCCTGGGCCCCCAGGGCCGCCAGATAGCCCTGAAGCAGAACAAGGGCAACCTGGACAACCCGGTCTCCGGCTTCATCCGCTACGCGGTCTTCCCGCAGAGCGTCAAGCCGTTCGACAACATCCACTGCCGCAAGGCCGTCATCTACGCCGCCGACCACGTGTCGCTCCAGACCGCCCGCGGTGGCCCGGTCGCCGGTGGTGACATCGGCACCAACATGCTCCCGCCGTCGGTCTCCGGTGGCGAGGGCCAGAAGTACGACCCGTACCAGATCGCGACGAAGAACAAGAACGGCAACGTCGCCCTGGCCAAGCAGGAGCTGAAGGCCTGCGGTCAGCCGAACGGCTTCTCGACCACCATCGCGGTCCGCAACAACAAGCAGCAGGAAGTCGCCACCTCCGAGTCCCTCCAGGCGGCGCTGAAGAAGGTCGGCATCAAGGCCGACATCTACCAGTACGACGGTTCGCAGTCCCCGGGCATCATCGGCAGCCCCTCGAACGTCGCGAAGAAGAAGCTCGGCATCATCATCATGGGCTGGGGTCCGGACTTCCCGACCGTCCAGGGCTACGGCATCCCGCTGTGGAGCAGCAAGTACATCCTGCAGAGCGGTAACAACAACTACGCCCTGATCAAGGACAAGACGATCGACGGCCTGTTCGACCAGTACAGCGCCACGCTGGACGCGTCGAAGAAGACCCAGATCTCCACGGAGATCAACCACAAGGTCATGGAGGGCGCGTACTACCTGCCCTTCACCTTCGAGCGGTTCCTCAACTTCCGCTCCTCCCGGGTCGGCAACGTGTACACGACGAACGCGTACAGCGGCTACTACGACTTCGTCAACATCGGTCTGAAGTCCACGAAGTAAAACCGGCACACCCGCCGTACGGCACGAAAGGCAGGTGAAGGCCGGCGCGGCGAGCCGCGGGCCCCACGGACGACCTCCGGGGCCCGCGGTTCGCGGCGGGCCGTAAGCTGTGCTCGCTTACCTCATCAGGCGGCTGTTCGCCGCCGCAGTGATGCTCGTGGTCATCGTCCTGGTGGTCTTCAGCATCTTCTTCCTCGTCCCCAAGTGGGCGGGCGTCGACATCGCCACGAGCTTCGTGGGCAAGCAGGCAGACCCGCACGCCGTGGCGGCGGTGCGCGAGAAGCTGGGTCTGGGCGACCCGGTGTACCTCCAGGTCTGGCACTTCTTCAAGGGCATCTTCGTGGGCCGCACCTACGCGGCCGGCGGCGATGTCACCCACTGCGCCGCGCCGTGCTTCGGCTACTCCTTCCGCAGTGAGCAGGCCGTCTGGCCGGTGCTGACCGACCGCTTCCCGGTGACCCTGGGTCTCGCGCTCGGTGCCGCGGTGCTCTGGCTGGTCTTCGGTGTCGCGGCGGGTGTGCTCTCCGCCATCAAGCGGGGCAGCATCTGGGACCGCGGTGCGATGCTCATCGCCCTCAGCGGTGTTTCCCTCCCCATCTACTTCACCGGTCTGCTCGCCTCGGCGATCTTCGTCTTCGGGCTGCACTGGTTCAGCGCCAAGTACGTCCCGCTCGGCGACGACCCGGGCGGCTGGTTCGCCAGCATGATCCTGCCCTGGACCACCCTCGCCTTCCTGTACGCGGCGATGTACGCCCGGATCACCCGGGCGACCATGATGGAGGTCCTCGGCGAGGACTACATCCGCACCGCCCGGGCCAAGGGCCTCAAGGAGCAGGTCGTCATCGGCAAGCACGCCATGCGCTCCACGATGACCCCGATCCTGACCATGCTCGGCATGGACCTCGGCGCCCTCATCGGCGGCGCGATCCTCACCGAGACCACGTTCAGCATCCCCGGCCTCGGCCAGGCCGTGCTGAGCGCCATCAAGAACCAGGACCTGCCCATCATCCTGGGTGTCACCCTGATCACCTCCCTCGCGGTGCTCATCGCCAACCTTCTGGTGGACGTCCTGTACGCCGTGATCGACCCCCGAGTGAGGCTCGCATGACCGAACTCAGCAAGACGGGCGCGGCCGTCGGCGAGCCCACGGAATCCTCGGCTCCGGACGCGCCGGCGTCGTTCCTCGAAGTGCGCGACCTGAAGGTGCACTTCCCGACCGACGACGGTCTGGTGAAGTCCGTCGACGGGCTCAGCTTCCAGCTGGAGAAGGGCAAGACCCTCGGCATCGTGGGCGAGTCCGGCTCCGGCAAGTCGGTGACCTCGCTCGGCATCATGGGCCTGCACACCGCCGGCCAGTACGGCAAGCGCAAGGCCCGGATCTCCGGCGAGATCTGGCTGAACGGCACCGAGCTGCTGTCCGCCGACCCCGACCGGGTGCGCCGGATGCGCGGCCGCGAGATGGCGATGATCTTCCAGGACCCGCTGTCCGCGCTGCACCCGTACTACACGATCGGCCAGCAGATCGTGGAGGCGTACCGGATCCACCACGACGTCGACAAGAAGACCGCCCGCCGGCGCGCGATCGAGATGCTCGACCGGGTCGGCATCCCGCAGCCGGACAAGCGGGTGGACAACTACCCGCACGAGTTCTCCGGCGGTATGCGCCAGCGCGCGATGATCGCCATGTCGCTGGTCAACAACCCCGAACTGCTCATCGCGGACGAGCCGACGACCGCCCTGGACGTGACCGTCCAGGCGCAGATCCTCGACCTGATCCGCGATCTCCAGAAGGAGTTCGGCTCCGCGGTCATCATCATCACCCACGACCTGGGCGTCGTCGCCGAACTGGCCGACGACATCCTGGTGATGTACGGCGGCCGCTGCGTCGAGCGCGGCCCGGCGGAGAAGGTGTTCTACGAGCCCCGCCACCCCTACACCTGGGGCCTGCTCGGCTCGATGCCGCGCCTCGACCGCGACCAGCAGGAGCGGCTGATCCCGGTCAAGGGCTCCCCGCCCTCGCTGATCAACGTCCCGTCCGGCTGCGCCTTCAACCCGCGCTGCCCGTACGCCGACATCCCGAAGGACAACGTGACCCGCACGGTCCGCCCCGAGCTGACCGAGGTCGGCAGCAAGCACTGGGCCGCCTGCCACATGTCGCAGGAGCAGCGGGAGCGGATCTGGACCGAAGAGATTGCGCCGAAGCTGTGAGTGAGAACGCCAAGGACGAGGCAGTGAGCATTCCTGCCCAGAGCGACGGTGCCGAGGCCGACTCCAGGGCCACGAAGACCTCCGGCACGGCCACCCTCACCAAGGACGCCGCCCCCGGCGAGATCCTGCTGAAGGTGACCGGGCTCCAGAAGCACTTCCCCATCAAGAAGGGGCTGTTGCAGCGGCAGGTCGGCGCGGTCCGCGCGGTGGACGGCATCGACTTCGAGGTCCGCGCCGGTGAGACCCTCGGTGTCGTGGGCGAGTCCGGCTGCGGCAAGTCGACCATGGGCCGGCTGATCACCCGGCTGCTGGAACCGACCGGCGGCAGCATCGAGTTCGAGGGCAAGGACATCACGCACCTCGGCGTCGGCGGCATGCGTCCGCTGCGCCGCGATGTGCAGATGATCTTCCAGGACCCGTACTCCTCGCTGAACCCGCGCCACACCATCGGCACGATCGTCAGCGCCCCCTTCCGGCTCCAGGGCGTCGAGCCCGAGGGCGGGATCAAGAAGGAGGTGCAGCGGCTGCTGTCGGTGGTCGGCCTCAACCCCGAGCACTACAACCGCTATCCGCACGAGTTCTCCGGCGGTCAGCGCCAGCGCATCGGCATCGCCCGCGCGCTCGCCCTGAAGCCGAAGCTGGTCGTCGCCGACGAGCCGGTCTCCGCGCTGGACGTGTCGGTCCAGGCCCAGGTCGTGAACCTCATGGACGACCTCCAGGAGGAACTGGGCCTGACCTACGTGATCATCGCGCACGACCTCTCGGTCGTCCGGCACGTCTCGGACCGGATCGCGGTGATGTACCTCGGCAAGATCGTCGAGCTGGCCGACCGCGACCTGCTGTACCGGGAGCCGATGCACCCGTACACCAAGGCGCTGATGTCGGCGGTGCCGATCCCGGACCCGAAGCGGAAGAACGCGAAGAGCGAGCGCATCCTGCTCAAGGGCGACGTGCCCTCGCCGATCTCGCCGCCGAGCGGCTGCCGCTTCCACACCCGGTGCTGGAAGGCGACGCAGATCTGCGCCACGGTCGAGCCGCCGCTCAAGGAGCTGCGGCCGGGCCAGCGGGTGGCCTGCCACCACCCGGAGAACTTCGAGGACCAGGCTCCGCAGGACACCGTCCTGCTCACCGCCGCGAAGGAGGCGGCGGAGCTGGTCGCCGACGAGGTCCTCGCGGAGTCGGCCCAGACCTCGGCGGCGGTGGCGGCGGAACTCGCCGAGGAAGCCGCGGAGAAGACCGCGGAGAAGACCGCGGAGAAGACCCCGGAAAAGGCCCCTGCGAAGCCGGCCGGGGAGACCACGGAGGAGCCGGCCGGGGAGACCGCGGCCGAACCCGCCGAGGAATCCGCGCAGGAGTCCACGGAAGCGTCGACGGAAGAGTCGACGGAAGAGTCCACGGACGAGCCCGCCGAGGAGTCCGCTGACGAGTCCGCCGCCGCTTCCGGCGGGGCCTCCGACTCCCAGGAGTCAACCGACAAGTAGCACATGACAGCTCGGCAAAGTCATGTACATGGCTGAACGGGAGAGTGCACAGTCGTCCGTGTCCGACCACTGATCGGCACGCTCGAAAGGGACGACCATGGCATTCTCCCGTTCGGCACGTTCCGGCCTCCTCGCCACCGCGGCGGCCTCCTTCCTGCTCATCGCCGCCGCCCCCGCCCCCACCCCGGGCGCCCCCGGCATCGGCGACGCCTACTTCCCCCGGCTCGGCAACGGCGGGTTCGACGCCCTCCACTACGACCTGGACCTCGCCTACGCCCCCGACACCGGCCGCCTGGACGGCCGTACCACCCTCACCGCGCGCGCCACCCAGGCGCTGTCCTCCTTCGACCTCGACCTCCAGCAGCTGGACATCGCCCGGGTCGAAGTGAACGGCAGGCAGGCCGAGTTCAGCCGGGACGGGGACGAGGTCACCGTCACCCCGCGCGGCGCGATCCCCGAGGGCCGCACCTTCAGCGTGACCGTCCGCTACGGCGGCGTACCGCAGCCGCTCAGCGGTCCCATCGTGTTCGGCTCCTCCTACGGCTGGATGAAGACGGCCGACGGCGTCTTCGTCGCCTGTGAGCCCAACGCCGCCTCCACCTGGTTCCCGTCCAGCGACCACCCCTCCGACAAGGCCACCTACGACATCCGGATCAAGGCGCCCAAGGGCCTGACCGCCGTCTCCAACGGCCGGCTGGTCTCGCGCCACGACCGGGGCGGGTCGACGTACACCCACTGGCGGGAGTCGCGGCCCATGGCGACCTATCTCGCCACCGCCACCATCGGGAAGTTCGACGTGCGCACCGGGCGGACCCCCGGCGGGATCCCGGTCTACGTCGCCATCGACCCGGTCCTGAAGAACAGCAACGACGTCGATGTGTACGCCGTCACCGCGGCCGCCACCGACTACTGGTCGCAGGTCTTCGGGCCGTACCCGTTCGAGGAGACCGGCGCGATCGTGGACGACATGCCCGAGGCCGGGTTCTCGCTGGAGGTGCAGAGCAAGCCCGCCTACTCGGCCGTCCGCAACGAGACGACCATCGTGCACGAGCTGGCCCACCAGTGGTTCGGCGACTCGGTGAGCGTGGCGCGCTGGCAGGACATCTGGCTCAACGAGGGCTTCGCCACCTACGCGCAGTGGCTGTGGGCCGAGCACAAGGGCACCCGCTCCGCCCACGACTCCTTCCGCGCCGCCTACGACTCCCGCCCCGCCGACGCCGCCTTCTGGCAGATCGAGGTGGCCGACCCGCAGCGCGACACCATGTTCTCCTCCGCCGTCTACCAGCGCGGCGCGATGACGCTCCAGATGCTGCGCGAGCGGATCGGCGACACCGCCTTCTTCAGGCTGCTGCCCGCCTGGACGAAGCTCCACCGGTACGGCAACGCGGACACCGCCGACTTCATCCGCCTCGCCGAGCGCGTCAGCGGGCAGCAGTTGGGCGACCTGTTCGACACCTGGCTGTTCAGCACAGGGAAGCCGGCCCTGTGAGCCTGGCTTTGTAAGGTTCACACCCTTCGACAGGTGAGAATGTCAGGGTGCTCCAGCAACTCTTCAGTCCCTCCGTCCAGCACACGCTCGATGTCATCGGCATCTTCGTGTTCGCGATCTCCGGCGCGCTGCTGGCGGTCCGGAAGAACTTCGACGTCTTCGGCATCGCCGTCCTCGCCGAGGTCACCGCGCTGGGCGGGGGACTCTTCCGCGACGTGGTGATCGGAGCCGTACCACCGGCCGCGTTCACGGACCTCGGGTACTTCCTGACCCCGCTGCTCGCCGCGCTCGTGGTCTTCTTCCTGCATCCGCACGTGGAGCGCATCCAGGCGGCGGTGCTGGTCTTCGACGCGGCCGGCCTCGGCCTGTTCTGTGTGAGCGGTACGACGAAGGCGTACAGCTACGGCCTCGGCCTGACCGCGTCGGCGACCCTGGGCCTCGCCACCGCCGTCGGCGGCGGTGTGCTGCGGGACGTGCTGGCCAACGAGGTGCCCTCGCTGCTGCGCTGGGACCGCGACCTGTACGCGGTCCCAGCCATGGTGGGCGCCACGATGGTGGCCCTGTGCATCCGCTACGACGCGCTGACCCCCCTCACCAGTGGGCTCGCGGTCGTCACCGCTTTTGTGCTGCGCCTGCTCGCGATGCGGTTCCACTGGCGAGCTCCGCGGGCGTGGAACCGCCGCTCGACGGTGACCGAGGAGTAGAGCCGGGGGCCGCGCCGCTCGGTCCGGCGGCCGTTCCGGTAAGAGAATTACCGGTTCCGGTAAGAGAGGTGTCCTTGCCCTTGGCGTGGTTCTGCCCCATCTGAAGGGTCAGCCAGCGGAAGATCGTGGGCACCTGGGGCCGCCACAGCGCCATGTTGTGCCCGCCCAGGCTGCGCGGCAGGAACACCACGTGCACGGTGGTGGGTGCCTTGGCGACGGACTCCAGCGCCACGCCCGCCTGGTAGCCGTCACCGGACTCGCCGGAGATGTACAGCGCGATCGGCGGCGGGGTGGGCGACTTCTTCAGGATCATGAAGGGGTTGTTCGCGGCGCGCAGGGCGGGGGTCTGCGCGGCGAGGGAGTTGCGCTCGCCGATCGGGTCGTTGTACCCGGACATGCTCACCGCGGCGCTGTACCGGTCCGGGTGCGCCACGGCCAGCTTGACCGCGCAGTGCGCGCCGGCCGAGTAGCCCGCGACCGCCCAGCCCCGCGGGGCCGGCAGCGCGCGGAAGTTGTCCATGACCATCTTCGGCACGTCGATGCTGAGCCAGCTGTCGGCGTTGACCTGGCCGGGGATGTTGGCGCAGCCGGTGTCCACGCCGGCCAGCAGGTTGGTGCGCGGGGCGACCATGATGAACGGCGCCACCTGGCCGCTCTGCATCAGCGGCAGCAGTTGCTCGTGCGCCCTCATGGAGCCGAACCAGGCCTTGGCGGACCCGGGGTAGCCCGGCAGCACCTCCACCACCGGGAACTTCTTGTGGGCGTAGGCCGGGTCGTTGTACTGCGGCGGCAGCCAGACGTAGACCTCGGCGTTGACGCCCGAGATCCGGCCCTTGAGCTGGGTGATGCGCACGCCGCCGGCCGCGTGCATGCCGGGCCCGTCGGCCTGGGTGAAGGTCTGCTTGACCTTGGGCAACCGTTTCACCGAAATGCCACCGGTGCCGTCGCGGCCGAGGTCGGCGGCCTGCTGCACATGGTTGCCGGTGCCGAGCAGGTCGGCCCAGTTGTCGTACAGGTTGTTCTGGTTGTTGACCAGGACGAAGACCAGTGTGACGGCCGTGCCCTGGGCGAACAGCAGCATCAGTACGCGGGCCGCGGTGCGCAGGGCCTTGGGCCCGCGGATCCGCGACCAGAGGAAAAGCGGCAGAACAAGGGCGACCACCGCCAGCACGATGGTCGTGTAGAGGAACGGAGTCCCGGTGAGGCTCATGTCCCCATAGAGGGAAATACGGAGCCCGGGGTTTCGGACGGCTCGGGAGACTTACCGGGAAATTGCCCGAACCTCACCTGAGGGGCGGAGCCGGCACCCTCCCGCGACCCAAAAAGCTACCGCTTAGTAGCTTTCTGTTGTACCGTTCACCCATGCCAGAAGCAGCTTCCGCGCCCGCCCTGACGGCCACGATCGGCGACAGCGAGTTCGACCGCGACACCGCGGTCACCCGCCGCGAGCCCGGCGTCTACGACATCGACCTCTCGGCCGGCTGGACCATCATCAACGCCGTCAACGGCGGCTATCTGCTGGCCGTGCTGGGCCGGGCCCTCGGAGACAGCCTTCCGCACCCGGACCCCTTCACCATCTCCGCGCACTACCTCACCGCCTCCCAGCCCGGTCCCGCGGTCGTCCGCACCCAGACCGTGCGCACCGGCCGCACCCTCTCCACCGGCCAGGCCTCCCTCTTCCAGTACGACGAGGAGGGCAACGAGGTGGAACGCATCCGTGTCCTGGCCTCCTACGGCGACCTCGCCGCCCTCCCCGCCGACGTCCGTACGACGGCCACCCCGCCGGCCATGCCGCCCCTGGACCAGTGCTTCGGTGCTGAGGACGGCCCGGCCCCGGTCGAGGGCAGCTCCGCCATCACCGACCGCCTGATGCTGAAGCTGGACCCGGCGACCCTCGGCTGGGCCCTCGGCGCCCCCTCCGGCAAGGGCGAGATGCGGGCCTGGTTCGGCCTGGCCGACGGCCGCGACGCCGACCCGCTCTCCCTGCTCCTCGCGGTGGACGCCCTGCCGCCCACCGCCTTCGAGCTGGGCCTGAAGGGCTGGGTGCCCACGGTGGAACTCACCGTCCACGTCCGCCACCGCCCGGCCCCCGGCCCGCTGCGGGTCTCCATCACCACCCGCAACCTCGCCGGCGGCTTCCTGGAGGAGGACGCCGAGGTCTGGGACGCCGAGGACCGCCTGGTCGCCCAGTCGCGTCAGCTGGCCCGGGTCCGGCTCGGCTGAGCGGCGGCCGCGCTCACGGACGGCGCAGCGGTTCACGGCCCATCCAGGCCGCGAGCTGCTCGTACACACCGGCCCCTTCGGCGGCCTCCTTGCGGTCGTCGAAGGGCACGTGCGCGTCCCGCGGGCGGGAGTCCGGCAGCGCCTGACGCGCCGCGGCCAGCGCGAACTCCGCCAGCTCAGGGTCCAGCTCCAGCGGATGCCCGAGCGCCTCCGAGAGGTCCCAGGTGTGGGTGACGATCTCCATCACATAACCGGACAGCGCCGCGTGCCCGGGCATCTCGCCCCAGGGCACCCGCACCGAGGACGTCATCCGCTCGTCGCTGTCCCAGGCCTTCAGCACCCGGGTGCGCACCTCGTCGTAGGCGGCCGGCCAGCCGTCGTCGGCGACGCCCTCGGCGACCGCCTCCACCGCCATCCCGTCGCCGCCCTCGCCGACGACCGCGATCCGCCGGGTGCCGCCGACGATGTGGCTCAGCAGGGCCCGTACGTCGAACTCGGTACACGGCGTGGGCCTGCCGAGGTCGTTCGCCCCCACCCTCTCGATGACTGCGGCCGCCTGCTCGGTGGCGCGGGCGTAGAAGGGGCGGGGGTCCGTGAATCCGGTGGTGGTGCTCATGCGATGTCTCTCCGTTCGGTACGTCGGTGAGCACAGCATCGCCGGATAACCTGACAGGGAACGTCAACATTTGCCGACGCCCCGACAACGGCGCGATTCTGACGGGGTGAAGTCCGACCGGCTGCTGTCGATCCTGCTGCTCCTCCAGACCCGGGGGCGCGTCCCCGCGCACGAACTCGCCGACCGGCTCGAGGTGTCCGTGCGCACCATCTACCGGGACATCGAGGCGCTGTCGGCGTCCGGCGTCCCGGTGTACGCCGAGCGCGGGCGGCACGGCGGCATCCAACTCCTCGCGGGCTACCGCACGGACGTCACCGGGCTCACCGCCGACGAGTCCCGGGCGCTGTTCATCCTGGCCGCGCAGGGCGCCCATGCCGCGCTCGGCCTGGACGCGGCCCTCGGCTCGGCCCTGCGCAAGGTGATGGCCGCGCTCCCGGCGCCGCACCGGCCCGCCGCCGAGGTCACCAGCCGGCGCATCCTGGTCGACGCCACCCGCTGGAAGAGCGGCCCGCAACCGGCGGTCGACCTTGCGGTGCTCCAGGACGCGGTGTTCTCCGACCGCCGGCTGAGGCTGCGCTACCGGCACAGCGGGGAGCGCGCCCTGCGGACGTACACCGTGGACCCGTACGGCCTGGTCGCCAAGGCCGGGGTCTGGTACCTGGTCGCCGACCGGCGCGGCCGGCCGCAGCTGTTCCGGGCCGAACGCGTGGGCTCCGCCCGGCTGCTGGACGAACCCGTGCGCCGCCGCCCCGGGGTGGAACTCGCCGACGCCTGGGAGGTGCTGCGCCGCCAGGTGGAGGAGCGGGAGGCCGGGATCGAGGTCACGGTCCGGGTGCGGCGCGAGCGGCTGGACATGTTCCGGCGGATGGCCGCCGCGCAGCTGACGAGTCCGCCGGACGGAGACCCGGACGGAGACGAGGAGGACGGCGAGGGCGCGTGGGTCGTCCTCCGGCTCGCCTACCCGAACCTGCGCGCGGTGCGCCAACTCCTGGGCTTCTCCGACGGGGTGCAGATCCTGGAACCGCCCGAGGCCAGTGCGGAGCTGCTCGCGGCGGTCCGTTCCGTCGCGGCCCTGTACCAGGAGCCGGAACGGCAGCCCGGCTGAAAACCGGCGCTCGCCGGGGGCCGCTCAGTCCAGCCAGTGGCTGCGCCCGATGCTGATGAGCCGCAGCTGCCGGGTGGCCAGCTGGGTCACCCGCTCCCGCTCCTCCTCCGGGGCCTCCAGCGCGTCCAGGAACAGGGAGGCGGTGATGAGCATCTGGTCGACGTAGAGATGGGCGAGCATCAGCAGGTCGTCGTCGTCCCAGCCGGCGGCCTGCGGGTCCTTGGCCAGCTCGGCCTTCACCTCCTCGGCGAACCGGCCGAGTTGGGCCTGGATGGCGGCGCGCACCGGCTGGACACCGCCGTGCCGCTCCCGGGCGACGAACCGGACGTGCGCCGGGTACGCCGCCACATGGCCCGCGATCAACTCGACCGCCCGGGTGATGCGTTCATCGCTGTCGCCGGTCGTGGACACCGTCGTCTGCACCATCGGGTGCAGGCTGCCCAGCGCCTCGTCGACCAGTGCCACGCCGAGGTCGGCGGTCGAGCGGAAGTGCCGGTAGAAGGCGGTCGGGGCGACACCGACGGCCCGGGTGACCTCGCGCAGTCCCAGACTGCTCAGGCTCTGGTCCTCCAGCAGCGCGAGCGCCGCGTCCAGGAAGGCCTGCCGGGTCTTCTGCTTCTGGGCCTGACGGATGCCGAGGGTGTGACTCATGTCATCCAGTTAACAACTGTTCTCTGGAATTGAAAAGCCGTGGGACGCGCTAGACTCGAAGTCAGTGAACAACTGTTACTACAACTGTTCACTCAAACTTCACACGAGGCCTCGACAAGGCCTTCACACGAGGCATCACGGAAGGGGATCCGATCCCATGCTGTTCCTCGTCGCCGCACTCATGCTGCTCGGCGTGGTGCTGGGCACCGTCGCCCACGCGCCGCTGGCCGTCACCGGCCTGCTGGCCGCCGTCATCGCCGTCTGGCTCGGCGTCTTCGCGCTGCGCGAGCGCCACGCCCGCCGTCGCGACCCCTCGGCCCACTGACCGCACCAGGCTTCAAGGAGCTGAGCACCATGCAACTCACCGCACCGGCCAAGACCCGCACCGCCACCTCCGCCGGCACCTCGCCCGCGCGGGACGCCGACGGCATGGCCGTCGCCTCCTTCATCCTCGGCCTGCTCGGCCTGCTGGTCCTCAACATCTTCCTGGGCCCGGTCGCGATCGTCCTGGCCGCCGTCGCCCTGTGGCGCCGCACCACCCGCCGCGGCCGCGCCTACCTGGGCCTGGCCCTGGGCGTCGCCGACCTCGCGGTGCTGGGGATCGCCATGCAGATGTCCCACACGGTGTCCTGGAGCCTGTGACCGGTTCCGGTCCCCGGCGGCCGCCGGCCGCCCTGCGGCCGAGGCCGAGCGCCGGGTCACCGTAGAATCGGCACACCATGGCTTACCTCGACCACGCCGCGACCACCCCCATGCTCCCGGAGGCGGCAGAGGCATTCGCCGCCCGGCTGGGCATCACGGGCAACGCCTCCTCTCTCCACGCAGCCGGCCGCACGGCCCGCCGCACGGTCGAGGAATCCCGCGAGACCCTCGCGGAAGCGCTGGGCGCCCGCCCCAGCGAGGTCGTCTTCACCTCGGGCGGCACCGAGGCCGACAACCTCGCCGTGAAGGGCCTGTACTGGTCCCGCCGCGACGCCGACCCGGCCCGCACCCGGGTCCTCGCCAGCCCCGTCGAGCACCACGCCGTCCTGGACGCCGTGCACTGGCTCGGCGAACACGAGGGCGCCACCGTCGAGTACCTCCCCGTCGACGCCCACGGCCGCGTCCACCCCGACGCGCTGCGCGAGGCCATCGCCCGCAACCCCGACGACGTGGCCCTGGCCACCGTGATGTGGGCGAACAACGAGATCGGCACCGTCATGCCGGTCCGGGAACTCGCCGACGTCGCCGCCGAGTTCGGCATCCCGCTGCACGCCGACGCGGTCCAGGCCTTCGGCCAGCTCCCGGTCGACTTCGCCGCCTCCGGGCTGGCCGCGATGACGGTCTCCGGGCACAAGATCGGCGGCCCCTACGGCATCGGCGCGCTCCTCCTCGGCCGCGAGTACACCCCGGTGCCCGTGCTGCACGGCGGCGGTCAGGAACGCCACGTCCGCTCCGGCACCCTCGACGTCCCGGCCATCGCCTCCTTCGCCGTCGCCGGCCGTCTCGCCACCGAGCAGCGCGCGTGGTTCGCCCGGGAGATCGGCGCCCTGCGCGACCAGTTGATCGACGCCGTGCGTGCCGCCGTACCGGACGCGATCCTCGGCGGCGACCCGGCGCCCGAGGGCCGCCTGCCCGCCAACGCGCACTTCACCTTCCCCGGCTGCGAGGGCGACTCCCTGCTGCTCCTGCTGGACGCCCAGGGCATCGAGTGCTCCACCGGCTCCGCCTGCACCGCGGGCGTCGCCCAGCCCAGCCACGTCCTGCTCGCCACCGGCACCGATCCGGACCTGGCGCGCGGCACCCTGCGCTTCTCCCTCGGCCACACCTCCACCCAGGCCGACGTCGACGCGGTCGCCCAGGCGATCGGCCCGGCGGTGGAACGCGCCCGCGCGGCGGGACTGACCTAGCTAGGGCCTGTCTTCCGGATCTTGCCGGCGACAGAAAGGCCCTAACGCCCCTCAGGGCGCGGCCCGGCGCACCAGGCGCAGGTAGCGGTCCCAGTCCCAGTGCGGGCCGGGGTCCGTGTGGTCCGTCCCCGGCACCTCGGCATGGCCGATGACATGGGTGCGGTCCACGGGTATGCCGTACCTCCGGCAGACCGCCGCCGTCAGCCGCGCCGAGGCCGCGTACAGGGCGTCGGTGAAGGAGGAGGCGTCCGCCACGAACCCCTCGTGCTCGATGCCGACACTGCGTTCGTTGTACGAGCGGTTCCCCGCGTGGTACGCCACGTCCAGCTCCCGCACCAGCTGGGTGACCAGCCCGTCCTTGCGCACGATGTAGTGCGCCGCGGCCCCGTGCGCCGGGTCCTGGAACACCTTCACCGCCGACGCGTACCCGCCCTGGGTGACATGGACGACGACCCGGTCCACCGGATAGTCGTCCGGGCGGTTCGCCCGCCGGTAGTTCGCCGGGGAGGCCGCCACCCAGCGCGCGCCCCGGAAGTCAACCGCACCCGGCACCCGGGGCTTCTCCACCCCGGGCAGCCGCCAGTACAGCCGCGTCAGCTCCCCGCGGGCCAGCGCGGCCGTGCCCGTGGCCGCCGCCACGCCCCCGACCAGCAGCGCCCGCCGCCCCAGCCGCCGGTCCCGGTCGTCCTTCGCCTCCCCCATGTGATCTCCAACGGATATCCGCCCGCCCCGGTTCCCGCGCCCCCGTACCCTGGAAGGGCTATGACTGACACCCCGCAGCGCCCCCGCCCCCTCCGCGTCCTCGCCGCCATGTCCGGCGGTGTCGACTCCGCCGTCGCCGCCGCGCGCGCCGCGGAAGCCGGCCATGACGTCACCGGCGTCCATCTCGCGCTCTCCGCGAACCCGCAGTCCTTCCGCACCGGCGCGCGGGGCTGCTGCACCATCGAGGACTCCCGGGACGCCCGCCGCGCGGCCGACGTCATCGGCATCCCCTTCTACGTCTGGGACCTCGCCGACCGCTTCCGCGAGGACGTGGTCGAGGACTTCGTCGCCGAGTACGAGGCGGGCCGCACCCCCAACCCGTGCCTGCGCTGCAACGAGAAGATCAAGTTCGCGGCGCTGCTCGACAAGGCGCTGGCCCTCGGCTTCGACGCGGTCTGCACCGGCCACTACGCCCAGGTGGTCGTGCGCGAGGACGGCACCCGGGAGCTGCACCGCGCCTCCGACATGGCCAAGGACCAGTCGTACGTGCTCGGCGTCCTGGACGACCGGCAGCTCGCCCACGCGATGTTCCCGCTCGGCGACACGGTCACCACCAAGGAGGAGATCCGCGCGGAGGCCGAGCGCCGCGGGCTGGCCGTCGCCAAGAAGCCCGACTCGCACGACATCTGCTTCATCGCCGACGGCGACACCCAGGGCTTCCTCGCCCAGCGGCTCGGCAAGGCCGAGGGCGACATCGTGGACGAGTCCGGCACCCGGCTGGGCACGCACGAGGGCGCGTACGGCTTCACCATCGGCCAGCGCAAGGGCCTGCGGATCGGCACCCCGGCCCCGGACGGCAAGCCGCGCTACGTCCTCGACATCTCCCCGGTGACCAACACGGTGACCGTCGGCCCGGCCGCCGCCCTCGACGTCACCGCCCTGACCGCGATCAAGCCCCGCTGGTGCGGCGCCGCGCCCACCGGCCCCGGCACCTACACCGCCCAGCTGCGCGCCCACGGCGGCGAGACCGAGGTGACCGCGGAGCCGGTCGACGGCGAACTGCGGGTCACCTTCACCGAACCGGTCCGCGGCGTCGCCCCCGGCCAGGCGATCGTCCTGTACGACGGCACGCGCGTGGTCGGCTCGGCGACGATCGCGACGACCACCCGCGCGACGGCCACCGCGTCCGCCTGAGCCCTCGGCGGACGGCGCCGTCGGCCGCCGGCGGGCGGAAGAACGGCTCCGCCCGGTGCGGTCACGCGCCGAGGAAGTCCGCCAGGACCGGGCCCAGCACATCCGGTTCCACCATGTGCGTCTGGCCCGGAAGTTCGCGGTACGTGCCTTCCTGCACCACTCCGGAGACCTCCCGGGACGCCTCGCGCATCCAGTCCGGGCTCGCGCCGCCCGCGACGCACAGCACGGGCACGGAGACCGTGGCGAGCCGTTCCCGGGGGAGCAGGCCGTCGCCCATGACCGTGTCGTCGTACGCGAGGCTCGGCGCGACGGCCTCCATGCCGGCCCACATCGGCGACTGCCGGGCGCCCCGGATCACCTCCTCGGCCAGGCCCGTCAGCCGCAGGAACAGCTCCACCGCGTCCCCGCGCCGGCCCTCCGACAGCGCCTTGGCCAGCTGCTCCTTGTAGGCGGCCTCCCGCTGGGCGCCGCCCTCCAGGAAGTCGGCGTAGGGCACCTCGTAGACCGCGGCCCGGGACACGGCCAGCCCGCTCGCCAGCGCCTCCAGAACCAGCGCGCCGCCCGAGGAGACCCCGAACAGCGCTGCCTCACCGCCCGCCGCGTCGAGCAGCGCCGCCAGGTCCTCGACCTCGCGCTCGACCGCGTACGGCGGGGTGTCACCGCTCTCCCCACGGCCCCGGCGGTCGTACACGACGGCCGTGCAACGGTCGGCGAGCCGCTGCGCCAGGGGCGCCAGGGTGCCGCCGGTGGACATCGCGCCGCTCACCAGGATCACCGTCGGCCCGCTGCCGGTCACGTGGTAGGCGAGGGACGTGCCGTCACGGGAAGTCGTCTTCTTGTCCATGCCCGAGGAGACTGCCGTACCGCGCCGGAGTCACCGGTCACGACACGTCGACGTCGTAGAAGCAGAGGTGGTCCTTGATGCGCGCCACGTCCGGCTTCGGATCGGGGTACGCCCAGACCAGGTCCGGCGCGTCCGGCAGCGACCAGTAGGACGCCGTGCCCTTGAACGGGCAGACGGTGCGCGTCCCCGAGGGGGTCAGCAGGTCGAGCCGTACGTCCTCGGCGGGGATGTAGTACCGCGGGGGACAGCCCGTCTCCCGCAGCACCAGCGCTCGGTCGGTCTCCGCGAGCACCAGGTCCCCGTGCACCACGCGCACGTGCCGCTCGCCCTGCTCGATGGTGATGGTGTGTCCTTCGGCCATGTCCTTAGCAGCACCGGCGGGCCCCGGACTCTTCCCGGGTGCGCACCCTCCTCCCGGGACCGGGACCGGGACCGGGGCCGGGGCCGGGGCCGTACGGTAGAGGCCATGAACATCTGCGTCTTCCTGTCCGCGGCCGACCTCGACGAGCGGTACACGCGCCCCGCGCGCGAGTTCGCGGAACTGATCGGCAAGGGCGGTCACACCCTGGTCTGGGGCGGCTCCGACGTCGGTCTGATGAAGGTGGTCGCCGACGGGGTGCACGAGGCGGGCGGACGGCTGCTGGGCGTCTCGGTGGAGTTCCTGGCGAACAAGGCGCGCCCCGGCACCGACGAGATGGTCATCGCCGCCGACCTCGCCGAACGGAAGAAGCTGCTGCTGGAGAAGGCCGACGCCGTGGTGATCATGGTGGGCGGCACCGGCACGCTGGACGAGGCCACCGAGATCCTGGAGCTGAAGAAGCACGGCCGCACCGAGAAGCCGGTCGTGCTGCTGAACACCGCGGGCTTCTACGACGGTCTCCAGCAGCAGTTCCGGCGCATGGAGGAGGAGGGCTTCCTGCCCCGCCCCCTGGCCGAGCTGGTCTTCTTCGCCGAGGAGCCGGTCGGGGCGCTGGCCTACCTGGAGGAGCAGCTCGGCACCCGTTGATGGGAGCATGGCGGGCATGGCTACTCATGTGATCACCGGAGCCGGTTCCGGCATCGGCGCGGCCGTCGCCCGCCGGCTGCACGCGCGCGGGGACGAACTCGTCCTGCACGCGCGCGACGCGGGCCGCGCGAAGGAGCTGGCCGCCGAGTTCCCCGGGGCCCGCACCCTGGTCGGCGACCTCGCCGACCCCGACAGGCTGTCCTGGGCGTTCTCCCACCAGAGCCTCCCGGACCGGGTCGACTCCCTGCTGCACATCGCGGGCGTCGTCGACCTGGGCGAGGTGGTCGATCTGACCCCCAAGTCCTGGCACCACCAGCTCAACGTCAACCTGATCGCGCCCGCCGAGCTGACCCGGCACTTCCTGCCCCAGCTCCGGGTCGCCCGCGGCCATGTGGTCTTCGTCAACTCCGGGGCCGGTCTCGCCGCGCACGCCGGCTGGTCCGCGTACGCCGCCTCCAAGCACGGTCTGAAGGCCCTCGCCGACTCGCTGCGCCAGGAGGAGCACGCGAACGGCGTCCGTGTCACCTCCGTCTACCCCGGTCGCACCGCGAGCCCGATGCAGGCCAAGGTCCACCAGCAGGAGGGCAAGGAGTACGACCCGGCGAAGTGGATCGACCCCGAGTCGGTCGCCACGACCATCCTCATGGCCCTGGACCTCCCCAAGGACGCGGAGGTCAACGACCTGACGGTACGCCCGGGCCGATGACCGCAGCCCCCGCGTCCGCGGCCCCCGCGATCCGGGCCCGGCCGGCGCAGGACATACCCTGCCGGGGTGAGTGAGAACAGCGAGTTCAGGTTTCCGGCGGCCACCGGAGTCGGCTCCATGCCCGGCGGCGACGCCCGGGAGGCGGCCAGGACCGTCACCGGAAGCCTCGAGGACTTCCCCCACCTGCCCGAGCTGCCCGCCCGCGGCCCGGGCGCCGACATGATCGGCCGTACCGCCGGTCTGCTGGTCGAGCTGTACGCGCGCGTGGAGCCCAGCGGCTGGCGGATCGGCGACCGCCCCGGCCGGGACACCCGGCGCGCACGCTCCTGGCTGGGCGAGGACCTGGACGCCCTGGAGGAGTTCACGCAAGGGTACGAGGGCGATCTCAAGGTGCAGGCCGTCGGCCCGTGGACCCTCGCCGCCGCGCTGGAGCTGAAGAACGGCGAGGCCGCCCTCTCCGACCCCGGCGCCTGCCGCGACCTCGCCGGCTCCCTCACCGAAGGGCTCCGGCTGCACCTCGCCGAGGTCCGCCGCCGCATCCCCGGCGCCCGGATCGTCCTCCAGCTCGACGAGCCCTCCCTCATCCCCGTCCTGCGCGGCCAGGTCCGTACCGCCAGCGGCTACCGCACCCACCGCGGCGTGGACCGCCAGGTCGTGGAGGCCACCCTGCGCGAGGTGGTCGCGGCCCACGACGGCCCCGTGATCGTGCACTCCTGCGCCCCCGACGTCCCCTTCGCCCTGCTGCGCCGGACCGGCGTGGCCGCCGTCTCCTTCGACCTCGCACTCCTCACCGAGCGTGACGACGACGCGATCGGCGAGGCCGTGGAGGGCGGCACCCGGCTGTTCGCCGGTGTCGTCCCGGGCACGGACGGCCCATTGTCAGACCCTGCCGGTAGCGTCATGGGTGTCAGGACGCTGTGGCGCAGGCTGGGGCTGCAACCGGGGCTGCTCGCGGAGGCGGTCACGGTCACCCCGGCGTGCGGTCTGGCGGGCGCTTCCCCCGCCTATGCGCGGCAGGTGCTCGCCCACTGCGTCCAGGCGGCGAGATCGCTCGCGGACAACCCAGAGTAACGGGAGGACAACACGGTGGCCGGCGACAAGCAGCAGGCGGAGACGGCAGTGCCCGCCGAGGCACGGGACAGGCACGCGCAGCTCGCTGAGCAGATCGAGGAGCACCGCTTCCGGTACTACGTGAAGGACGCCCCCGTCATCAGCGACGCGGAGTTCGACCAGCTCCTGAAGTCCCTGGAGGCCCTGGAGGCCACGTACCCGGAGCTGCGCACCCCGGACTCCCCGACCCAGAAGGTCGCGGGGTCGTACGCGACGGAGTTCACGGCGGTCGAGCACCGCCAGCGCATGCTGTCCCTGGACAACACCTTCAACGACGACGAGCTGGCCGCCTGGGCCGACCGCATCGCGCGGGAACTGGGCGAGCAGGAGTACCACTTCCTGTGCGAGCTGAAGGTCGACGGCCTCGCGGTCAACCTCACCTACGAGCACGGCCGCCTCACCCGCGCGGCCACCCGCGGCGACGGCCGCACCGGCGAGGACATCACGCCCAACGTGCGCACCATCGCCGAGATCCCGGACCGCCTGAGCGGCGAGGACGTCCCGGACCTGGTGGAGATCCGCGGCGAGGTCTACTTCCCGATGGAGAAGTTCCTCGAACTGAACGAGCGCCTGGTCGCCGCCGGTGACAAGCCGTTCGCCAACCCCCGTAACGCGGCGGCCGGTTCGCTGCGCCAGAAGGACCCGCGGGTCACCGCCACCCGCCCGCTGCACATGGTCGTCCACGGCATCGGCGCCCTGGAGGGCTTCACCGGCATGACCCGCCTCTCCGAGGCGTACCGCCTGCTGAAGACCTGGGGCCTGCCCACCTCCCCGCACAACCGCGTGGTCGACGGCCTCGACGGGGTGCGGGAGTTCATCGCGCAGTACGGCGAGAACCGCCACTCCGTGGAGCACGAGATCGACGGCGCGGTCATCAAGCTGGACGAGATCCGGCTCCAGGGCCGGCTCGGCTCCACCGCGCGGGCGCCGCGCTGGGCCATCGCCTACAAGTACGCGCCGGAAGAGGTCAACACCAAGCTCATCGACATCAAGGTGGGCGTCGGCCGCACCGGCCGTGTCACGCCGTACGCCCAGGTCGAGCCGGTCACGGTGGCCGGCAGCGAGGTGGAGTTCGCGACCCTGCACAACCAGGAGGTCGTCAAGGCCAAGGGTGTGCTCATCGGGGACACGGTCGTCATCCGCAAGGCCGGTGACGTCATCCCGGAGATCCTCGGCCCGGTGGTCGACCTCCGGGACGGCACCGAGCGGGAGTTCGTGATGCCGGGCGAGTGCCCCGAGTGCGGCACCCCGCTGCGGCCCATGAAGGAAGGCGACATCGACCTGCGCTGCCCGAACGCGCGCACCTGCCCGGCCCAGTTGCGGGAGCGGGTCTCCTACCTCGCCGGCCGCGAGTGCCTGGACATCGAGCACTTCGGCGCGGTGGCCGCCGCCGCGCTCACCCGCCCGCTGGAGCCGGCCGACCCGCCGCTGGTGGACGAGGGCGACCTGTTCGACCTGACGGTGGAGAAGCTGCTGCCCATCAAGGCCTATGTGCTGGACCCGGACAGCGGTCTGCCCAAGCGGGACCCCAAGACGGGCGAGGAGAAGGTCGTCACGGTCTTCGCCAACCAGAAGGGCGAGCCGAAGAAGAACACCCTCGCCCTGCTGGCGAACATCGAGGCGGCCAAGGAGCGCCCGCTGGCCCGCTTCCTCAACGGCCTGTCCATCCGCCATGTCGGACCGGTGGCCGCGCAGGCCCTCGCGCGCGAGTTCCGCTCGATCGACCGCATCGAGCAGGCCACCGAGGAGGAACTGGCGAGCACCGACGGCGTGGGGCCCATCATCGCCGCCGCGCTCAAGGAGTGGTTCGCCGAGGAGTGGCACCGCGAGATCGTCCGCAAGTGGAAGGCCGCCGGTGTCCCGCTGGAGGACGCCTCGACCGGCGAGGACGAGGGACCGCGCCCGCTGGAGGGGCTCACCGTCGTGGTCACCGGCACCCTGGAGCACCACACCCGGGACGGCGCCAAGGAGGCGTTGCAGACCCGGGGCGCGAAGGTGACCGGTTCCGTATCGAAGAAGACCTCGTTCGTCGTCGTAGGTGAGAACCCCGGATCGAAGTACGACAAGGCCATGCAGTTGAAGGTTCCCGTGCTGAACGAGGACGGTTTCGGCGTCCTCTTGGAGCAGGGCCCGGAAGCGGCGGCCGAAGTCGCGCTTCCGACCGGGGAGTAGCGGTTGAAGGCCACCCGATCGGTGCATATCAGTTGCATACGGGTGGCCCGGGCCTATTCGGGCAACCGTCGACGACCGGTGCCCGTGGAAGCCTTCCGCGGCCTACTGTTGGGATGTGCGCCTGCCGTGCCCGGCTGCGGTTGGGGCATCCCCGTGCCCTCCCAGGACGCGGGGAAGGTTTCTTCACCGCGGAGCTGCTGATGGGCGTCGGACATCGGGCCGCGTGGCGTGGGCACCGCCGGTTGTGAGAGGGACGGGAATGGAACCGACCGAGAGCGCCGCCCCGGACTCATGGCTGCGCCTGCGCCGTCGCGCGCTCGCCTGGCGCGGGAACCGGTGGCCGGCCCGGAGCGGGAGCCGTACGGCCGTGCCGCCGCGGCCGGCCGGAGCCGGCACCGCCACCGACGCCTGCCGGCCCATGCAACTGGCCGTCGCGCCCGCCCCCGGCCCGGCCGCCGCCGAAGCCGAGCGGCACCTGAGCTGGCCCGCCCTGCCCGCGGCCGTGGTCGCCGCCGCCGCACTCGCCCTCGGCGCCGGCTTCTACCAGGCCTTCACCGGCCATCACGCGCTCTTCCCGGCAGGCCGGGTCGGCTGGTCGCTGGCCCTGCTCATCGGCGTCATCGTCGGCCATCTCGTCATGCTGTGCCGCGCCCGCTGGTGGGGCGGCACCGGCTCCGGCGCCGCCCTCACCCTCGCCGTACTGCTGCTGTACGGCTGGGTGCCCGCCGGTCTGGTCAGCCTCACCGTGGTCGTCCTGGTCGGCGTCGCCCGCCGGCACCGCTGGCGCCAGGGCCTGCTGCACGGCTCGGTGGACATCCTCGGCATCGGCGTGGGCGCCCTGCTGCTCGGCGCGTTCGGCCGGGTGCCGACCGTCGAGGCGCCCTGGCAGACCGGCAGCTGGAGCCTGGCCACCGTGCCCGAGGTCACCCTGGCCGCGCTCGCCTACCTCGCCGTCAGCCGGGGCCTGCTCTGGTACCTGTACAGCCCGCCCGGCGGACTGCCCGCCATCTCCCGCCCCGCGCTGATCAGACAGGGGCTGGTCGCGGTGGCGCTGCTCGGCATAGCCCCGCTGGTCTGCGTGGTTGCCGAGGCCCAGCCGATCCTGCTCCCGCTGTTCGCCATCCCGCTCATCGCGCTCGACTCCACCCTGTGGATGGCCCGCGCCCGAGCCGAGGAGCAGCTCCGCGACCCGCTGACCGGACTGCCCAACCGGCAGTGGCTGCTGGACCGGATCTGGACCGCCCTCGACGACGCCGAGCGCATCGGCGCCCGCTCCGCCCTCATGCTGATCGACCTCGACCGGTTCCGTTCGGTGAACGACACCCTCGGACATCTCGCCGGCGACCGGCTGCTGCTCCAGATAGCCGACCGGCTGCGGCTCGCCCTGCCGCGCGGCGCCGAGGCCGCCCGGCTCGGCGGTGACGAGTTCGCCGTCTTACTTCCCGTCGCCGACTCCACCACGTCCGCCACGCGCGTCGCCCGCGGCCTGGTCTCCGCACTCAGCTCGCCGCTCGACCTCGACGGACTCACCCTCGTGCTGGAGGCCAGCGCCGGCGTCGCCGTCTTCCCGGACCACGCCCTGGACGCGGAGGGCCTGCTGCGGCGCGCGGACGTCGCGATGTACCAGGCGAAGCGGGACCGCACCGGCGTCGAGGTGTACGAGTCCAAGCGGGACTCCAACACCCCGGACCGCCTCGGCCTCCTCGGCGATCTGCGCCGGGCGCTGGACGCCCACGAGGTGCAGCTGCACTACCAGCCCAAGGTCCGCTTCGACGGACAGGTCGCCGGCCTGGAGGCGCTGGTGCGCTGGGTGCACCCCGAGCGGGGCAAGGTGCCGCCGGACGAGTTCATAGCGATAGCCGAGTCCAGCGGGCTGATGCCCCATCTGACGGAGTACGTCCTGGAGACCGCGCTCGGGCAGGTCGCCAAGTGGCGCGCACAGGGCCTCAGGGTCCCGGTCGCCGTCAACGTCTCCCCGCGCGACGTCCACACCCCCGGCTTCGCCGGCTCGGTCGCCGCGCGGCTGGCCCGCCACGGGGTCCCGGCGGGCGCGCTCCAGCTGGAGATAACCGAGCATGTGCTGCTGGAGGACCCGCAGCGGGCCGCCGACACCCTCGCCGGGCTCACCGGGCACGGCGTGAAGATGTCCCTGGACGACTTCGGCACCGGGTACTCGTCGCTGGTGCATCTGCGGCGGCTGCCGGTGAGCGAGCTGAAGATCGACCGCTCCTTCGTGGCCCGGCTGGCCGTCGACACCGAGGACGCGGAGATCGTGCGCTGCACCGTCGACCTGGCGCACTCGCTGGGGCTGCTGGTCGTCGCCGAGGGGGTGGAGGACGACGAGACCTGGGAGCGGCTGCGGGACCTGGGGTGCGACGCGGTGCAGGGGTGGCTCGTCGCGGCGGCGATGCCTCCGGAGGAGACGACGGCGTGGCTGCGGGCCCGCGGCTCCCGGGGCTGGCAGCGGCCGCGCGCGGCCCTGCCGGCCGCCGAATGACCTTCCCGCCCGCCCGTCCCGCCCCGCCGGGACGAACGCCGGGACGAACGCGTCGGACATGATCGTTTGCGATGATCGGTGCCGTACCGCGCCGCGTTGACCGATCGCGTGCCCCGGGAGGGACCATGTCGCTGTTCGTGCCCAAGTTCGACGAGACCGTGCTGGTGCGGGAGGCGGAGGCCGAGGTGGCCGGGGACGATCCGGTCGCCGTCAGGCTGCTCGCCGACAGCAGCGCCACCGGCGGCGCGCTGTCCACCGTACGGGTCACCCTCGGCGAGGGCGCGGACGGCGCCCGGCCGCATGTGCACCACAACTCGGCCGAGATGTTCTACCTGCTCGACGGCGAGGCGGAGCTGCTGTCCGGCGACGACATCGTCACCGCTCACCGTGGCGACCTGGTCATCGTCCCGCCGGACCGCCCGCACGCCTTCGCCGCCGCCCCCGGCAGCACGGCCGACCTCCTGATCGTCATCGCCCCCGGCGTCGAGCGCTTCGAGTACTTCCGCCACCTCCAGCGCATCCGCCTCGGCGAGGCCACCCGGGAGAGCCTGCTGGAGATCCAGGAGCTGTACGACAACCACTTCCTGACCAGCCCCGCCTGGGACGGCCGCAGGTGACCGGGAAACCGTTTCCCAGGTGACCCGGCAAACCGTTTCACGGTCACCCCGCGCCGCCCCATAGGATTGGGGCTAGTCGTCACATTCCCGCCTGCCCCGCGACGCCTGGCACGCACGCTCGCCGCGTTGCCGAATCGTCCACGTGGCTCCGCCACGAGGCCGCTCCGGCGCCTTGCGATCGCACGCACCAGACGCCGCGGGGCCCGCCCTTCGGGCGGACGACGGGAATGTGACGACTAGCCCCAGCCCCAAACCACACACACTCACCCCAGAGGATCGCTGCATGCCTGGCATCACGCGCGAGGAGGTCGCCCACCTCGCCCGGCTGGCGCGTCTGGAGCTGAAGCCCGAAGAACTCGACCACTTCGCGGGACAGCTGGACGACATCATCGGCGCGGTGGCCCGCGTCAGCGAGGTCGCCGACCAAGACGTACCGCCGACCTCGCACCCGCTCCCGCTGACGAACGTCATGCGCGCGGACGAGGTCCGTCCCTCGCTCACCCCCGAGCAGGCGCTCTCCGGCGCCCCGGCCCAGGAGCAGCAGCGTTTCAAGGTGCCGCAGATCCTGGGGGAGGACTAAACCGTCATGACGGACAGCAACATCATCAAGCTCACGGCCGCCGAGATCGCCGAGAAGATCGCCTCCGGCGAGCTGACGGCCGTCCAGGTCACCGAGGCGCACCTCGCCCGGATCGAGGCCGTCGACGAGAAGGTGCACGCCTTCCTGCACGTCGACCGCGAGGGCGCGCTCGCCCAGGCCCGTGCCGTGGACGAGAAGCGGGAGCGGGGCGAGAAGCTCGGCCCGCTGGCCGGCGTGCCGCTCGCGCTCAAGGACATCTTCACCACCGAGGGCGTGCCCACGACCGTCGGCTCGAAGATCCTCGAGGGCTGGATCCCGCCGTACGACGCGACCCTCACCAAGAAGCTGAAGGCCGCCGACGTCGTCATCCTCGGCAAGACCAACATGGACGAGTTCGCCATGGGGTCGTCCACCGAGAACAGCGCCTACGGCCCGACCGGCAACCCGTGGGACCTCACCCGGATCCCCGGCGGCTCCGGCGGTGGCTCCTCCGCCGCCCTCGCCGCCTTCGAGGCCCCGCTGGCCATCGGCACCGACACCGGCGGCTCCATCCGCCAGCCGGCCGCCGTCACCGGCACGGTCGGCGTGAAGCCGACGTACGGCGCGGTCTCGCGGTACGGCATGGTCGCCTTCTCCTCCTCCCTCGACCAGGGCGGTCCCTGCGCCCGTACGGTCCTGGACGCGGCGCTGCTGCACGAGGTGATCGCCGGCCACGACCCGCTGGACTCCACCTCCGTCGACGCGCCGGTCCCGGCGGTCGTCGAGGCGGCCCGCAACGGCTCCGTCGCCGGGATGCGCGTCGGTGTCGTCAAGCAGTTCCGCGGCGAGGGCTACCAGGCCGGTGTCATCCAGCGCTTCGACGAGTCCGTCGAGCTGCTGCGCGAGCTGGGCGCCGAGATCGTCGAGCTGGACTGCCCGTCCTTCGACCTCGCGCTGTCGGCGTACTACCTGATCGCGCCGAGCGAGTGCTCCAGCAACCTGGCCCGCTTCGACGGCCTGCGCTACGGCCTGCGCACCGGCGACGACGGCAGCCACTCGGCGGAGGAGGTCACCTCCCTCACCCGTGAGGCGGGCTTCGGCCCCGAGGTCAAGCGGCGCATCATGCTCGGCACCTACGCCCTGTCGAGCGGCTACTACGACGCCTACTACGGCTCCGCCCAGAAGGTCCGCACGCTCATCACGCGCGACTTCGAGAAGGCCTTCGAGCAGGTCGACGTGATCGTCTCGCCGACGACGCCGACCACCGCCTTCCCGATCGGCGAGCGCGCCGACGACCCGATGGCGATGTACCTCGCGGACCTGTGCACCATCCCGACCAACCTGGCGGGCAACGCGGCCATGTCCCTGCCCTGCGGCCTCGCCCCGGAGGACAACCTCCCGGTGGGCCTCCAGATCATCGCCCCGGCGATGCAGGACGACCGGCTGTACAAGGTCGGCGCCGCCGTCGAGGCCGCCTTCGTGGAAAAGTGGGGTCACCCGCTCCTTGAGGAGGCTCCGTCGCTGTGAGCAAGCTGTCCAAGGCCAAGGACTTCAAGAAGTCCAAGTCCGGTACGTACCTGTCGATGGCCACCACCGCGTTCGGCGCGTTCGGTGTCGCCAAGCAGATCAAGAAGGCCCGCGCCGAGCACGACACGCTGCGGCTGATCGACGCCACGGTCTCCGCCGTGGCGATCGTGACCGGCCTCGCGATCCTCTACCGCGAGCTGAAGCGGCTGGGCGACGACGACGTCCTGCTGGGCTGAGAGGGAAGTTTTCACCGTGACCACCACGACCGACCTGGTGTCGTACGAGGACGCGCTGGCGTCGTACGACCCCGTCATGGGCCTTGAGGTCCATGTCGAACTCGGCACCAAGACCAAGATGTTCTGCGGCTGCTCGACCTCGCTCGGCGCCGACCCGAACACCCAGACCTGCCCGGTCTGCCTCGGCCTGCCCGGCGCACTCCCGGTCGTCAACGCGACCGGCGTCGAGTCCGCGATCAAGATCGGTCTCGCGCTGAACTGCGAGATCGCCGAGTGGTGCCGCTTCGCCCGGAAGAACTACTTCTATCCGGACATGCCGAAGAACTTCCAGACCTCCCAGTACGACGAGCCGATCGCCTTCAACGGCTACCTCGACGTGCAGCTGGAGGACGGCGAGACCTTCCGCGTGGAGATCGAGCGCGCCCACATGGAGGAGGACACCGGCAAGTCCACCCACGTGGGTGGCGCGACCGGCCGTATCCACGGCGCGCAGCACTCGCTGCTCGACTACAACCGCGCGGGCATCCCGCTCATCGAGATCGTCACCAAGCCGATCGTGGGCGCCGGCGAGCGCGCCCCCGAGGTGGCGAAGGCGTACGTCCGTGAGCTGCGCGAGGTGATCCGTGCCCTCGGCGTGTCCGAGGCCCGCATGGAGATGGGCCAGATGCGCTGCGACGTGAACCTCTCGCTGATGCCCAAGGGCGCCGAGAAGTTCGGCACGCGCTCCGAGACGAAGAACGTCAACTCGCTGCGCTCGGTGGAGCGTGCGGCCCGCTACGAGATCATGCGCCACGCGGCCGTGCTCTCCGGCGGCGGCACGATCGTCCAGGAGACCCGCCACTTCCACGAGGACACCGGGTCCACGACCTCGGGCCGGGTGAAGGAGGAGGCCGAGGACTACCGGTACTTCCCGGAGCCCGACCTGGTCCCGGTCGCGCCCTCGCGCGAGTGGGTCGAGGAGATCCGCGCGGCCCTGCCCGAGATGCCGCTGGCCCGCCGCACCCGGCTGCTGGCCGAGTGGGGCATCTCGGCCACCGACATGCAGGCGATCCTCAATGCCGGTGCGCTCGACCCGATCGTGGCCACGATCGAGGCCGGTGCCGACGCGGCCGCCGCCCGCAAGTGGTGGATGGGCGAGCTGGCACGCAGCGCCAACGAGTCCGGCAAGGCGCTGGACGAGCTGGCGATCACCCCGGCGCAGGTGGCCCGGGTCACCGAGCTGGTGGCGAAGGGCGACCTGAACGACAAGCTGGCCCGTCAGGTCATCGAGGGCGTCCTCGCGGGCGAGGGCACCCCGGACGAGGTCGTGGAGAAGCGCGGCCTGAAGGTCGTCTCCGACGAGGGCGCGCTCACCGCCGCCGTCGCGGAGGCCATCGCCGGCAACCCGGGCATCGCGGACAAGATCCGCGGTGGCAAGGTGGCCGCGGCCGGCGCGCTGGTCGGTGCGGTCATGAAGGCCACCCGTGGCCAGGCCGACGCGGCCCGCGTCAAGGAGCTGATCCTGGAGCAGCTGGGCGTCAGCGAGGGCTGAGCCGCCGTCAGCCGCGGGGGGAGGTGCCGGGTCCGGCACCTCCCCCCGCGTCGTATCGTCCCCGGCCACAGGCAGTACGCTCACCGGCCATGACTGGACGCACCGATTCCGACAGCCGGCCCGCGATACCCGAGGCGGTGACGGAGGCGGAAGACGCCGAGGAGTACGTCAGCGACGCCCGCCGGGCCCGCTGGATCGCCGCCGGGACGGGAGCGCTGCTGACGCTCGCCGGACTGGGTGCGTCGCTGCTGCGGCTCACCGGCTCCGCCCCGGCGCTGGTACCCGCCGCCTATGCGCTCGGTGCCGCCGTCTGCGCCCTGGCCGGGGTGCTCGGGGCGCGGGGCCGCACCCGCAGGGCGCTGTGGCTGCTGATCGCGGGCACGATGATCATGGCGTTCGGGGACCGCTCCGACTGAACTTCCCGTCAAACGTGTGAAGAAGCCCACGATCACCGCAAAGGATCATTTTCTCCTGCAAGAGTGTCATCCGAATACTCATGCGTTCTTTGCGGGCTGTTCAGTTCATGGACGATGGTTCCCGGCCAAAGATCCACACATCGTCCTCTGGGAGCACGTCCGTGGCAGCCCTCGCGCGCTGGTGCGTCCGGCATCGTCTGATCGCCGTCCTGTTGTGGCTGTGTGCCTTCGGCGGGGTCAGCGCGGCGGCGGCCGTGGCGGGGTCGTCGTACTCGAACGACTACGAGGTCCCCGGCACCGAGTCGGGCCACGCGGCCGAGCTGATCGCGCAGGGCTTCCCGGGCCTGGGCGGGGACAGCGACACCGTCGTCTGGCACACCACCGGCGGCACCGTGCGTGCCCCCGCCGTCAGACGGACCATGACCCGCACCCTGCACCGGATCGCCGAGCTGCCCGGGGTGGCCTCGGTGTCCGGCCCGTACGGCCGGCGACACGCCCACCGGATCAGCGCGGACGGCCGTACGGCCTACGCCACCGTGACCTTCACCCGGCGGGCCGAGGACGTCGGCAAGGCCGAGGCGCAGTCGGTGGTGCGCACCGCCCGGTCGGCGGAGCGTGCCGGGCTCCAGGTGGAGCTGGGCGGCAGCGCCATCGGGCTCACCCAGTCCGCCCGCGGGCACACCGCCGAGGCGGTCGGCGTGCTGGTCGCGGCCGTGGTGCTGTTCCTCGCCTTCGGCTCGCTCGCCGCCTCCCTGCTGCCCATCGCCACCGCCCTGGTCGGCGTCGGCACCGCCTACGCCGGGATCGGCCTGCTCGGGCACGTGATGACGGTCGCCGACTTCGCGCCCATGCTCGGCATGCTGATCGGGCTCGGGGTGGGCATCGACTACGCGCTGTTCATCGTGACCCGGCACCGGCGTGGTCTGAAACGCGGCCTGAGCGTCACCGAGGCCGCCACGAACGCCGTGGCCACCACCGGGCGAGCGGTCGTCTTCGCGGGTGCGACGGTGTGCATCGCGCTGCTCGGGATGCTGATACTGCGGCTGGGTTTCCTCAACGGGGTGGCCGTCGCCGCCAGTCTGACCGTGGTGCTCACCGTCGCCGCCTCCGTCACGCTGCTGCCCGCCCTGCTGTCGTGTCTCGGCCCGCGTGCGCTGAGCCGCCGCGAGCGGCGCCGGCTCGCCGAGCAGGGGCCGAGCCCGGAGCTGCCCACCGGGTTGGCCGCCCGCTGGTCCGCGCTGGTCGAGCGGCATCCCAAGCTGCTCGGCGCGCTCGCCGTGGTCGTCATCGCCGTTCTCGCCCTGCCCACGTTCTCGCTCCGGCTCGGCACCTCCGACCAGGGCAACGACCCCCGCACCTCCACCACCCGCCAGGCCTACGACCTGCTCGCCGAGGGCTTCGGGCCCGGGGTGAACGGGCCGCTGACCCTGGTGACCCGGGTGGACGGGGCGACCGACCGGCTCGCCCTGGACAGCCTCGACACCACCCTGCGCGCCACCCCAGGCGTCGCCTCCGTCACCCCGGTCTCCTACGCCGCCGGCGGCGGCACCGCGTATCTGACCGTCGTCCCCGACTCCGCGCCCCAGTCGCAGCGCACCAGCGACCTGGTGGACCGGCTGCGCACCAAGGTGCTGCCGCGCGCCGAGACCGGTACCGCGCTCGACGTACAGGTGGGCGGGGTGACCGCCGCGTACGACGACTTCGCGGATGTGATCGTCGGCAAGCTGCCGCTGTTCGTCGGCGCGGTGATCGGGCTCGGCTGCCTTCTGCTGCTGGCCGCCTTCCGCTCGCTCGGCATCCCGCTGAAGGCCGCCGTGATGAACATCGCCGCCGTCGCCGCCGCGTTCGGCGTCGTCGTCGCCGTCTTCCAGTGGGGCTGGGGCAGCGAACTGCTCGGCCTCGGCCGGGCCGGACCGATCGAGCCCTTCCTGCCCGTGATCATGGTCTCGGTGCTCTTCGGACTCTCCATGGACTACCAGGTGTTCCTGGTCAGCCGGATGTACGAGGAGTGGCTGGAGACCGGCGACAACCGGCGCGCGGTGCGGGTGGGCCTGGCCGAGACCAGCCGGGTGATCAACTCCGCGGCGGTCATCATGATCTCGGTCTTCCTCGCCTTCGTGCTCAGCGGCGACCGGGTGATCGCGATGTTCGGCATCGCGCTCGCCTCCGCCGTCGCCCTCGACGCCTTTGTGCTGCGCACCCTGCTGGTGCCCGCCCTGATGCATCTGCTCGGCGCCGCCAACTGGTGGCTGCCCGCCTGGCTGGAGCGCAGGCTGCCCCGCATCAGCATCGAGCCGCCCGAGTGCCGTGCCGCGCATGAGAGGCTCAGCCGGGTCCCGGTCGACGAACTGCGCGAGGAGCAGCGCCACGATGTACGCGATATCCCTGGGTGACGGCGCCGAGCTGCGGCCGCTCGAGGTCTGGCACGCCGAGGAGTTCCTCGCCCACCTCGACCGCGGCCGGGAGTTCATCGGCCGGTTCATCCCGTTCGGCTCGCAGGTCACCGATGTGGCCTCCGCGCGGGACACGCTCCGCCGGTACGCCGATCTGCGCGCCGCCGACAGCGCCTCGTACCACGGCATCTGGCTGGACGGGACGCTCGTCGGCGGGGTGCTGACGCTGAACTTCGATGCCGCGGCGGGCAACTGCGAGGTCGGCTGCTGGCTGGAACCCGCCGCCACCGGGCGCGGACTGATCACCCGTGCGATGCGGATCCTGGTCGACTGGGCCGTCGAGGAGCGGGGCATCCACCGGGTGGAGTGGCACGCGGCCTCCGGCAACCTGCCGAGCATCGCCGTCGCCCGCCGGCTGGGCATGAGCCGGGACGCGGTGCTCCGCGAGAGCCACCCGCACCACGGGGTCCGGCACGACATCGAGATCTGGTCGGTGCTCGCCCCCGAGTGGCGTGCCGCACGCGCGCGTACCGGGCAGAAGGATCATTAAGACGCCTCTCAGACAGCCTCCGTACGGTGCCGGGCATGGCAACGAAGACAGAGGCAGGCGCGGTGGCGCGCAAGGACGACGAGACGACGGCGGAGGCCGTCGGGACGGACGCCGCGAAGGAGCGGGCGGCCGAGGAGGAGACGGGCACGGCGGCGACGGCCGGGGAAGAGGCGGCTGAGGTTGCTGTGCCGGAGGCCGAGGCGCCCTCGGGGGTCGGTCAGGGCGCGGGTGCCGTCGTCTCGGCCGCGCTCGGCCTGGTCTCGCTCAGCGGCGGCTGGATCGGCACCGTCGCCGGCGCCCGCGAACAGCTCATCGGCCAGCTGCGGACCTCCACCCGGGCGAGCGTCGCGACGCAGCTCAAGGCGGTCTACGGCGACGCCTGGCACACCACCGCCCTGTGGGCCGGCCTGTTCGCGCTGGCCGCGCTGATCACCGGCGTGGTCGTGCTCGCCCGGCCCGCGTTCGGCACCCCCGGCCGCACCCAGGCGCCCTGGATCAGGTCGGTCGCCTGGGCGGGGGTCTCGCTCGGCACCGTGGGTCTGCTGCTGGCGGTGCTGAAGTACTCCGACGCGCTGCTCGCCCTGCCCTCGGCGGGCTGAGCCGCCCCCGGCCGCACATGCCTTAGAGGCCTGAGGGGTCTTAGGGGAGCCGTAGGGGTCTTACGGCCTCTCCTAAGACCCCTTACGCGTGTGGGCGGCACGCGGGCCGCCCGAAGATGCGGAACCTTCCCGATGTGGCGCACCCCCCTGGGAGACGAGAGTGGAGACATCGCAGAACGCGAGGCACCACCCCGAAGTCCCGGAAGGACACACCATGTTCGACCAGCAGAAGATCCGCACCGCCCAGCTGCTCCAGGAGGCCGCACAGGACCGTCTGGTCCGCGAGGCCACCCGGGCCCGTCGCGCCGCCCGCCGCGAGCTCAGCCTCGGCGACGGCGCCGCGGCCGCCGAGTCCCATACCGGCCGTCTCCGCGGACGCCGCGCCCCGCGCCCCGCATGAGCGCCGCGCCTGAGCCGCCCACGGGCACGGCCCCCACCCCTACCGCTCCTATTGGTACGAAAATCGCACCTGACCTGTGGAAAACAGCCGCCCCACCCTCCGCACCTCGTGCGATGCTCGGGCTCGTGGAGAACAGGTCCGTCAGTCCCGTGTTCGTCGGCCGCACCGAAGAGCTGGCCGTGCTCGACGCCGCGCTCGCCGGTGCCGCCGCCGGCGAGCCGCAGGCGCTGCTGCTCGGCGGTGAGGCCGGAGTCGGCAAGACCCGCCTGGTCGAGGAGTTCACCGCGGCGGCCGCCCGGCGGCACGCCGTGGTGGCCGTCGGCGGCTGTGTGGAGATCGGCGCCGACGGGCTGCCGTTCGCGCCCTTCTCCACCGCGCTGCGCGCCCTGCGCGCGGCCCTGCCCGCGGAGTTCGCCGCCGCGGCCGCCGGCCAGGAGGAGGAACTGGCCCGGCTGCTGCCCGAGTTGGGCGAGGCCACCGTCGGCCGCCATGACGAGCAGGGCGTGGCCCGGCTGTTCGAACTCGCCGCCCGGCTGCTGGAACGGACCGCCGCCGAGCACCCGGTGGTGCTGGTCCTGGAGGACCTGCACTGGGCCGACGCCTCCACCCGTCACCTCCTCGCCTACCTCTTCCGCACCCTGCGCACCGGCCGGCTCCTCGTCCTCGCCAGCTACCGCTCCGACGACATCCACCGCCGCCATCCGCTGCGCCCCCTGCTCGCCGAACTGGACCGGCTGCGCACCGTCCGCCGCATCGAACTCGCCCGGCTCACCCGCGAGGAGGTCGCCTGCCAGATCGCCGGCATCCTCGCCGCCGAACCGGACCCGGCCGACGTGGACGACATCTTCGAACGGTCCGACGGCAACGCCTTCTTCGTCGAGGAACTCGCCGTCGCGAGCCGCACGGGCTGCCGTACCGGCCTGACCGACTCCCTGCGCGATCTGCTCCTGGTCCGGGTCGAGGCGCTGCCCGAGTCCGCCCAGCGGATCGCGCGGATCGTCGCCGAGGGCGGCTCCACCGTGGAGCACCGGCTGATCGCCGCCGTCGCCCAGCTCCCCGAGGACGACCTCATCGAGGCGCTGCGCGCCGCCGTCGGCGCCAACATCCTTACCGCCGCCCCGGCCGGCGACGGCTACCGCTTCCGGCACTCCCTGGTCCGCGAGGCCATCGCCGACGACCTGCTGCCCGGCGAGCGCTCCCGGCTCAACCGCCGCTACGCCGAGGTCCTGGCCGCCGACCCGACGCTGGTCCCGGCCGACGCACGCGAACTGCGCCTGGCCAGCTACTGGTACCACGCCCACGACCCCGCCAAGGCGCTGCCCGCCGTCCTGGACGCCTCCGTCGTGGCCCGCCGCCGGCACGCCTACACCGAACAACTCGGGCTCCTGGAGCGGGCGATGGAGCTGTGGGACGACGCCCCCGAGGAGGTGCGCGCCGCCCTGCGCCCGGTCGGCTGCGCCGACGCCTACCCCTCCTGCGGCTGCGATCCCGCCACCACCCCGCTGCGCTACCTCGACCTGATGGCCGAGGCGGTCGTCGCGGGCCGCTCCGGCGGCGAACGCGAACGCGCGCTGAAGATCACCAAGCGCGCCCTGCGGCTGCTGGAGGACGAGCCCGACCCGCTGCGCGCCGCCTGGTTCTGGGCCCAGCGCTCCCGGCTCGTGCAGGACCTGGCGCGCGGCGACGGCTGGGCGGAACTCGCCACCGCCCAGGACCTCGTGCGCGGCCTGCCGCCGTCGGAGGTGCACGCCGAGGTGCTGGCCCTCGCCTCCAGCTGGTCGATGCTGCACCGGCCCGGCCCCGAGGCCTTCGCCGCCGCCGAGCGGGCCGTCACCTACGCGCGCATGGTCGGCGCCCGCGAGATCGAGCTGACCGCCCGGCTCACCCTGGGCGGTCTGACGGTGGAGTCCGGGGACCAGGAGAGCGGGCTGGCCGAGCTGCGACAGGTCCTGCGGGAAGCCTGTGCCGAGCAGATGCACGACGTGGCGGCCCGCGCCTATGTGAACGTGCCGTCCGTGCTGCAAGGCCTCGGCCGCTCCCGCGAAGCGCTGCCGATGCTGCGCGAGGGCGTCGCATTCACCCGGAAAATAGGGCTGGTCGGCGCCGAGGCCTTCGTCTGGGGCAACCTCGCCGACGCGCTGTACTCGCTCGGCCAGTGGACGGAGGCCGCCGAGGCCGCCGAGGCCGCCGGGCGCGTCGCCCGGGTCGGCCACAGCGCCAAGCCCCGCGGGGCCGGCGCCCTGCGCCTGGCCCAGCTCGCCCTGGCCCGCGGCGACCTCGCCGAGGCCGGCCGGCAGCTCGCCGCCGCCCGCGCCCACTACGGCACCCATGACCCGATGCCGCAGATCTCCCTGCCCATGGCCCGGCTCGCCCTCGGCATCGCCGCCGCGGAGGGCCGCATCGCCGACGCCCGCGCCGAGCTGCTCGCGGCCCTGGACGCCGGATTCCCGCCCGGCACCCAGCGCTACGGCTGGCCCCTGCTGCTGGCCGCCGCCACCGCCGAGGCCGACACCCGGACCCTGCCCGCCGCCCAGCCGGGCCGGGACGGGATCCTGGAGCGGCTCGCCGAGGCGGTCCGGCACCTCGCCACCGGAGTGCCCGTGTGGACGGCGTACAGCGAGTGGGCCGGCGCCGAACTGCTCCGCGCTGCCGGCCGGGACACCGCGCGCACCTGGGCACCGGTGGTCACCGCCTTCGAGTGCCTGGACCGCCCCTACGACCTGGCCCGGGTCCGTTACCGCCTGGCCGCGGCACTGCTTGCCGACGGCGCCGGCGAGGACGAGCGGGACCGCGCGGAGGAGCTGCTCCGGCTGACCTCCGCGGTCGCCGCCCACCTCGACGCCCGCCCCCTCGCCGACCAGGCCGCCCGGCTCGCCCAGCGCGCCCGCCTCACCCCCGCCCGCACCCCGCGCCAGGCCCTCACCGCCGCCGACCCGGCCGCCGCGCTCGGCCTGACCAGCCGCGAGCAGGACGTGCTGCGCCTGGTCTCGGCGGGCCGCACCAACCGCCAGATAGCCGAGGCCCTGTTCATCTCCCCGAAGACCGCGAGCGTCCACGTCTCCAACATCCTCACCAAGCTCGGTGTCTCCACCCGGGGCGAGGCGGCCGCCCTGACCCACCGGCTCGGCCTCTTCCCGGCCGAGACCGGGGACCGGGTGGCGGCGGGGTGACCGGTCCCTCCTCGACGAGGACGCACAGCCGCGCCGCTCAGCTCACCCGCAGCTCCAGCAGCCGGTCGTCCCCGGGCTTCGGGGTGCCCCGGCCGTCCGTGTTGCTGGTCAGCAGCCACAGGCGGTCGCCGCCCGCCGGGGCCACGGTGCGCAGGCGGCCGTAGGTGCCGGTGAGGAAGGCCTGCGGGGCGGCCGCGGCCGAGGTGCCGTGCAGCGGCACGCGCCACAGCCGCCGGCCCTTCAGCGCCGCCATCCAGATGACGCCCTTGACGTAGGCGATCCCGCTGGGGGAGGCCTCGTCGGTGTGCCACTCGGCCACCGGGTTCTGGAAGGCGGGGTCGGAGGACCTGCCCTCGGCCTTCGGCCAGCCGTAGTTGCCGCCGGGCTTGATCGCGTTCAGCTCGTCCCAGGTGTCCTGCCCGAACTCCGAGGCGAACAGCCGCTGTCGGGTGTCCCAGGCCAGCCCCTGGACATTGCGGTGACCGTAGGAGTACACGGGGGAGTCGGGGAAGGGGTTGCCGGGTGCCGGATCGCCGTCCGGGGTCAGCCGCAGGATCTTGCCGCCCAGCGAGGACCGGTCCTGGGCCAGTCCGCGCCGGCCGCTCTCACCGGTCCCGGCGTACAGCATCCCGTCCGGGCCGAACGCGATCCGGCCGCCGTTGTGGATCGCGCCCTTCGGTATGCCCTTGAACACCGTGTCCGGAGCGCCCAGTTGCTCCCCGGCCGGCTTCCGGTCGTCGTACAGCACCCGGACGATGCGGTTGTCCGAGGCCGAGGTGAAGTAGGCGTAGATCAGATGGTCCGCCGTGAATTCGGGGGAGAGGGCGATGCCGAGCAGGCCGCCCTCGCCGCCGGGGGAGACCCCGGAGACCGTGCCGAGGACGGTCTTGCGGCCGGTCCTGCCGTCGATCCGGGTGATCGTGCCGTCGTCCCGGGAGGAGACCAGCAGCGCGCCGTCCGGCAGCACCGCCAGCCCCCACGGCGTCTTCAGCCCCTGCGCCACCGTGCGCAGCACCGTCACCGACCCCTTGGCCGGCGGGACCGGCTCGCCGGCCCGGGCGGAGGGGGCGGGGCTCCCGGACGTCGTACCGATCGGCGGCAGCGGTGGCCCGCCCCCGGAGGAGCAGCCCGCCGTCAGCAGCAGGGCGGCCGCGGCCAGCACGGCCGGCACAGCTCGTCGTCGCACGATCTCGGTCCCTTCGGGCACGGCCTGTCCGGCCGGTGGTCGAAAACGGCGGTGCCGCGCTCAGTCCCAGGATCCCCGGGCCGCGGGCAGTCGCGCCACCTCGGCGAGGTCCTCCGCGGTCAGCCGCAGCCCCGCCGCGGCCGCGTTCTGCGCGGCCCAGCGCTCCCGCTTGGTGCCCGGCAGGGCGATCACATGGCGCCCCTGCGCCAGCACCCAGGCGAGCGCCACCTGGGCCGGGGTCACGTCCTCGCCGTGCCGCCGCGCGATCCGCCGCAGCCCCGCCACGATCGGCTGGTTGGCGGCCATCATCTCGGCCGTGAAGCGCGGATGGCGGGCCCGGACGTCGTCCGGCTCGAAACCCTCGCCCGGGGTCAGCGTGCCGGTCAGGAAGCCGTTGCCCAGCGGCATCGCCGCGAGGAAGCCCACCCCCCGCGCCTCGCACCACGGCAGCAGCGCGGCCAGCGCCTCCGGAGACCACACCGACAGCTCCGCCTGCACCGCGGCCACCGGGAACACCTGCTGCACCCGCTGGAGTTGGCGCAGTGTCGTGTCGTACAGCCCGGTGCCCGGCCGGCGGCCGCCGCGCGCGCCCACCGCGCACAGCCCCAGCGCCCGCACCTTCCCGGCCCGCACCAGCTCGGCCATCGCGCCCCAGGTCTCCTCGACCGGGACCTCGGGGTCGGCGCGGTGCAGCTGGTAGAGGTCGATGACATCGGTCTGCAACCGCCGCAGCGAGGCGTCGCAGGCCCGCTTCACATAGCCCGGGCGGCCGTTGGCCACGATGTGCTGCTCGCCCACCAGCAGTCCCACCTTGGTGGACACGAAGGCGTCTTGGCGCCGCTCCTTGAGCACCCGGCCGAGCAGCAGCTCATTGGTGAACGGGCCGTACATGTCGGCGGTGTCCAGCAGCGTCGAGCCCGCGTCCAGCGCCCGGTGCACACATCTCAGCGACTCGTCCCCCCGCTGCCGGGACCCGCTGTACGCCCAGCTCATCGGCATGCACCCGAGTCCGACGGCCCCCACCGCGAGTCCCCCCGCGCCGATCGTCCTGCGCTCCACCTGCTCGTGAACCTCCCTCTGCCCGGCCCCCAACCTAACCTCTGCGCTCCCGGCCGCCTGACATAGCCTCCTGCCATGACTTCAGACGTATGGCTCCCGATTCCCCCGCAGGAGATCGACGGGCTGCCCGCGGGTCCCCGGTACCTGTTCTGGGACGGCGGCGCGGACGGCGAGCAGGAGTTCCCCGGCGATCCGGCGGACTGCGCCGTGTACGTCGTGCCGTACATGAAGCCCCTGCCGGTGCGGGTGCGGCCGCTGAAGGCGCTCACCGGGGTGCGGGTGGTCCAGACGCTGACCGCGGGGGTGGACGACATCACCGGGCGGCTGGCGGACCTGGTGCCCGGGGTGCAGCTGTGCAACGCGCGCGGAGTGCACGAGACCAGCACCGCCGAGCTGGCGCTCACCCTGACCCTGGCCAGCCTGCGCGGCATACCCGGCTTCGTCCGGGCGCAGCAGGAGGAGCGCTGGGCGGGCGGCTTCCAGCCCTCGCTCGCCGACCGGACCGTGCTCATCGTCGGCTACGGCGCGATCGGGGAGGCCATCGAGGACCGGCTCACGCCGTTCGAGGTAGCGCGGGTCGTGCGCGTCGCGCGCTCCGCGCGCACCACCGCGCGCGGTCCCGTGCATCCGATCGCCGATGTGCTCTCACTGCTTCCGTGCGCGGATGTCGTCATCCTGGCCACTCCGCTCACCGCGGACACCAGGGGCCTCGTGAACGCCGGCTTCCTGGCCCGGATGAAGGAGGGGTCACTGCTGGTCAACGTGGCGCGCGGGCCCGTCGTGGACACGGAGGCGCTCGTCGCCGAGCTGGAGACCGGCCGGATCACCGCGGCCCTGGACGTGACCGATCCCGAGCCGCTGCCGCCGGGCCATCCGCTCTGGCACGCGCCCGGCGTCCTGATCAGCCCGCATGTGGGCGGGCCCTCCTCCGCTTTCCGACCGCGCGCCGAGCGGCTGCTCGTCGACCAGTTGACCCGTTTCGTGAACCACGAGCCGCTGCGGAACGTGATCCTGACGACGGGAGAGGACGGCCGGTAAGCGATTTCCGGAACCCTCCGCAACTCCCCGGACGCGGCCGGTAGGCACATATCCCCTGGTCGTCACGGAGCGTAGAGAAGCTATGTCCCTGCGTGACGATCCTGGTGTATCGTCCCCGGCAGGGGATGCGCCGCTGACCACTCGGCGCCGGGGATGGACATTTCAGATTTGTGAGGGGGGCGACGGGCGATGCACGGCCTATGGACGAACGATCCGACGCGGCGGAGCCGCCGACGGCGACCCTGGCGCACGGCCGCGCGCAGACGCGGTCAGCACACCAGCCATCACAGCCATCACCCGCACAGGCCGGGCGGCCGCAGGAGGCATGCGCACCCGGCGCACCGGGACCGGCGCGACCCGGGAGCGGCGCGGACCGGGAGGCCCCGGTGAGTGCGCCGCCCTCTGTGACGCCCCCGCTCGACGGAGCCGTGCGCGCACCGCACCCGCACGAGGCGCCGCCGCCCCGCCGGCCGGCCCGCGGTGAGGGTGTGCGCACGGCGGAACAGCTCGTCCTCGCCGTGATCTGCGCGGCCTACGCCATCGGCTCCGCGTTCGACTGGGGCTCCACGGAAGTCGCCCTGGTCATGGGCGACTTCGGGCTGAGCGCCGCGGCCGGCACCGCCGCCGTCTCCTGTTTCCTCTACGCCCGCAGCGCGCGCGTGCGCTTCCGCGCGGCCTGGCTGCTGTTCGCCCTCTCCTCGGCGATGGCGGCCCTGGGCAACGCGGTCTGGGGCTGGTACGAGGTGGTGCTGGGCCGGACCGTGCCCAGCCCGAGCTACGCCGACCTGTTCTTCCTCTGCTTCGCGCCCCCCGCCATCGTGGGCCTGCTGGTCCTCGCCAAGCGGCCGGTGACCAGGGCCGGCTGGATCTGCCTCGCTCTGGACGCCTGGCTGATCGGCGGCTCGCTGCTCACCCTGTCGTGGAGCCTGGCGCTCGCCCAGGCGGCCCGCTTCGACGGGCCGAGCGTGGCCCACACCGCGCTGTCGCTGGCGTACCCGCTGCTCGACATCGCGCTGGTCAGCATGGTGCTCGCGCTGCACTTCCGGCGCGCCCCGGGCAACCGTACGGCGGTGAACACCGCGATCGGCGCGCTCGCGCTCACCGTGATGTGCGACGCGCTGTTCACCTCGCCGCTGCTGCACAGCAGTTACCACTCCGGGCAGCTGCTGGACGCGGGCTGGTTCGCCGGTTCGCTGCTGCTCGCCTACGCGCCCTGGGCCCCGCCCCGGCACCCCGGCGGGCCGGAGTCCCGCGCGGCGGAGGGGTACACGCGCGTGGTCCACGAGCACGTGCCAGGCCAGCGCGGCACCGGCCAGCACCATGTGTTCGCGACCGGTGCGGGAACCGACCCCAGCCGCTACCCGGCGGGCCGGCCGCTCAGCGGCTCGCTCGCCGCGCTCACCCCGTATCTGGCCGCCGCCGTGTGCACCCTGGGCATCCTGTACAACGTCCTCAACGGCCGCCGGCCCGACCATGTCGTGCTGATCACCGCGGGCGCGGTGGTCCTCGCCCTCGTCATCCGGCAGGGCATCATGCTGCTGGACAACATCACCCTCACCCAGGAGCTGGCGCAGAAGGAGAACCACTTCCGCTCCCTGGTGCAGGGCTCCAGCGACGTCATCATGATCGCCGCTCCCAACGGCGTCCTGCGGTACGTCTCCCCGGCCGCCGCCGGGGTGTACGGCCGGCCCGCCGAGGAGCTGGTGGGCCAGGAGCTGGCCGGCATCATCCACCCGGAGGACCTCGGCTGTGTGGTGCACGAGGTGCGCCGGTTCCTCACCGCGAGCCCGCTGGAGGAGCCGACCACGCGCATCGAGTGCCGGTTCCGCTCCGGCGACGGCAGCTGGCTCAACGTGGAGTCCACCGTCAACCGGCACCACGGCGGTCTGATCTTCAACAGCCGGGACGTCACCGAACGGGTGCGCCTCCAGGCCCAGTTGCAGCACAACGCCGAACACGACCCGCTGACCGACCTGCCCAACCGCGCGCTGTTCACCCGGCGCGTCCAGCAGGCCCTGTCCGGGCGCCGGGCCACCGACCGGGGCGCCGCGCTGCTGGGCACGGCCGTGCTCTTCATCGACCTGGACGGCTTCAAGGCCGTCAACGACACCATCGGCCACCAGGCCGGGGACGAGCTGCTCGTGCAGGCCGCCCGCAGGCTCCAGGACGCGGTACGGCAGGGCGACACCGCCTCCCGGCTCGGGGGCGACGAGTTCGCGGCCCTGATCGTCGGGGACGGCAGCCGCGACCGCGCCGCCCGGGAGCGGAACATCCTGGAGCTGGCCGACCGGCTCCGGGTGACCCTCTCCCAGCCGTACGCCATCGACGGCAACGATGTCCGGGTCAACGCCTCCATCGGCGTCGCCTTCGCCGAGCCGGGCCTCGGCGCGGGCGAGCTGCTGCGCAACGCCGACCTCGCGATGTACCGCGCGAAGGCGGCCGGCAAGGGCCGGGTCGAGCTGTACAAGCCGCAGATGCAGCAGGACGTCGTACGCAAGGCGGAGCTGGCCACCCGGCTGCGCGCCGCGCTGCACGACGGCGAGTTCGCGCTGCTGCACCAGCCGGTGGTGTGCCTGGAGAACGGCCGGATCAGGGCGGTCGGCGCGCAGGCGCGCTGGCGCTCCTCGCAGGGGGTGCTGTTCACGCCGGCCGAGTTCCTGCGGGTGGCCGAGGACGGCGACAAGACGGCCGAGCTGGACCGCTGGATCCTCCAGGAGGCGGTGGAGCAGGCCGCCGAGCGGGCGGCGAACGGGCTGCTCGTCCCGGTGGTCGTCCGGATGAGCGCCCGGCGGCTGCTGGACCGCTCGACGCCGCTGGGCTCCGTGGAGGCGCTGCTCACCCGGCACGGGCTGCCGGGCGGTGCGCTGATCATCGAGCTGTCCGACGTCGACCCCAGGGCACCCCTGGACGAGCTGGAGCGGCGGCTGACCGCGCTCAGCCGGCTCGGGGTGCGCATCGCGCTGGACGGCTTCGGCACCGGCTGTGCGGCCATCACGGCGCTCAGGAGGCTCCCCGTGGACATCCTCAAGCTCGACCGCAGCCTGGTCGAGGGCGTGGTCGAGTCCCCGCGGCTGCACAAGATCACCGGTGGGCTGCTGCGCATCGCCGGGGACCTCGGGCTGCTGTCGGTGGCCGAGGGGGTGGACCTGCCCGAGCAGGTGGTCGCGCTGCGCGCGATGGGCTGCACACATGGACAGGGCATGGCGTTCGCCGGGCCGCTGGACGAGTACCGGCTGCGCCGGGCGCTCGGATCCGGCCACTATCCGGTGCCGCACGCCCCGGCCGAACCGGCGTTCGCGGGCAGTGTGCGCGAGCCCAAGGGGCGTGTCGGCGAACGGGCTATGGAGCGGGGCTCGGGGGTGTACACAGGAGGTGTCACCGCTGTTCTCGGAGGCAGCCGCGGCCATCGCTCACATTCTGAGACGCCCGTCCCACCCACTTGACACGTGGTGCGCGTCGGGGGGAGGGTCAGTTCCATGCGCACCCGAATTCTCGTACTTGGACAGCGCGTCGGCTGAGCTGGGACCCACCGGAGGACGATCCGGAATCCCCAGCGACCCACACCGACGCGCTCCCCTCGCTTGCCCCTGTGGCACGAGGGGTTTTTTGTTGCACGAGCACCGGCCGTGCACCGCGTGAATCCGCCCGAACCTCGCACCAACCCTCAGCATCGAGAAGAGAATGCCGATGACCGAGCAGGCCACCGGGGCCCACCATCCGCAGCCGCGGCCCCGTTCCGGAGGACACTCCACCCCCGTCGAGCACGTCACGGGTGCGCAGTCCCTCATCCGCTCCCTCGAGGAGGTCGGCGCTGAGACGGTATTCGGCATTCCCGGCGGCGCGATCCTCCCGGCCTACGACCCGCTGATGGACTCCACCCGGGTGCGTCACGTCCTGGTCCGGCACGAGCAGGGCGCCGGCCACGCGGCCACCGGCTACGCACAGGCCACCGGCAAGGTCGGCGTCTGCATGGCGACCTCCGGCCCCGGCGCCACCAACCTGGTCACGCCGATCGCCGACGCCCACATGGACTCCGTGCCGCTGGTCGCGATCACCGGCCAGGTCGCCTCGAAGGCGATCGGCACCGACGCCTTCCAGGAGGCGGACATCGTCGGCATCACCATGCCGATCACCAAGCACAACTTCCTGGTCACCAAGGCCGAGGACATCCCGCGGGTCATCGCGCAGGCGTTCCACATCGCCTCCACCGGCCGCCCGGGCCCGGTCCTGGTCGACATCTCCAAGGACGCCCTCCAGGCGAAGACCACCTTCTCCTGGCCGCCCACCATGGACCTGCCCGGCTACCGCCCGGTGACCAAGCCGCACGCCAAGCAGATCCGCGAGGCGGCCAAGATGATCACCTCCGCCAAGCGGCCCGTCCTCTATGTCGGCGGCGGCGTCCTCAAGGCGCAGGCGACCGCCGAGCTGAAGGTCCTCGCCGAACTCACCGGAGCGCCCGTCACCACCACCCTGATGGCGCTCGGCGCGTTCCCCGACAGCCACCCGCTGCACGTGGGAATGCCGGGCATGCACGGTGCGGTCACCGCCGTCACCGCGCTTCAGAAGGCCGACCTGATCGTCGCCCTCGGCGCCCGCTTCGACGACCGCGTCACCGGCAAACTGGACAGCTTCGCGCCGTACGCCAAGATCGTCCACGCCGACATCGACCCGGCCGAGATCGGCAAGAACCGCGCCGCCGACGTGCCGATCGTCGGGGACGCCCGCGAGGTCATCGCCGACCTGGTCCAGGCCGTGCAGAAGGAGCACAGCGAGGGCCACAAGGGCGACTACACCGCCTGGTGGAGCGACCTCAACCGCTGGCGCGAGACCTACCCGCTCGGCTACGACCAGCCCGAGGACGGCTCGCTCTCCCCGCAGGCGGTCATCGAGCGCATCGGGCAGCTCGCCCCCGAGGGCACCATCTACGCGGCGGGCGTCGGCCAGCACCAGATGTGGTCCGCGCACTTCATCCAGTACGACCAGCCCGCCACCTGGCTGAACTCCGGCGGCGCCGGAACCATGGGCTACGCGGTCCCCGCCGCCATGGGCGCCAAGGCCGGCCGGCCCGAGCGCACCGTCTGGGCGATCGACGGCGACGGCTGCTTCCAGATGACCAATCAGGAACTGACCACCTGCGCCCTGAACAACATCCCGATCAAGGTCGCCGTCATCAACAACGGCGCCCTCGGGATGGTCCGCCAGTGGCAGACCCTCTTCTACAACCAGCGCTACTCCAACACGGTGCTGCACAGCGGTCCGGACGACGTCAACCCGGAGGCGCGGGGCACCCGGGTGCCGGACTTCGTGAAGCTGTCCGAGGCGATGGGCTGTGTCGGCCTGCGCTGCGAGCGCCCGGAGGACCTGGACAAGGTCATCCAGGAGGCGAACTCCATCAACGACCGCCCGGTCGTCGTCGACTTCATCGTCCACGAGGACGCGATGGTGTGGCCGATGGTCGCCGCCGGCACCTCCAACGACGAGATCATGGCCGCCCGGGACGTCCGCCCCGACTTCGGCGACAACGAAGACGACTGAGCGAGAGAGACGTAAAAAGACCATGTCCAAGCACACGCTCTCGGTCCTGGTGGAGAACACGCCGGGCATCCTCGCCCGGATCGCCGCCCTGTTCTCGCGCCGCGGCTTCAACATCGACTCGCTCGCGGTCGGCGTCACCGAGCACCCCGACATCTCCCGCATCACCATCGTGGTGAACGTGGAGGACCTGCCGCTGGAGCAGGTGACCAAGCAGCTCAACAAGCTCGTCAACGTGCTGAAGATCGTCGAGCTGGAGCCGGGTCAGGCCGTCCAGCGCGAACTCGTCCTGGTGAAGGTCCGCGCCGACAACGAGACCCGCTCCCAGATCGTGGAGATCGTCCAGCTGTTCCGCGCCAAGACCGTCGACGTCTCCCCGGAGGCCGTCACCATCGAGGCCACCGGATCCAGCGACAAGCTGTCGGCCATGCTGAAGATGCTGGAGCCCTACGGCATCAAGGAGCTGGTCCAGTCCGGCACGATCGCGATCGGCCGGGGCGCCCGGTCCATCACGGACCGTTCGCTGCGCGCGCTCGACCGATCCGCGTAAAGCTGAAGACGTACCAAGCCGAAGACGTACCGAAGCCGAAGACGTAACGCCACGGCTGAAAACGGGCGGCCGGTGACCTCCCTCCCGCCCGTATGCCGAGACCCCGAAACTTCCTCACCGCCCACCGTCATACGGTGGGACGCACCACCTGCACACAAGGAGAGAACCCAAAGTGGCCGAGCTGTTCTACGACGCTGACGCCGACCTGTCCATCATCCAGGGCCGCAAGGTCGCGGTCATCGGCTACGGCAGCCAGGGCCACGCCCACGCGCTGTCGCTGCGCGACTCCGGTGTCGACGTCCGTGTCGGTCTGCACGAGGGCTCCAAGTCCAAGGCCAAGGCCGAGGAGCAGGGCCTGCGCGTGGTGACCCCGGCCGAGGCCGCCGCCGAGGCCGACGTCATCATGATCCTGGTCCCGGACCCGATCCAGGCCCAGGTCTACGAGGAGTCCATCGCCCCGAACCTGAAGGACGGCGACGCGCTGTTCTTCGGCCATGGCTTCAACATCCGCTTCGGCTTCATCAAGCCCCCGGCCGGCGTGGACGTCTGCATGGTCGCCCCGAAGGGCCCGGGCCACCTGGTCCGCCGTCAGTACGAGGAGGGCCGCGGCGTTCCCTGCATCGCCGCCGTCGAGCAGGACGCCTCCGGCAACGCCCTGAAGCTGGCCCTGTCGTACGCCAAGGGCATCGGCGGCACCCGCGCGGGCGTCATCAAGACGACCTTCACCGAGGAGACCGAGACCGACCTGTTCGGTGAGCAGGCCGTGCTGTGCGGTGGCACCGCCGCGCTGGTCAAGGCGGGCTTCGAGACCCTGACCGAGGCCGGCTACCAGCCGGAGATCGCCTACTTCGAGTGCCTGCACGAGCTGAAGCTGATCGTGGACCTCATGTACGAGGGCGGCCTGGAGAAGATGCGCTGGTCCGTCTCCGAGACCGCCGAGTGGGGCGACTACGTCACCGGCCCGCGCATCATCACCGACGCCACCAAGGCCGAGATGAAGAAGGTCCTCGCCGAGATCCAGGACGGCACCTTCGCCAAGAACTGGATGGACGAGTACCACGGCGGTCTGAAGAAGTACAACGAGTACAAGCAGCAGGACTCCGAGCACCTGCTGGAGACCACGGGCAAGCAGCTCCGCAAGCTGATGAGCTGGGTGAACGAGGAGGCGTAAGCCTTGGATCAGGGGGTCGGGGCCAGTGCCCCGGCCCCCCTCGTCCATCTGTTGTCCAGCCCGTCCAGCCACGGACGGGTGATCTCTCCGCAGAGGCGCACTACGCCCACCGGCGCGCCACTACACTGCTTGCACAACACGCGTCAGGCCCACAGCGTCGTGCGTCTTCCGCGGCTAGCCCCCCTCCTCCGCCTGCGGCCGTCGGGACGGCCGTCCGCATGCTCTGGACTTGTGAGGACCTCACGTGAGCTCGAAACCCGTCGTACTCATCGCTGAAGAGCTGTCGCCCGCGACCGTGGACGCGCTCGGCCCGGACTTCGAGATCCGGCACACCAACGGCGCCGACCGGGCCGAACTGCTGCCCGCCATCGCCGACGTCGACGCGATCCTGATCCGTTCCGCCACCAAGGTCGACGCCGAGGCCATCGCCGCGGCGAAGAAGCTCAAGGTCGTCGCGCGAGCCGGCGTCGGCCTCGACAACGTGGACGTCTCCGCCGCCACCAAGGCCGGCGTGATGGTCGTCAACGCCCCGACCTCCAACATCGTGACCGCCGCCGAGCTGGCCTGCGGCCTCCTCGTCGCCACCGCCCGCCACATCCCGCAGGCCAACGCCGCGCTGAAGAACGGCGAGTGGAAGCGCAGCAAGTACACGGGCGTCGAGCTGGCCGAGAAGACCCTCGGCGTCGTCGGCCTCGGCCGCATCGGCGCCCTGGTCGCCCAGCGCATGTCCGCCTTCGGGATGAAGGTCGTCGCCTACGACCCCTACATCCAGCCCGCGCGCGCCGCGCAGATGGGCGTCAAGGTGCTGTCGCTGGACGAGCTGCTCGAGGTCTCCGACTTCATCACCGTCCACCTGCCCAAGACCCCCGAGACCCTCGGCCTGATCGGCGAGGAGGCGCTGCGCAAGGTCAAGCCGAGCGTGCGCATCGTCAACGCCGCGCGCGGCGGCATCGTGGACGAGGCGGCGCTGTACTCGGCGCTGAAGGAGGGCCGGGTCGCCGGCGCGGGCCTCGACGTCTACGCGAAGGAGCCGTGCACCGACTCCCCGCTGTTCGAGCTGGACCAGGTGGTCTGCACCCCGCACCTCGGCGCGTCGACCGACGAGGCGCAGGAGAAGGCCGGTATCGCCGTCGCCAAGTCGGTGCGCCTCGCCCTCGCCGGTGAGCTGGTCCCGGACGCGGTGAACGTGCAGGGCGGTGTCATCGCCGAGGACGTGAAGCCGGGCCTGCCGCTCGCCGAGCGCCTCGGCCGGATCTTCACCGCGCTCGCCGGTGAGGTCGCCGTCCGTCTCGACGTCGAGGTGTACGGCGAGATCACCCAGCACGATGTGAAGGTGCTGGAGCTGTCCGCGCTCAAGGGTGTCTTCGAGGACGTCGTCGACGAGACCGTGTCCTACGTCAACGCGCCGCTGTTCGCCCAGGAGCGCGGTGTCGAGGTCCGTCTGACCACCAGCTCCGAGTCCGCCGACCACCGCAACGTGGTCACCGTGCGCGGCACCCTGGGCACCGGCGAGGAGGTGTCGGTCTCCGGCACGCTGGCCGGTCCGAAGCACCTCCAGAAGATCGTGGCCGTCGGCGACTACGACGTCGACCTGGCGCTCGCCGACCACATGGTCGTCCTGCGCTACGAGGACCGTCCGGGTGTCGTCGGCACCGTCGGCCGCATCCTCGGCGAGGCGGGCATCAACATCGCCGGCATGCAGGTCGCCCGCGCGGCCGCCGGCGGCGAGGCGCTGGCCGTCCTGACCGTGGACGACACGGTCGGCGCCGGTGTGCTGGCCGAGCTGGCCTCGGAGATCGGGGCGACCTCCGCCCGCTCCGTGAACCTGGTCTGAGCCGTTCGCGCTCAAGCGCCGGCCGGGCTGATCGCGATCAGCCCGGCCGGCGCTTTTTCGTGCCGCCTTACTCGTCGTCCCCGCTCCCGATCCGGCGCAGGCTCACCGCCGCGCCCACCGCGGCCCCCAGCAGCAGCACCGCCCCGGCGATCGCCGCCGCGTGCATCCCGCTGGTGAACGCCGCCCGTGCCGTGGCGAGCAGGGACGCGCCGGCCCGGCCGGGCAGCGAGGCGGCGCTCGCCAGGGCTCCGCCCAGGGTCTCGCGGGCCCCGGCCGGAGCCGTGGCCGGCATCGCGTGGCGGTAGACCGCCGTACCGATGGAGCCGAGCACCGCCATACCGAGCGCGCCGCCGAACTCGGCGCCGGTCTCCAGCAGCGAGGAGGCCGTGCCCGCCCGCTCCAGCGGGGCGCCGCGCAGCGCGAGGTCGGTCAGCTGGGACATCAGCGCGACCAGCCCGCAGGCCAGGATTCCGGACCCGGTGAGCGCGAGCCACAGCGAGTCGGTGCCGACGAGGGCGAGCAGCGCACAGCCGACCGCCATGGTCGCGAAGCCGCCGGCGACGACGTACCCCCGGTTGACGCCCCGCCGTACGAGCTGGGCGGTGAGCGGAGCGGCGACCCCGATGAACACCGAGGGCAGCAGGCTCCACAGGGCCGCCGCCAGCGGGCTCTTGCCGAGGACCGCCTGGAGGTACTGCGTGGTGAAGACGGCCGAGCCCATCATGCCGAGACTGGCGACGAGGTTCAGCACCAGCGCCGGGGTGAAGCCGTGCCCCTTCAGCAGGGCGGGCGGGACCAGCGGGGCGGCCGTGGTGCGCTGGCGGTGGAGGAAGAGGGCCGCGAAGAGCAGACCGACGGTGAGCGAGCCGACGTAGAGCGGGTGCCAGCCCTCGGAGGGGATCTCCTTCAGGCCGTAGACCACGGGGAGCACGGCGGCCATCGACAGCGGGACGCTCGGCCAGTCGAAGCGGCCGGGCTCGGGATTGCGGAACTCCGGCAGCAGCACCGGGCCGAGGAGGAGCAGCAGCGCCATCGCGGGCAGGTTGACCAGGAAGACCGAGCCCCACCAGAAGTGCTCGACCAGGATGCCGCTCAGCACCGAGCCGAGGGCGATACCGCCGGTCATCACGCCGGACCACAGGCCGAGTGCCTTCGCCCGCTGGCCGGGGTCGGCGAACATCGTGCGCAGCAGCGCCATCGTGGACGGCATCAGGGTCGCGCCGCCGATGCCGAGGACCGCGCGGGCCGCGATCAGGGTCCCGGCGCTGTTCGCGTAGGCGGCCAGGAGCGAGGCGGCGCCGAAGGCCGCGGCCCCCGTCAGCAGCAGCCGGCGGTGGCCGACGCGGTCGCCCAGGGCGCCCATGGTCATCAGCAGGCCGGCCAGGACGAAGCCGTAGACGTCGAAGATCCACAGCTGCTGGGTGCCGCTCGGGTGCAGGTCGGCGCTGATCGCCGGGGTCGCGAAGTACAGGACCGAGACGTCCATCGAGACCAGCAGCAGCGGCAGCATCAGCACGCCGAGCGCGGTCCACTCGCGGCGTCCGGCGCGGGCGGTCGGGGAGGGGGAGGGGATCGGACTCGGGGCGGTGCTCGTCGCGTTGGTCATGACAGGGAATGTACAAGCGTCTTAAACGGCTGTCTAGAACGATTGTATAAGTCATGCGTCTATGACGGCTGTATGGACCGTGGGTAGGGTGAGGCCATGGGACACCGTGAGGATCTGCTCGAAGGCGCCAAGCGCTGCCTGCTGGAGAAGGGCTTCGCGCGCACGACGGCACGCGACATCGTCAAGGAGTCGGGGACCAACCTGGCCTCGATCGGCTACCACTACGGGTCGAAGGACGCGCTCCTGGCGCAGGCGTATGTGGCGCTGATCGAGGGCGTGGGGGAGAGCTTCGACCCCGGCTGGGGCAGCGGCGGCGAGGTCACCTCACCCGCCGGCTCGCTGGCCCGGTTCCAGGAGGTGTGGGCGAACATCATCCGGTCGGTGCCCGCCTCCCGGGCGATCTGGCTGCTCAGCTTCGAGCTGCTCTTCCAGGGCGACCGGCTGCCGGAGGTGCGCAAACTCCTCGCCGAGGCCCAGGTGGAGGGCCGTAAGGGCATCCTGTCGATGTTCAACGGCGTGCCGGAGGACCGGCTGGACGACGCGGCCGTCGACACCGAGGGCCGCTTCTACCAGACCCTGCTCAACGGGCTGATGGTCCAGTGGCTGTTCGACCCCGACTCGGCGACCGGGGCCGAACAGCTCACCGAGGGCCTGCGCCGGATCCTCGCGGCGGCCGAGCCGAGCTGATCCCCTGCGAACCGCCTTCCAGTACAGTCGACTTGAAGTGGTTCGCGGGCGTCTTCGGGGGGCCGGATGGACAGTGCCGGGGTCGAGCGGGTCCGGGTGAACGTGTTCGCTCCGGCCGACGCGGAGTCGCTGGCCGCGACCGAGGCCGCGTTCGCGGCCGCCGAAAGCGCCGGGAAGGGCGTCGACGCGCGCGGGACCGTTCCGCTGGGCGACGTGCTGATGATCGGCTCGGTGGCGACGCACGCCCTCGCCTATCTGATCAACACCCTGCGCAAGGCGTGGAGCAAGGGCGTGGTGGTCGACGCGATCGGACGGCAGCTCACCATCCGCCAGGACCCGGCGCTGCCGCGCGGTGTGGTGGTGGTTCGCGCCAAGTCGGGCGAGGTGACCGTGCGTGACGGGGCCGGGCTGGCGGATGTCATCGCGGGTGCGCTGCCGCCCCGCGGCGGGGACGCCGGGTCCGGCGGTGCCGCCGGGGGACCGGGCGGTGTCTGACCCGGGGCGCAGCATCCTCTTTGCCGAGCAGCAGAATCCCCTGCTCGCGGCCGAGGCGCGCGAGATGAGCATGGCCTTCGCGGACTTCTCCTTCCTGCGGTGGATCACCGGCGAGGAGGATCCGGACCGGGCCTGGGAGATGTACTTCGACCGGACCCAGCGCCAGGTGCGAGGGCTTCTGGACGGGCTGCTGGGCACCTTTCCCCCGGAGGACCACGCCCGGGCGCTGGAACTGGCGCGCTCCGTCGAGGCGTTCGTCCTGCCGTCGAGGGCCGTGGAGTCCCGGGTCTTCCGCAACCCCGGCGAGGCCGGCGGCTGGCTCATCGGCATCTCCCCGCTCGTGGTGCAGATGAGCGCCGAGATCGCCTGGGGGATGAACACCGCCCACCCCTACATGGCCGAAGTGCTGCCCAAGGGCTGGCAGGAGGCGACGATGCACGCCTTCGAATCGCTCGACCTGTTCATCAGCCGGTACATCCGTGCGCTGGAGGGGAACGGTGAAGCGCCCCCGCCGACGAGCATGCTGGACATCGCGATGGAGGTCACCGCCGAGGACCGGGAACGGCAGCACGGCAGGGGGCCGCGCGACTTCTACGACGCGGCGGTCGCCTTCGCCCTCACCCATGAACTGACCCACATCCAGTACGGGCATCTCTGGCCGGCGGACCACGCCGGCCCGCCGGTGCTCCTCCCCCAGGACACCGCCGCGGCCCTCGGATTCACCGACGAGGAGAACGAGGAACTCATCGCCGACGCCGCGACCTTCACCGCCTGCTTCAACTACTTCCTCGGCGCGTGGTTCATGCTGAACGAGCGGCCCCGCGCCCTGCGCCACCCGGTGCGGGCATGGCGCTGGCAGGCCCGGATGCGGCTCACCGCCTGGCACAGCGCGCGGCGCGCGACCGAGGCCTGCGAGGCCTACTACTCCACCGTCGCCATTCTCGCGGACCTCACCTTCCGCCGCGGCGACGACGACACATCCCGGCGGCTGATGACCACCGCCGCCCGGCTCCCGCTGATCCAGCTCTACGTCCAGCGGATGCGCGAGGAGCAACTCGCCGCCGCCTACGGGCCGTTCATGTGGGCCGACCGGGACGTCTCCTACCGCAAGGCGCACCACCGCTGGCGCATCCACATCATCGACGACGTCCTGCCGGCGACGAGCCGCCACCAGCGCTCGGACACCCCCGACTGGGTCCTCTCGCTGCGCACCCCCGTCGATCCGGCCGGTGAGAAGCCGCTGGCGGCCATCGCCCTGGCCGAGTGGCAGCAGACGCTCGACCGGGTGACGCGGGAGCAGGGGCCCGACGCCCCCGACACCTTCGCCGCGCGGGCCAACCTCGCGCAGTTGCGGTACCAGAGCGGAGACACCGCGGGCGTGGTGGCCACGCTGGAGGAGCTGCGCGGCGACGTGGAGCGGGCGCTGGGCCGCGACCACCTCCACGCCTTCACCGTCCGGCACAACCTGGCCTGGTTCCGGGCGGACACGGGCGACCGCGAGGGGGCCATCACCGCGTACCTCGAACTCCTCGCCGACCAGGAACGCGTCCTCGGCCGCAAGCACCCCGAAGCCCTGGACACCCGGTACGAACTGGCCTGGCTGTACGGCCAGACCGGCAGGGCGGCTCTGGCGGCGGACACCTTCCAGGTGCTGCTGACGGCCTACGAGCGCGCCCTCGGCCCCGGCCACTCCGCCACGGTCGCCACCCGCAAGAGCCTCGCCCACTGGCGCGAGCGGGCGGGGGACCCGGCGGGAGCGGCCGCCGTCGAGGCCCAGCTGCTGGCCCAGCAGGAGCCCGTGCTCAGCCCCGGCCATCCCGACACGCTCGCCGCCTACGAGGCCCGCCTCGCCGAACACCGCCGGACCCGCGGCCTCGGCCACCCGGACACCCTCACCACCCTCTGGCTCGTCGCGATGCTGCGCGGCAGGGCGGGTGACGCGGCCGGGGCCGCCGCCGCGTACCAGGAACTGCTCGGCCAGGACCTGCACGAGCTGGGCTTCGACGAGGTGGACCTCCGGCTCGTCCGGGACAGCCTCGACCACTGGCGGGGCCGCGCCGCCGATGGGTGAGGGCGCCCCGGCGGGAAGCCGCCGGCCGCTCCTACCCGGCCGGCAGGGCGAAGGCGTAGCCGCGCCGCTCGCCGCAGGCGGGGCACAGGCCGGTGAAGAGGGAGTGCGGGCCGCTGTCCGTCCGGGTCACGCTGTTGTCCCAGCGGCAGCGGAACTCCCCGCACGCGCAGGCGCGGTGCACCACGTCCACGAACGCGCCGAGGTTGGTGTCGTGCCCCGTCTCGGGCTCGGGATCGGGGACGTATCCGTCGGTGAGCCGGGGATACGGCCGGCGCTTGCGCTCCAGCGAGGACGCGGTGACGGCGCCCTGCCCCTCGCACTCGACGCAGGAGCCGGGCCCGTAGTTGCTCGCGTAGCACCAGCAGCGGCCGTAGCTCCGGGGATTGCCCGGGTCGCGGCCGGTGCCCTCGCAGTCCATGCAGGCTCCCCAGCCGTGGCAGGTGTCGCACAGCACGCCGTCGACCGTGCTGAGGGTGTACGAGGGCTGCCCCAGCGCCCGTGCCGGGAACACCACCGGCGACCAGGCGGTGCACATGAGGATCGCCGGGCCCCGGCCCTGACGGATCTCGGCCGTGTGGTCGCCGTGCCGGACCGTTCCCCGGCCGGCCGTCTCCCACCCGGCCGACCGGAAGGCGTCCTGTACGGCGTCGACGCCGGGCGATCCGGCTCCGTCCAGGGCGGCGAGGAGCAGCGAACGATGCCCGACCGGCTCGGGGTCGTTCAGGTGGACCGGGTCCGTCCACGCCCGGACCAGTACCGGCGAGTGTGCCGGGGATGCCGTGGAGAGGATCCCGAGTATCTGCTCCTTCAGCCACATGGACGCATCCTGGCACGGGCCCCGGCGCCGGGCCCGGGCATGACAGGAAAGGGCCCGGCTACAGCCGTGCCCCCTTCAGGGCCATGTGCAGCAGCAGCCGGTCCTCCCCGTCGTCCAGGTCCAGGCCCGTCAGCTGTTCCACGCGGGACAGCCGGTAGTAGAGGGTCTGGCGGTGGACGCCGAGGGCGGCGGCGGTGCGGCCGGCCTGGCCGGCGTGGTCCAGGTAGGCCTCCGCGGTCCGGGCCAGTTCCTGGTGGGCGGGGGCGAGGAGCGGGGCCACGGCCGGGTCCTGGGTCACCCGGGCGGGCAGCGAGGTGAGCAGCCGGTAGGGGCCGATCCGGGACCACTCGGCGACCGGTCCGAGCCGGGGCTCGGCGAGCGCGGCCCGGGCCGCCGCCGACGCCTGCTGCCAGGCCACGCCCAGCTCGGCCAGGCCGGGCCGGACCTCGCCGACCCCGGCCGCGCGGGCGCCCTCCCGCAGCAGCCGCGAGGCGGCCGTCAGCGCCGGGGCGAGGATGTCCGTCGAGCGCAGCCGCACCAGCACGGCCAGACACTGCCGCCCCGGCCCCGCCACCGCACCGGCCTTGGCGTCCTCCTCCCACGGCACCGTGCACAGCGCCGTCGCGTGCGGCACCGTACGGGCCGACGGCGCGTCGTCGGGGTCGGCCGAGGGCCAGGGGGCGACACAGACCACGGCGTGCGGGCCCTGTCCGCGCGGGCCCAGCGCGGTGCGCAGCGCGCCCACCGCCATGTCCTGCCGCCAGCCCGGCTCGGTGCTCAGCACCGCCCGGAACTCCCGGGTCAGATCGGCGCCGTGCTGTGCCTCGTCGGCGAGCAGCGCGCCGATCCGGGCCGTCACCGCCATGGCCGCCGCCAGCTGGGCGTCCGTCGGACCGGGGTCGTCCTCCAGCAGCCAGACATAGCCGAGGACGACGCCCCGGTGGCGTGCGGGCAGGCAGATCCGGCCGCGGTACACCCCCGCCGCCGGCGTCGGCGGGATCCGCACCGGCCCGGTCGCCCGGGCGATGCCGAACCCCTCGAACCAGGCCCGGACCGCCGCCGTGGAGCGCCGGGTGAGGATCGAGCGGGTGCGGACCGGGTCCAGGGCCGAGGGATCGAGGTCGCCCTCGCTGTCGTACGCCCCGAAGGCGATCAGCTCGAAGTCCCGGTTCTCCAGGGTCGCCGGTGCGCCCAGCAGCTCCGAGATCTCATCGACCAGTTCCTGGTAGTCACCCCTGTATTCGGCCGTCACCCGGGCATTCTCCCGCATTTCCGCAGGGGCTTCATACATCTGTCTGAGATCCCGTGCACGGATGCGTGACAGCTGTCGATGGCCGAGGATCGGAGGGATCCTTAGGTTTCACGGTGGTTCTCCGTGCCGTACCCGAAGCGTCGGGTGATGGCCGTTTCGGTGCTTGTCTGTGGAGGTGCCCCGTGCTGGGTCCCGTGATTCTCGCCGCGTCGCGAAGCGACCGGATGCGACGCCTGATCTCGGCGGCCCCGGTGACGAAGCAGGTCGTCGACCGCTTCATCCCCGGCGAGACGGTGGCCGACATCGTCCCGATCATCAAGGACCTGACGGCCAGGGGTCTGGAGCTGACGATGGACGTCGTCGGCGAGGACATCACCACCCCCGAGCAGGCCACCGCCGCCCGGGACGCCTACCTCGCGCTCATCGACCACCTCAAGGAGCTGGACCTCGGCACGCGCGTCGAGATGTCCGTCAAGCTCTCCATGTTCGGCCAGGCGCTGCCCGGCGGCCACGAGCTGGCGCTCGCGAACGTCCGCCCGGTCGTCGAGGCCGCCGCCGCCATCGGTACGACGGTCACGCTCGACGCCGAGGACCACACCACCCTCGACTCGATGTTCGCCATCCACGAGGAGCTGCGGAAGGACTTCCCGCAGACCGGCTGCGTCATCCAGGCCTACCTCTTCCGCACCGAGGCCGACGCCCGCCGGCTGGCCGAGTCCGGCAGCCGCGTCCGCCTGGTCAAGGGCGCCTACAAGGAGCCCGCCGGGGTCGCGTACCAGCAGAAGCACGAGATCGACAAGGCGTACGTCCGCATCCTGCGGATCCTGATGGAGGGCGAGGGCTACCCGATGATCGGGTCCCACGACCCGCGCCTGATCTCCATCGCCCAGGAGCTGGCCCACAAGGCCGGCCGCAAGCTGGACGAGTACGAGTTCCAGATGCTGTACGGCATCCGCGGCGACGAGCACCTGCGACTGGCCGCCGAGGGCCACCGCATGCGCGTCTACACCGCCTACGGCACCGACTGGTACGGCTACTTCATGCGCCGTCTCGCGGAGAAGCCGGCCAACCTCCGCTTCTTCCTCCGTTCGATGGTCAGCAAGGGCTGAGCCGCCCCCAAGCCCCACCACCCGCTCACGCACAAGGAGTTCGGATCTCATGGACGCTGTGACCCAGGTCCCCACCCCCGTCAACGAGCCGGTGCACGGCTACGCCCCCGGCTCGCCCGAGCGCGCCCGCCTCGAGGTCAAGCTCAAGGAGCTGGCCGAGAACCCGATCGACCTGCCGATGACCATCGGCGGCGAGAAGCGGATGGGCGGCGGCGAGCCGTTCCAGGTGGTCCAGCCGCACAACCACAAGGCCGTCATCGGCACCGGCCGGCACGCCACGCAGGCGGACGCCCAGGACGCCATCGACGCGGCCCTGGCCGCCGCGCCGGCCTGGCGCGCGATGGCCTTCGACGACCGTGCCGCGATCATCCTGCGCGCCGCCGAGCTGCTGGCCGGTCCGTGGCGCGAGACCATCGCCGCCTCCACCATGCTGGGCCAGTCCAAGACCGCCCAGCAGGCGGAGATCGACAGCCCCTGTGAGCTGGTCGACTTCTGGCGTTTCAACGTCCACTACGCCCGCCAGATCCTCGCCGAGCAGCCGCCGGCGAACTCCCCGGGTGTGTGGAACCGCCTGGACCACCGCCCGCTGGAGGGCTTCGTCTACGCGATCACGCCGTTCAACTTCTCGGCGATCGCGGCGAACCTGCCCACCGCCCCGGCCCTCATGGGCAACGTGGTGGTCTGGAAGCCGTCCCCGACCCAGACCCACGCGGCCGTCCTGCTGATGCAGCTGCTGGAGGAGGCGGGCCTGCCCAAGGGCGTCATCAACCTGGTCACCGGCGACGGCATCGCCGTCTCCGAGGTCGCCCTGCACCACCGCGACCTGGCCGGCATCCACTTCACCGGTTCCACCAAGACCTTCCAGTACCTGTGGAAGACGGTCGGCACCAACATCGAGAAGTACCGCTCGTACCCGCGTCTGGTCGGCGAGACCGGCGGCAAGGACTTCGTGGTCGCCCACCCGTCGGCCGACCGCGCGGTGCTGAAGACGGCCCTGACCCGCGGTGCCTTCGAGTACCAGGGCCAGAAGTGCAGCGCCACCTCCCGCGCGTACCTCCCGGCGTCGATCTGGAACAGCGGCTTCAAGGAGGAGTTCGCGGCCGAGGTCGACTACCTCACCATGGGTGACGTCACCGACCTGTCGAACTTCATGGGCGCCGTGATCGACGACCGCTCCTTCGCCAAGAACAAGGCCGCGATCGACCGCGCCAAGCAGGACCCGGCGTGCACGATCGTCGCGGGCGGCACCTACGACGACTCGGTCGGCTACTTCGTCCGCCCGACCGTCATCGAGTGCACCGACCCGGAGAACGAGGTCTTCACGACCGAGTACTTCGGCCCGATCCTCGCGGTGTACGTCTACGAGGACGACAAGTACGACGAGATGCTGACCCAGATGGAGTCGGTGTCCGACTACGCCCTCACCGGCTCGGTCATCTCCAACGACCGTGCCGCGGCGGCCTACACGATGGAGAAGCTGCGCTACGCGGCCGGCAACTTCTACATCAACGACAAGTCGACCGGCGCCGTCGTCGGCCAGCAGCCCTTCGGCGGCGGCCGGGCCTCCGGCACCAACGACAAGGCCGGTGCCCCGCAGAACCTGCTGCGCTGGACGCTGACCCGCGCCATCAAGGAGACGCTGGTCCCGCCGACCGACTACACGTACCCGCACATGGGCTGATCCCGGCCCCCCAAGTCACGGGCCGGCAGGCCTGCCTCGGAGCAGGCCTGCCGGCCCGTCGCCATCTCTGGCCACGCCGCCCCTACGAGAAGTTCAGGGTGATGTCCTTCCCGTCCTTGAGGCCGCTCTGCTTGACGCTCGGGTGGAAGCTGTGCGTCGTGCCGCCCGAGGTCTCGCAGTTCACGGTGACGCGGAGGGTGAACGCCTTGTTCACCGGGACGGTGAGGTCGACCGGACCGTACGCGCCGCTCGACTGGTCGTTGTTGTCCACGGAGTCCGCCGCGGGGCCCTGCCCGGCGTTCAGCGTGATCTCGGTGGGTACGGTGTTCGGGAACCTCGTCGCGCAACTCGCCGTGCCGGAGTAGCTCACGGTTCCCGTGGTGGTTGCCGAGTGCGCCGGTCCCACGACCAGCAGACTTCCGACGGTGGCCGTGGCGAGGACCGCCACGGCGCGGGACCTGTGGACGATGCGCGATGTGTTCGTGGGCATGTCACCACCTGCTCATGGTGTGCGGGTGTGTGATGGGGCCGCATGCGCGCGTCGCGCTGGGACGGGCGCTCTGCTGGTGGGGACCTCCGCGGGGTCGGCCGTCGCGTCGGCCTGGATGTCACTGCCGCGCGGTGTCACAGCAGCCCCGTCAGCCCCATCCGTTCACACACCACGCTGCAACACCCCGGCCCCGGCTGCAACCGCAGCCCCGCTGACCAGGCACGGGCCGGGAAAGAGTCTCAGGGGATCGCGCGGACGAGCATCTTTCCCGTGTTGCCGCCGCGCAGCATCCGCAGGAACGCCTCCACGATCCGCTCGAACCCGTCGACCACCGTCTCGTCCGCCGTCAGCGCCCCGCTGCGCAGATGCGGCACGGCGAAGTCGTACAACTCCTCCTGGAGATGCGTGTGGTCGCGGACCAGGAAGCCCTCGATGCGCAGCCGCTTCTCCACCACGGCGGCGTGGTCGAAGACGACCGGCGGCGCGTCCGGGGTGTTGTACTGGCTGATCGTGCCGATCCGCACCACCCGGCCCCGGTCGCGCAGCGCGTCGATCCCCGCGCCGAGGTGCTCGCCGCCGACGTTGTCGACGAACACGTCGACGCCCGCGGGGGCGGCCTCGGCCAGCAGGTCGGCGACCGGGGCGGTGTGGTAGTCGAAGACCGTGTCGTAGCCGACCCGGTCGGCCAGGTACGCGGCCTTCTGCGGGCTGCCCGCGCTGCCGGTGAGCCGGCCCGCGCCGAGCAGCCGGGCGAAGCGGCCGACCGCCGTGCCGACCCCGCCCGCGGCGCCGGAGACGAACAGGTCCTCGCCCTCGCGCAGCCGGGCGATCCGGGTGAGGGCGACATACGCGGTGAGGCCGGTGCCGCCCAGCACGCTCAGATACGCGGACAGCGGCACGCCCGGGTGGTGGGGGAGCCGGCGCACCTCCTCCGGGCGGACCACGGCATGGGTGCGCCAGCCCTGGCGGTGGAAGACGACCTCGCCCTCGGGCAGCGCCGGGGTGCGGGAGGCGACGACCCGGCCGAGCGTGCGGCCCTCCAGCGGGGCGCCGAGCGCGAACTCACCGTCCATCATCTCGCGGTGGTAGGGATCCACGGACCAGTAGAGGTTCTCCACCAGGGCGGTGCCGGGGGCCGGTTCGGGGACCGGGGACTCGGCGAAGCGGAAGTGGTCCGCGGTGGGGAAGCCGGTGGGGCGGGCGGTCTGCTGGACGGTGAGCGCTGTTTCGGTCATGGACGGGACGCTAGGCAGGAATGCCGGAGCCGGGCAGAGGGTTGCGCTCATGGAACGCGCCGGTCCATGAGACGCCCTCATATACCCAGGTGGGAGCCCCGAATTGAGCACAGCCGACCTTGCCCCGCAGGAGCTGAGAATCCTGGTCGCCGTGGCCGACGAGGGAGGGTTCTCGGCCGCGGCCGGCCGGCTCGGCGCCACCCAGTCCGCCGTCTCGCACGCCGTGCGCGGGATCGAGCGGAAACTCGGTGCGGTGCTCTTCGAGCGGGGCCGGTTCGGCGCCCGGCCCACGGCCGCCGGCGAGCGGGCCGCGGCGCATGCCCGGCGGGTGCTGCGGATGCTGGACGCGCTGGCCGCGGACGTCCGCGCCGCGGACGGCAGGGGGATCTCCGGGCCGCTGCGGATCGCCGCCTTCCGCAGCGCGGCGCTGCATCTGCTCCCGCCCGCCCTGGAGCGGCTGGGCGCCCTGCACCCCGGCATCGAGGTCGAGGTGAACGTCGTACGGGAGGTGGGCGCCGGTACCGCGGGCGAGGTCGCGGCCGGCCGGGCCGACGTCGGGATCGCCACCCTCAACGGGCCCTTCCTCGCCGGGCTGGTCGGCGATGTGCTGCTGGAGGAGCCGTACTCCCTGGTGGCCCCGGCGGGGCACCCGGCGCCGCGCGGCCTGCCGCTGGTCGACTGGACGGAGAACTGCGGCTCCTACACGCGCGACTGGTGGGCCGCCCAGGACTGGATCCCGGCGGCCACCGTGCGGGCCGAGGACGACGGGGCGGTGCTGTCCATGGTGGGCAGCGGGCTCGGCATGGCGATCATGCCGGAGCTGTCGCTCGCCGCCGCACCGCCCACCGTGGCGGTCACCGACCTCGGCCCGGCGCGGCCGTATCGCTCGGTCGGGTACGTCACCACCGCCGAACTCGCCGGCACCACCGCCGTACGGGCCCTGATCCGCACCCTGCGCACCCTGGGCCACAGCACACCCGAACGCACGAAAGCCCAGCTCAGGGCGGTGTGAGCCGGTCCGCCGTCTCAGATAGTAGGAAGTCCGAGTAATTGTGCAGACAGCGGCGGCCGGCTCCCTTAGTTTTGTAGGAGCCGAACGTCTCGCTCGATCCAGCGAATGGCGGTCGTGAGCCGGGCCCCGTGCAGGCAACCCCTGCGGTCCGCCGCTCTCCGCCCCTTCCGGCGTCTCGCTCACCCCTCATGACCCTCTTGTGCTCCGCGTTTGCGAAGGAGTCGATTCCCATGGCCGAGACGACCGTCCGCCGCCGCGTCCGCCACGTGTCCCGCGCGAGCGAGTCCGACCGCAAGAACGCCGCCGCCGCCCTCCAGCGGGCCCTCGACCGCCGTGACAACGGCGGCGAGACCGGCCACTGAGCCGGCCGACGCCGCATCGGTCGTCCGTATGGTGGACGCGCCGTGTCATCACCTGGGACGAGGAGTAGGGTGCCCGCATGTCTCGCAGCATCAATCTCGCAGTGATCCCCGGTGACGGCATCGGCCAGGAGGTCGTGGCCGAGGGTCTCAAGGTCCTCTCCGCCGTCCTGCCGCAGGATGTGAAGCTGGAGACGAAGGAGTTCGACTTCGGCGCCAAGCGCTACCACGCCACCGGTGAGACCCTCACCGACGCGGACCTGGCGCAGCTGAAGCAGCACGACGCGATCCTCCTCGGCGCCATCGGCGACCCGTCGGTCCCCTCCGGCGTCCTGGAGCGCGGCTTCCTGCTCAAGCTCCGCTTCGCCTTCGACCACCACGTCAACCTGCGGCCGAGCAAGCTGCTCCCCGGCGTCGCGACCCCGCTGGCCGGCCAGCCCGAGATCGACTTCGTGGTCGTCCGCGAGGGCACCGAGGGCCCCTACACCGGCAACGGCGGCACCATCCGCAAGGGCACCGAGCACGAGGTCGCCACCGAGGTCTCCGTCAACACCGCCTACGGTGTCGAGCGCGTGGTCCGCGACGCCTTCGCCCGCGCCCAGGCCCGCCCGCGCAAGAAGCTCACGCTGGTCCACAAGAACAACGTGCTGACCTTCGCCGGGCACCTGTGGACGGACATCTTCACCAAGGTGGCCAAGGAGTTCCCCGAGGTCACCACCGACTACCTGCACGTCGACGCCGCGACGATCTTCCTGGTCACCCAGCCCGAGCGCTTCGACGTCATCGTCACCGACAACCTCTTCGGCGACATCATCACCGACCTCGCCGCGGCCGTCTCCGGCGGCATCGGCGTGGCCGCCTCCGGCAACATCAACCCCAGCCGGGAGTTCCCGTCCATGTTCGAGCCGGTCCACGGCTCGGCCCCGGACATCGCCGGGCAGGGCAAGGCGGACCCGACCGCCACGGTCCTCTCCGTCGCCCTGCTGCTGCGCCACCTCGGCTACGACGCCGAGGCCGACCGCATCGACACCGCGGTCGCCGCCGACCTCACCGAGCGCGCGGGCCGACCCGCCCGCTCGACCTCCGAGATCGGCGACGCGCTCGCCGCGCGAGTAGCCGGCTGATCCGGCGCTCCACCCCTCAAGCCGCCGGGTCAACCGATCGCCCGGCGGCTTCCCCCTGTCCCCGCCGGGTGCCACCATCGACCCTTGGGCCGCTTCACCCCGGATCCTGACACCGCAGCCTCCGCGCGATAATCGGACGCGGAGCCGCGGTATGAGGGAATGCTCGGACGTCCTAGCACCCGCCGCAAGGCGGGCGCCGGGAGGGTGCGCGGCCCGTCACTACAACCGGTGAAGGACAACCACTCATGACGACGCCCACGATCGAGCTCAAGCCCTCCGCCAGCCCCCTCGCCGCCGCCGAGCGCGAGGCGATCCTGGCCGACCCGGGATTCGGCCGCCACTTCACCGACCACATGGTGACGATCAAGTGGACCGAGGGCCGCGGCTGGCACGACGCCCAGCTCGTCCCGTACGGGCCGATCTCCCTGGACCCCTCCACCCATGTCCTGCACTACGGCCAGGAGATCTTCGAGGGCCTGAAGGCCTACCGCCAGCCCGACGGCTCGGTCGCGCTGTTCCGTCCCGAGGCGAACGCCCGCCGCTTCCGGCACTCCGCCCGCCGCATGGCCATGGCCGAGCTGCCCGAGGAGCTGTTCATCGCCGCGCTGGACGCGCTGCTCACCCAGGACGCCGACTGGGTCCCGCCGCACGGCGGTGAGCAGGCGCTCTACCTGCGGCCGTTCATGTTCGCCACGGAGGCCGCGCTCGGTGTCCACCCGGCGAACGAGTACCTCTTCATGCTGATCGCCTCCCCCTCCGGCGCGTACTTCCCCGGCGGCGTCAAGCCGGTCACCATCTGGGTCGCCGAGGACCACGTCCGCGCCGTCCCCGGCGGCACCGGCGACGCCAAGACCGGCGGCAACTACGCCGCGTCCCTGCTGCCCCAGGCCGAGGCCGCCGCACACGGCTGCCACCAGGTCGTCTACCTCGACGCGGCCACCCGCACCAAGGTCGAGGAGAGCGGCAGCATGAACGTCGCCTTCGTCTACGGCGACCGGATCGTCACCCCCGAGCTGACCGGCTCGATCCTGGAGGGCATCACCCGCGACTCCCTGCTCCAGGTCGCCCGGGACCTCGGCTACACCGCCGAGGAGGGTGTGATCACCCTGGAGCAGTGGCGGGCGGACGCCGCGTCCGGCGCCCTCACCGAGGTCTTCGCGTGCGGCACCGCCGCCGTGGTCACGCCGATCGGTCACGTCAAGACGAAGACCGACGAGTGGACGCACGGCGACGGCAACCCGGGCGAGGTCACCCTGCGCCTGCGGGACGCGCTGCTGGGGATCCAGCGGGGGAATGTGGAGGACAAGCACGGCTGGATGCATCGCGTCGGCTGACGGCTTGGCCGGGGGCGCGATCTGTCGTTCTTCGGCTGCGGCGCCGTTGTGGTTGATCGCGCCCCGCGGCGGAGCCGCCTATCGACAGGGCCCCGCGCCCCTCAGATGCTCAGGGCTGCTTCGGATTGTTCCGTGTCCGAGGTGGCCCTTGGGCTTTGCCGGCCTCGGGTCAGGATCAGGTAGATCAGGCCGCCGACCGCGCCCGAGAGCAGGAAGCTACAGTCCACGCCGCCGGTGAGGTGCAGCAGGGGACCCTGGTACGAGGGCAGGGAGACGGCCAGGAGGCCGACGCCGGCGCCGAGGGCCCAGGAGAGCGTCGCCCGGATGTTCCAGCCGGCCGTGTACCAGTAGATCCCGCCCCGGGAGCGGCGGTTGAAGACCTGGAGGGCGTCGGCGTCGTACACCCCGCGGCAGCGGACGAAGCCGATCAGGGTGATGACGGCCCACGGGGTGCCGATGGCGGTGAGCAGCAGCACGAAGGACGTCATCGCCGACTGGGCGTTCCAGGCGTAGTGGCCGACGAAGACACAGGCCGTGGCGACGATCGCGACCGTGTAGGTGGCGCGGGCCCGGGACGCCTTCGGCAGGATCGCGTCCAGGTCCAGGCCCATGGAGTACAGCATCAGACCCGCGTTGCCGACCGAGCCGGCCGAGGCGGACAGCAGCAGCGGGACCAGGTACCAGGTGGGGGAGGCCTGGACCAGCGGACCGGCGTAGTCGAGGGCCGCGTGGGCGCCGTACGCCGTGAACGTGCCGAACAGCTGCGGCACCAGCAGACCCAGGATCAGCCCCAGCCAGGTGGCCCGCAGCACCCGGCGGTCGGAGTTGCGGGCGGGGGACATGTAGCGGGTGTAGTCGCCGAGCAGGGTGATGAAGGCGATGGGCCCGGACAGGCCGGCGGCGACGGCCGCCAGGAACCAGGTCGGCCAGAAGGAGCCCAGCAGATAGCCGCCGGCCTCGGGCAGCGCGGCGGTGCCGAAGTGCGGGGCGTAGGCGAAGACGCCGAGCAGCAGCAGCACGGTCATGCCGATGGACAGCACCTTGGACATGTTCAGCAGCACCCGGTAGCCATAGACCGCGCCCGCGACGGTGGCCCCGGCGAGCAGGGCGTAGACGATCGCGTACGACACCCCGTCCGCCGGCACCCCGAACATCCGCCCGAGCACGCTGAGCATCACATCGCCGCCGATCCACACCGTCAGCGCGGTGTAGCCGAGGGCGAGCAGCAGACCGACGACCGAGCCGACCAGCCGGCCCCGGACGCCGAACTGGGCGCCGGAGGAGGTGGACAGGTTGGTCGCGGTGCGCAGCGAGATCAGGGCGAGCGGCGCCGTCACGGCCGTACCGACGGCCGTGCCCGCCACGATCGAGCTGACCGACGCCCACCAGCCGAGCCCGAAGGACGGCGGCAGCCAGCCGAAGATGATCACCCCGAGGCAGAGGTTGGAGCCGAGCAGGATCGAGACGAGGTCGCGGGGTCCGCTGGTGCGCTCCTCGTCCGGGATGGTGTCGACTCCGCGTTGTTCTATCGGCATGGCTGGTCTCCTTCGACAAGCGCCGGTGAAGTTAGAGCAGCGTTCAATCTCTGCGAGGCCGCTCCAAGAGTCAATGCTTCAGTTTCACGAATTCTGTGTTTAGAGTGATGTTCTAAAGTGTGGAACGTGGAAGGCAAGGAGGTGTCGCGTCGTGAGACTGACCCCCACGGAACGTGACCGGCTGCTGCTCTTCGGAGCCGCCGAGCTGGCCCGGGCCCGCCGCGCGCGCGGCCTCAGGCTCAATGTCCCGGAGGCGACCGCGCTGATCGCGGACACCGTCTGCGAGGCCGCCCGGGACGGCAGCAGGCTCGCCGAGGCCATCGAGGCGGCCCGCTCGGTGCTCGGCCCCGAGGACGTGCTCCCGGGCGTGGCCGACGTCGTCACCGAGGTGATGGTCGAGGCGGTCTTCGACGACGGCTCCCGGCTCGCGGTGGTCTCCGACCCGATCGGCGGCGGCCTCGGCGCGCAGGCGCCGGGCGCCCTGCTGCCCGGGCCGGAGCACGCCGACCCGGAACCGGTCCTCCGGCTCACCGTCACCAACACGGCGACCGTGCCGGTCTCCGTCACCTCCCACTTCCACTTCTTCGAGGCCAACCCGCGCCTCGACTTCGAGCGTCGGCTCGCCTACGGCATGCGGCTCGCGGTACCCGCCGGGTCCTCGGTCCGCTTCGGGCCCGGCGAGAGCGAGCAGGTCGGGCTGGTGCCGATCGGCGGCGAGCGGATCGCCATCGGCTTCGCCGGACTGGTCGACGGGCCGCTGGACGCGCCCGGAGCCCGTGAAGAAGCCCTGCGCAGGGCCGCCGCCTGCGGATACCTGGGCGCGACGACGGACGGAGGTGAGCAGCGATGAGCCGCTCGAAGGGACGAGAGGTGAGCCGGTCGATCCATGTCGACCCGCACGCCTACGCGGCCACCCACGGCCCGCGCGCCGGTGACCGGATCCGGCTCGGCGACTCCGGGCTCACCGTCCGCGTCGAGTCCGACTCCCAGCGCTACGGCGACGAGTTCCTGGCCGGGTTCGGCAAGACCGCCCGGGACGGGCTGCACCTCAAGGCCGCCGCCGTCCGCGACACCTGTGACGTGGTGATCAGCAACGTCGTCGTGATCGACGCGGCCCAGGGCATCCGGAAGGTCTCCATCGGCATCCGGGAAGGCCGTATCTGCGCCATCGGGCGGGCCGGCAACCCGGACACCCTCGACGGCGTCGACGTCGTCGTCGGCACCGGCACCTCGATCGTCTCCGGCGAGGGGCTCATCGCCACCGCCGGCGCGGTCGACACCCATGTCCATCTGCTGTCGCCGCGCATCATGGAGGCCTCCCTCGCCTCCGGCGTGACCACGATCATCGGGCAGGAGTTCGGCCCGGTCTGGGGCGTCGGCGTCAACTCCCCCTGGGCGCTGCGCCACGCCTTCAACGCCTTCGACGCCTGGCCGGTCAACATCGGCTTCCTGGGCCGGGGTTCGTCCTCGCACAGCGCCCCGCTCGTCGAGGCGCTGGCCGAGGGCGGCGCCTCCGGCTTCAAGGTGCACGAGGACATGGGCGCCCACACCCGGGCGCTGGACACGGCGCTGCGGGTCGCCGAGGAGCACGACGTCCAGGTCGCCCTGCACAGCGACGGCCTGAACGAGTGCCTCTCCGTCGAGGACACCCTGAAGGTGCTGGAGGGCCGGACCATCCACGCCTTCCACATCGAGGGCTGCGGCGGCGGACACGTGCCCAACGTGCTGAAGATGGCCGGCGTCCCGAACGTCATCGGGTCCTCCACCAACCCCACCCTGCCCTTCGGCCGGGACGCGGTCGCCGAGCACTACGGCATGATCGTCTCCGTCCACGACCTGAAGACCGACCTGCCCGGCGACGCGGCCATGGCCCGCGACCGCATCCGGGCCGGCACCATGGGCGCCGAGGACGTGTTGCACGACCTGGGGGCGATCGGCATCACCTCCTCCGACGCGCAGGGCATGGGCCGGGCCGGTGAGACGGTCCGCCGCACCTTCGCCATGGCCGGCAAGATGAAGACCGAGCTGGGGCCCCTGGAGGGCGACGGCGAGGCGGACGACAACGCCCGCGTCCTGCGCTACATGGCCAAGCTCACCATCAACCCGGCCATCGCCCACGGCCTCTCCCACGAGGTCGGCTCGATCGAGGTGGGCAAGCTCGCCGACATCGTGCTGTGGCGCCCGGAGTACTTCGGCGCCAAGCCGCAGCTGGTGCTGAAATCCGGCTTCCCCGCGTACGGGGTCGTCGGCGACCCCAACGCGGCCACCGACACCTGCGAACCCCTCGTCCTCGGGCCCCAGTTCGGCTCGTACGGCGCCACCGCCGCCGACATCTCCGTGGCCTTCGTCGCCCAGGCGGCCGTGGACCAGGGCGGCGACCGGATGCCCACCCGCCGGCGCCGGGTCGCCGTGCGCGGCACCCGGGGCATCGGCCCCGCCGACCTGCGGCTGAACTCCCGTACCGGAGCGGTCGACGTCGACCGGGACACCGGCCTGGTCACCCTCGACGGCGACCCGCTGCGCTCGGCGCCCGCCGACTCGGTCTCCCTCAACCGCCTCTACTTCCTCTGACCTTCCTAAGGAACACCATGTCTGCTGCCGCCGACGGCTTCCGTATGCCCGCCGAGTGGACCCCGCACGAGCGCACCTGGATGGCGTGGCCCGGCCCGAACCCCACCTTCGACGACCCCGAGGACCTCGCCGCCTCGCGCGCCGCCTGGGCCTCGGTGGCCCGCGCGATCCGCCGCTTCGAGCCGGTCACGGTCGTCTGCGGCCCCGGCCAGTCGGCGGACGCCCAGGCGCTGCTCGGCCCGGGTGTCGACACCGTCGAGCGCGACCTGGACGACGCGTGGATGCGGGACATCGGCCCGACCTTCCTCACCAACGGCAAGGGTGAACTGGCCGCCGTGGACTGGACGTTCAACGGCTGGGGCGCCCAGGACTGGGCCCGCTGGGAGCACGACGCCAAGATCGCCGCGTATGTCTCCGACCTGGCGGGCGCGAAGACGTACGCCTCGCAGCTGGTCAACGAGGGCGGCGCGATCCATGTCGACGGCGAGGGCACGGTGCTGCTGACCGAGACGGTCCAGCTCGGCCCCGAGCGCAACCCGCACTGGACGAAGGAGCAGGTCGAGGCCGAGATCCACGCCCAGCTCGGCACCGAGAAGGCGATCTGGCTGCCGCGCGGCCTGACCGGCGACTACCCGCCCTACGGCTTCGGCACGCTGGGCCATGTGGACATCGTGGCCGCCTTCGCCCGGCCCGGCGTCGTGGTGGCGCACTCCCAGCCGGACCCGGCCCACCCCGACTTCGAGGTCACCAAGGAGGTCATCGGCATCCTGAAGTCGGCGACCGACGCGCGCGGCCGGCGGCTGGAGGTCGTGGAGGTGCCCGCCCCGACCGCCCTGGAGGCCGACGGCCACTGGGCCGACTACTCCTACATCAACCACTACCTCTGCAACGGCGGCGTGGTGCTGTGCGGCTTCGACGACCCGCGCGACGAGATCGCCGCCGGGATCTTCCGCCGGCTCTTCCCCGAGCGGACGGTCACCCTGGTGGACGCGCGTACGATCTTTTCGGGTGGGGGCGGCATCCACTGCATCACCCAGCAGCAGCCCAAGGTATGAGCGTGCTCTCGATCATGTAGGAGACAGGGATGGCCGGTGCGGCCCGGACGCGGAAGAACGCGCCGCCGCGCGAGGAGGTGCTCGCCGCCGCCATGGACATGATCGCCGAACGCGGTCTGGAGAAGCTCACCATGGCGGCGCTCGGCCGCGAGGTCGGGATGAGCAGCGGCCATCTGCTGTACTACTTCCACTCCAAGGACGAGCTGCTGCTCCAGACCCTGGAGTGGAGCGAGGGCCGGCTGGGCGCCGAGCGCGGCCGGCTGCTCACCCGGCCGGGAACCGTCCGCGAGCGGCTGTCCGCCTATGTCGACCTGTACGTCCCCGACGGCCACCGCGATCCGCACTGGACGCTGTGGCTGGAGGTCTGGAACCGCTCGCAGAACGCCGACGACGGCGCGCGCGAACGGCAGGCCGCCATCGAGGGCGCCTGGCACCGCGACCTGGTCGCCCTGATCGCCGAGGGGATCTCGCGCGGGGAGTTCCGCCGGGTGGACGCGGACCGCTTCGCGGCGCGGCTGCGCGCCCTGCTCGACGGCTTCTCCATCCATGTCGCCATCGGACTGCGCGGCACCGACCGGGCGCAGGTGCTGGACCACGTCCGTGAGTTCATCGGGGACGCGCTGCTGACGGCATAACCGCGGCGGACGCCGGTGGCGGGAGTGAGGAATCGTTCACTCAACTGCCGGGCAGGTAACGGCGCATGGAAAGACACCACTGGAAGAGGATCTGGGTCGGGTCGGCCGGCAACATGGTCGAGTGGTTCGACTGGTTCGTGTACGCCAGCTTCGCCACCTACTTCGCCGGCGCCTTCTTCCCGAGCGGCAACCCCACCGCCCAGCTGATGAACACCGCCGGCATCTTCGCCGTCGGCTTCTTCATGCGGCCCGTGGGCGGCTGGCTGCTCGGCCGGGTCGGCGACCGCAAGGGCCGCAAGGCCGCGCTCACCCTCACCGTGACGCTCATGTCGGCGTCGGCGGTCCTCATCGCCGTCGCGCCGACCTACGCGGTCGCCGGGTACGGCGGCGCCCTCGTGCTGCTCGTCGCCCGCCTGCTGCAAGGACTCTCGGTGGGCGGCGAGTACGCGGCCAGCGCCACCTACCTCACCGAGGCCTCCGACCCGCGCCGGCGCGGCTTCGCCTCCAGCTTCCAGTACGTCTCCATGACCGCGGGCCAGATCATCGGCCTCGGCCTCCAGATCGTCCTCCAGCGCACCATGTCCGACAGCGCGCTGCACAGCTACGGCTGGCGCATCCCGTTCGTCGTCGGCGCGCTCGGCGCTGCCGTCATCTTCTTTCTGCGCCGCAGCATGCTGGAGACCGAGGTCTACGAGGAGGACGCCGCCCACTCCCCGGAGCGCGGCACCCTGCGCGCCCTGTGGCGGCACAAGCGGGAGGCGTTCCTGGTGATCGCCCTCACCATGGGCGGCACGGTGGCCTACTACACGTACACCACCTATCTGACGAAGTACCTCTCCAACTCCGCCGGGCTGCCCAAGCGGACGGCGACCCTCGTCTCCTTCACCGCCCTGATCGTCTTCGCCTGCCTCCAGCCGCTCGCGGGCGCCCTGTCCGACCGGATCGGCCGCCGCCCGCTGCTCATCACCTTCGCCATCGGCTCGACCTTCCTCACCGTGCCGCTCATGGCGCTGCTCAAGCACGCGGGCAGCTTCTGGCCCGCCCTCGGTCTCGCCCTGCTCGCCCTGGTGGTGGTCACCGGCTACACCTCGATCAACGCCTGTGTGAAGGCCGAGCTGTTCCCGACCGGCATCCGCGCCCTCGGGGTGGCCCTGCCGTACGCCATCGCCAACGCCCTCTTCGGCGGCACCGCCGAATACATCGCCCTGTGGTTCAAGAACGCCGGCGCCGAGTCCGGCTTCTCCTGGTACGTGGCCGGCTGCGCCGCCGTGTCCCTCGTGGTGTACGTCAGCATGCGCGAGACCAAGGACCTGGACCTGGCCCGTACGGGCGACCGAACGGATTCCAGAGTGACGACCGCATCCTGAGACGGGCGGTGAGCCGGGGGCGGGGCTGTGCCAGACTGCCCCCGTGCTCTCGTTCGCCATGATTATTGGCAGCAGGCGCGCCGGTCCGCAGTGACCACCTCGTACGACCAGGTGCGGGTGGCCACCGTCGTCCTCGACCCGCGCGCAGACCTCTCGCACCCGCGAGGGGTTTTTTCGTTTTCCGGCCCACCTTCAGCCGGGAGCGGAGCGCGAGGGACCATTGGGGGGACGGTGGAGCCGGTCATTCCGGTAAGACCGAAGATCCACAACTTGGAGCCTTGAGACCATGACCGAGACGGCAACCAGCGAGCTCGACGACTCGTTCCACGTCTTCGACACCACGCTGCGCGACGGAGCGCAGCGCGAGGGCATCAACCTCACCGTCGCGGACAAGCTCGCCATCGCCCGGCACCTGGACGACTTCGGCGTCGGCTTCATCGAGGGCGGCTGGCCCGGCGCCAACCCCCGCGACACCGAGTTCTTCGCCCGTGCCCAGGCGGAGATCGGCTTCAAGCACGCCCAGCTGGTCGCCTTCGGCGCCACCCGCCGGGCCGGCGCCCGGGCCGCCGACGATCCGCAGGTCAAGGCGCTCCTGGAGTCGGGCGCCCCGGTGATCACCCTGGTCGCCAAGTCGCACGACCGGCATGTGGAGCTGGCCCTGCGCACCACCCTGGACGAGAACCTGGAGATGGTCCGCGACACCGTGTCGTACCTCAAGGGCCAGGGCCGCCGGGTCTTCGTCGACTGCGAGCACTTCTTCGACGGCTACCGCGCCAACGCCGAGTACGCCAAGGCCGTCGTCCGTACGGCGGCGGAGGCGGGCGCCGACGTCGTCATCCTCTGCGACACCAACGGCGGCATGCTCCCCGCCCAGGTCCACGCGGTCGTCTCCACCGTCCTCGCCGACACCGGCGCCCGGCTCGGCATCCACGCCCAGGACGACACCGGCTGCGCGGTCGCCAACACCCTGGCCGCCGTGGACGCGGGCGCGACCCACGTCCAGTGCACGGCCAACGGTTACGGCGAGCGCGTCGGCAACGCCAACCTGTTCCCGGTGGTCGCGGCGCTGGAGCTGAAGTACGGCAAGAAGGTGCTGCCCGAGGGCCGGCTGCGCGAGATGACCCGCATCTCCCACGCCATCGCCGAGGTCGTGAACCTGACCCCCTCGACGCACCAGCCCTACGTGGGTGTCTCGGCCTTCGCCCACAAGGCCGGACTGCACGCCTCCGCCATCAAGGTCGACCCGGACCTCTACCAGCACATCGACCCCGAACAGGTCGGCAACACCATGCGGATGCTGGTCTCCGACATGGCCGGCCGCGCCTCGGTCGAGCTGAAGGGCAAGGAGCTGGGCGTCGACCTGGGCGACGACCGGGAACTGGTCGGCCGGGTCGTCGAGCGCGTCAAGGAACGCGAACTGAAGGGCTACACCTACGAGGCGGCCGACGCGAGCTTCGAGCTGCTGCTGCGCGGCGAGGTGCAGGGCCGCCCCCTGAAGTACTTCGACGTCGAGTCCTGGCGGGCCATCGTCGAGGACCGCCCCGACGGCAGCCACGCCAACGAGGCCACGGTCAAGCTGTGGGCCAAGAGCGAGCGGATCGTCGCCACGGCCGAGGGCAACGGCCCGGTCAACGCGCTGGACCGCGCCCTGCGGGTGGCCCTGGAGAAGATCTACCCGCAGCTCGCCAAGCTGGACCTGGTCGACTACAAGGTCCGCATCCTGGAGGGCAAGCACGGCACCCAGTCCACGACCCGGGTGCTGATCTCCACCTCGGACGGCTCCGGCGAGTGGTCCACGGTCGGCGTGGCGGAGAACGTCATCGCCGCCTCCTGGCAGGCCCTGGAGGACGCCTACACCTACGGCCTGCTGCGGGCGGGAGTGGAACCGGCGGAGTAACCGGGGGTATCCGGAGCAACCGGAGTGACGCGGCGGGCGCTCGCCCCGCACCGGGCTACGGCGCCCGCCAGATGTTGTCGAACGCCACGTTCTCGATCCGCCGCCGCTCCCGCACCGCCGCCAGCTCGGTCACCGCGTCGCCCACCGCCGCCAGCACGGTGACGACGGCCGCGTCCCCGAACTCCTCCTCGTCGTCCGGCCCGTCCTCGATGCCCAGCGTCGCGGCCAGCCCGGCGAGCACCGGCTCACGGGCCCACCAGCGGTCGGCCGCCTGCCGTCGCGCGGGAGTGTCGGCCGGCGTGTCGCTCCCGCGCCCGGGCAGCCACCGGCGCGGTTTCCCGCCGAGCTGCCCCGCGGAGTCCAGCACGTCCCGATAGGCCGTGGCCAGCCCCTGCCCACGCCGCCACAACCAGTCCTCGACCGTCTCGTACGGCTCCTGCCGCACCAGCAGCGCGCCCGCCTCGTCCAGCAGCCGGTCGCCCGTGGTCAGCGTCGGGCCGGGCACGATCCGGTCGCCGTCCAGGGCGGCGGCGCGCACCCCGAGCAGATCGACCAGCTCCGCCCCGGCGAGCGCCAGCGACAGATCCCCCTGTTCGACGGGGTGGTCACCGGGCACGTCCAGGCCGACCATGAACAGATCCTGCGCGGTACTCATACCGGGCTCCAGGGGAGAGGGGTGCCTTACGTGACCAGTTTGACGGCGTTCAGGTAATTTCGAAGGATGAAGGCCGTCCCGCGGACCCGACTGTTCCCGGCCCTGCTGCTGGCCGTACTCGCCTTGCTGGCGGTGACCACGTCCGCGCCCCGGGCGAGCGCCGACACCAGCGTCTCCACCATCGCCCAGGCCCTGCGAAAGAGCCCGGTCTACGTCGACCCGGCGGCCGCCGGGCAACTGTCCGCCGCCGATGCCGATGCCCTCGCGGCCCGCATCAAGAAAGCGGACAAGCCCCTGTTCATCGCGGTGCTCCCGGCCGGCTACCGCACGGCGGGCCTCTTCCGCGACCTGCGCGCCGCCACCGGCATCACCGGCCTGTACGGCATCCGCCTCGGCGACCGTTTCGACGCCCGCGCCGACTCCTCCGTCATGTCGGCGACGGCCCGGCAGAACCTGGTGAGCAGCGTCCAGGGCGAGAGCGCCAAGGCCCAGCTCACCGACTTCACGAACCGCGCGCTGGCAAACATGGGCGGCCATGCGCCGCGGAGCTGGGGCGGGGGTTCCGGCGGCGGAACGTCCGGTACGGCCCTGATCGTGGCGGGTGCCGTGCTGGTGGCCGGTGGTGCGGGGGCGTACGCGCTGGTCCGCCGGAGCCGGCGGCGCCGGGCCGAGGAGCAGCGGGCCGCCCTCGACCGCCTGCGGGTGGTGGTGGACGAGGACATCACCGCGTTCGGCGAGGAACTGGACCGGCTGGACTTCCACCCGGCGGAACCGGGCGCCGACGACGCGATGCGCGGCGACTACGAGCGTGCCCTGGACGCCTACGAGACGGCGAAGCAGCGGATGGCCGAGGCGCAGAAGCCGGAGGACGTGCGCCCGGTCACCGAGGCGCTGGAGGACGGCCGATTCTCCCTGGCCCAGCTGGCCGCCCGCCGCGAGGGCCGCCCGCTGCCCGAGCGCCGTCCGCCCTGTTTCTTCGACCCGCGGCACGGCCCCTCGGTCACCGAGGCCCCCTGGACCCCGCCGGGCGGCGCCCTGCGCGAGGTGCCGGTCTGCGCGGCCGACGCCACCCGGCTGGCCGACGGCCGGGACCCGGTGATCCGCGAGGTCGACACCGAGTACGGCCGCCGCCCGTACTGGGACGCGGGCCCGGCCTACGGCCCCTGGGCCGGCGGCTACTTCGGCGGCGGCATCCTGCCCGGCCTGCTCGTCGGCACCGTGCTCGGCAGCATGATGGCCACCCCGTCGTACGCCGCCGACTACGGCACCGGGTACGGCGACTTCGGCGACACCGGCGGCGGCTACACGGGCGGCGATGTCTCCGGCACCGACTTCGATCCCGGCGACTTCGGGGGCGGCTTCGGTGACGGCGGCGGCTTCGACGGCGGGGGAGGGGACGGCGGGGACTTCGGCGGCGGCTTCTGACCGCCGGGGCGCCGGCTCCCTCCGGCCGTGCGCCCCCGGGGTCACGCGTTCCGGATCGCCGAGATGTCGAAGGTGAGCTTGATCTTGTCGGAGACCAGGACGCCACCGGTCTCCAGCGCCGCGTTCCAGGTCACGCCCCACTCGGAGCGCAGGATGGCCGCCGTGCCGGTGAAGCCGACGCGCTCGTTGCCGAACGGGTCCTTGGCGGCGCCGTTGAACTCCAGGTCGATGGTGAGCGGCTTGGTGACGCCGAGCAGGGAGAGGTCGCCCGTGATGCGGTACTCGTCGCCACCCAGGGCCTCGGCCTTGGTGGAGCGGAAGGTCATGGCCGGGAACTCGTCGATCCGGAAGAAGTCCGCCGACTTCAGGTGGCCGTCACGGTCGGCGTTGCCGGTGTCGATGCTGGCCATCTGCACATCGAGCGAGGCCGTGGAGCGGCTGGGGTCCGAGCCGTCCAGGTGCAGGGTGCCGGTGAAGTCCTGGAAGCCGCCCTTGACGTTGGTGACCATGGCGTGCCGCGCCACGAACCCGATCGTGCTGTGCGCCGGGTCGATGGTGTAGTCGCCGGTCAGCGCGGCCAGGTCCGGGCTCACGGCGGCCGGGGCGGGGGCGGCGGCGGGGGTGGTCTCGGCGGTGGTGTTCTTGCGGCTGAAGATGCCCATGACGTGCTCCTCGGGATAGAAGGTTTAGCGTTCAACAACCTCGCTGCTTCCGACCGTAACCTCCTTCAGTTTAATTTTCAACATCATCCGGTCCGTGTCTCCGAGGTCACGCTCTGTCATACCGCGTCTCTTTCTGCTACACGCCAAGGGCATGCCTTCAACGCGCCGAACCGTCCTCCGCGCCGGCCTCCTCGCCACGACCCTCGCCACCCTGCCCGCGGCCCCCGCCCGCGCTGCGGAAGAGGGCCCCTACGACACCCTCCGCCGCCGCTGGCTCGACCTCGCCCTCGGCACCGGGTACGACCCGGACGCCGAGCCGTACGCCTCCCGCCTCGCCCAACTGGGCCGGGACGCCCAGGAGTTCAGCGCCACCATGGCGCCCGGCCCCGACTCCCTCTGGCCGGGACACCCCTTCGACCCGCCCGCCGGGATCACCTTCAGCTACGACCGGCTGTGGACCATGGCCCAGGCCCACGTCCAGCCCGGCACCGGCGCCACCGGCGACCCCGCCCTGCTCACCGCCGTACTGCGCGGCCTCGACCACCTCTCCGCCACCGTCTACCACCCCGCCACCACCCCCTACGGCAACTGGTGGGAGTGGCGGATCGGCAGCCCGCGGCTCCTCATGGACATCACCGCCGCCCTGTACGAGCACCTCGGCGCCGAGCGGATCGCGGCGGCCTGCGCGGCCGTCGACCACTTCGTCCCGGACGCGCTGCTCGCCGACTACTCCGGCATCTCCACCGGCGCCAACCGCGTCGACCTGTGCCGTTCCGTCGCCCTGCGCGGCGTCCTCGGCCGCGCCGCCGACCGGATCGCCCGCGCCCGGGACGCCCTCTCGCCGGTCTTCCCCCCTGTCACCCGCGGCGACGGGCTCTACGCCGACGGCTCCTTCGTGCAGCACACCTGGGTGGCCTACTCGGGGACGTACGGCCAGGTCCTGCTGGACGGCCTCGGCCGGCTCTTCGCGCTGCTCGCCGGCTCCCCCTGGGAGGTCACCGACCCCGCCCGGCAGCACATCCTCGACAGCGTCGAGCACTCCTACGCCCCGCTCGTGCACGACGGGCTGGTGATGGACTGCGTCAACGGCAGGGCCATCAGCCGCGGTCGGCTGCGCGGCGACCCCCCGGACCTGATGCGCGGCGACCACTACCACGGACACGCCCTCATCGCCGCCGTCGCCCTGCTCGCGGACGCGGCGACGCCGGAGGAACGGCAACGGTGGCACGCCCTGGTGCGCGGCTGGATCGAACGGGACACCGTGCTACCGGTCCTGACGTCCCCTCAGTTCCAGGTCGCCGACCTCGCCCGGCTGCACGCCGTCGCCGCGGCGCCCGTACGCCCCGCCCCCGAACCCCTCGGCCATCGGCTCTTCCCCGCCATGGACCGGGCCGTCCACCGCGGGCCCCGCTTCACCGCCGCGCTCGCCATGGCCAGCGACCGCATCGCCCACTACGAGTGCGGCAACGGCGAGAACCCGCGCGGCTGGCACACCGGCGCCGGCATGCTCTCCTGGTGGCCGGCCGGCCGCGGCGACCAGTACACCGACTGGTACTGGCCCACCGTCGACTGGTACCGGCTGCCCGGCACCACGGTGTCCACCCGGCGGCTCGCCGACCGGGCGGGCGGGGAGTGGGGCGCCCCCAAGCCGGACGTGCGCTGGGTGGGCGGCGCCACGGACGGGCGGTACGCGGCCGTCGGCCAGCACCTCAAGGGCCTCGGCTCCACCCTGGAGGCCCACAAGTCCTGGTTCTTCCTCGACGACTGCGTGATCTGCCTCGGCGCCGGGATCTCCTGCGCCGACGGCGTCCCGGTCGAGACGGTCGTGGACAACCGCAACCTGGGCGAGGGCGCGGACCCGGCCTTCGTCCAGGGGCGGGACTGGGCCCATCTGGCGGGTCACGGCGGCTGGCTGCTGCCCCGCGGCGGCACCCTGCACACCCTGCGCGAGGACCGCACCGGCGCCTGGTCCGACATCAACACCGGCAGCAGCACCGAGCGGCGCACCCGGCGCTGGCAGACCCTGTGGCTCGACCACGGCACCGACCCGGCGGGCGCCGGCTACGCGTACGTCCTGCTGCCCGGGGCCTCCCGCGCCGAGACCGCCGCCCGGGCCGCCGACCGGCACTGGCTGCGCGTCCTCGCCAACGACACCGGCCGCCAGGCCGTCGCCGTGCCCGGCGCGGGCCTGACCGCCGTCACCTTCTGGCAGGGCGGTACGGTAGGAGACCTCAGCGCCACCGCGGGGGCGAGCGTGCTCCTGGTCCGCCGGGGCCGTACGGCCGCCCTCCGGGTCAGCGAACCGCCCCGCACCGGGCAGCCGCTGGAGATCACCTGGGACGAGCCCGCGGTCGGCTCGGTGCTCCGGGCCGGTCCGGGCGTCCAGGTGCTGTCGGCACAGGGCCGTCTGAGGCTCCGTGTCACCCCGGGGATGGCATGTTCTTCCCTCGAATGTGAGGTGGCTCTCAGGTGACGCTTTTGTCGCCTCCCCACAACGAAGGCGCCCTCTGAGCAGTCGGAACGGCTGCACGCAGCCGTGGTTCTGTTCACTGGTACCAGGAAAACGGGCCGGAGACTGTACGGAGTCGACGGCTCGCTTTCCTTGGTGTCCTTCGTAAGGTCACTACATGACCGTTTTGGAAGAGACGACGGGTGAGCCGACCGGCGAGCCGACGGACGCGCGCGGACGGGTCGCCGAGCTGCACGAGATCCGTGCGCAGGCAGTGGCGGGCCCCAGCGAGAAGGCGACCGCGGCACAGCACGCCAAGGGCAAGCTGACGGCCCGGGAGCGCATCGAGCTGCTTCTGGACCCGGGTTCCTTCCAGGAGGTCGAGCAGCTGCGCCGGCACCGGGCCACCGGCTTCGGCCTGGAGGCGAAGAAGCCGTACACCGACGGTGTCATCACCGGCTGGGGCACGGTCGAGGGCCGCACGGTCTTCGTCTACGCCCACGACTTCCGGATCTTCGGCGGCGCCCTGGGCGAGGCCCACGCCACCAAGATCCACAAGATCATGGACATGGCCATCGCGGCCGGTGCCCCGCTGGTCTCCCTGAACGACGGCGCCGGTGCCCGGATCCAGGAGGGCGTCTCGGCGCTCGCCGGATACGGCGGCATCTTCCAGCGCAACACCAAGGCCTCGGGTGTGATCCCGCAGATCTCCGTGATGCTCGGCCCGTGCGCGGGCGGTGCGGCCTACAGCCCCGCCCTCACCGACTTCGTCTTCATGGTCCGCGAGACCTCGCAGATGTTCATCACCGGCCCCGACGTGGTCAAGGCGGTGACGGGCGAGGAGATCACCCAGAACGGCCTGGGCGGCGCGGACGTCCACGCGGAGACCTCCGGCGTCTGCCACTTCGCGTACGACGACGAGGAGACCTGCATCGCCGAGGTGCGCTACCTCCTCTCGCTGCTCCCGCAGAACAACCGCGAGAACCCGCCCCGGGTGGAGTCGGCGGACCCCGTCGACCGCCGCAGCGACATCCTGCTCGACCTGGTCCCGGCCGACGGCAACCGGCCGTACGACATGGCCAAGGTCATCGAGGAGATCGTCGACGAGGGCGAGTACCTGGAGGTCCACGAGCGCTGGGCCCGCAACATCATCTGCGCCCTCGCCCGGCTGGACGGCCAGGTCGTCGGCATCATCGCCAACCAGCCCCAGGTGCTGGCGGGCGTACTGGACATCGAGGCGAGCGAAAAAGCTGCGCGCTTTGTCCAGATGTGTGACGCTTTCAATATCCCGATCGTCACCTTCCTGGACGTACCCGGGTTCCTCCCGGGTGTCGACCAGGAGCACGGCGGAATCATCCGTCACGGCGCGAAGCTGCTGTACGCCTACTGCAACGCGACCGTGCCGAGGATCTCGCTGATCCTGCGCAAGGCGTACGGAGGTGCCTACATCGTCATGGACTCCCAGTCGATCGGCGCCGACCTGACCTACGCCTGGCCGACGAACGAGATCGCCGTCATGGGCGCCGAGGGCGCCGCCAACGTGATCTTCCGCCGGCAGATCGCGGACGCGGAGGACCCCGAGGCCATGCGTCAGAAGATGGTCAAGGAGTACAAGGCCGAGCTGATGCACCCCTACTACGCGGCCGAGCGCGGCCTGGTCGACGACGTGATCGACCCCGCCGAGACGCGTGAGGTGCTCATCCGCTCCCTGGCGATGCTGCACACCAAGCACGCCGATCTGCCCTCCCGCAAGCACGGCAACCCCCCGCAGTAACCGAGCGGACCCGCCGCGGCAACCCCGCGGACCTCTCTCTCACGGAGACTGACATCCATGAACACTGACATCCGCGTCGAGAAGGGCCACGCCGAGCCCGAGGAAGTCGCCGCTCTCACGGCCGTCCTGCTGGCCCGCGCGGCCGCCCGGCCGGCCGCCGCCCCGGGCCACAGCGGCCGGGCCAGGGCCGGCTGGCGCCGCCTGGAGCGCGAGCCCGGCTTCCGCGCCCCGCACAGCTGGCACTGATCCCGCACGACGAACAGGGCCCCTCTCCTCGGAGAGGGGCCCTGCTCAGTTTCTCTGCCTGTCTACCGCGGATCCGGCTACCGCAGGCGTGCCATGAGGGCGTGTTCCACGAGGGTGATGAGTGCGCTCTTGGCGTCGGCGCGGTGGCGGGCGTCGGTGGTGATGATGGGGGTGTCGGGGCCGATCTGGAGGGCTTCGCGTACTTCGTCGGGGGTGTAGGGCTGCTGTCCGTCGAAGCCGTTGAGGGCGATGACGAAGGGCAGGCCGGAGTTCTCGAAGTAGTCGACTGCGGGGAAGCAGTCGGCGAGGCGTCGGGTGTCCACGAGCACCACTGCGCCGATGGCGCCGCGGACCAGGTCGTCCCACATGAACCAGAAGCGGTCCTGGCCGGGGGTGCCGAACAGGTAGAGGATCAGGTCCTGGTCGAGGGTGATGCGGCCGAAGTCCATGGCCACCGTGGTGGTGGTCTTGTCCCCGGTGTGGGTGAGGTCGTCGATGCCGGCCGAAGCGGACGTCATGACGGCCTCTGTGCGCAGCGGGTTGATCTCCGAGACAGCGCCGACGAACGTGGTCTTGCCCACGCCGAAGCCGCCCGCCACCACGATCTTCGCGGAGGTGGTGGAGCGGGAAGGACCGCCGCTAGAGCTTGCGAAGTCCACTGAGCACCCTTTCGAGCAGTGTCACGTCTGGCTGGCCACCGGCGTTCTCGTCGCCGCCGGGCTGATGGATGGCGACCAGGCCCGCCTCCGCCAAGTCGGCGACGAGGATCCTGGCCACGCCGAGGGGAATCGTGAGGAGCGCCGAGATCTCGGCGACCGACTTGATCTCCCGGCACAGGTTGCAGATCCGCTGATGCTCGGGCAGCTGGCCCTGCATCTGATGCGGAGCGGCGGTGGTGTGCACCAGTGCCTCGATGGCGAGCTGGTAGCGCGGGCGGGTCCGGCCGCCGGTCATGGCGTACGGACGCACCAGGGGGTTGTTCGACGCGGTCGCGGGCGCCGGCTCGGGGCGGCGCTGCGGCTGTACCGGCTGGATGCGCGGCGCCGGAGGCTGGTCGTACGGCGAAGGGCCGGGGCCCTGCGGGGCGTACGGCTGCCGGTGGGCCGGGGAGGAGGGGTAGCCGTACGGGTTCGCCGAGCCGTCCTGCCGGCCCTGGGCAGGGCCGTACGACCAGTTGCCCGTAGACGAACCACCTGGGGGTGTTGCCACTTTCTTCTCCTCCTCCGACTGTGCCGGGCGCCCATCCCTGTGGAGCCGCGTCCCGAAACCTTACGGCCCCGGAACGCGGACTCGCACCGTCCGCTTGCTAGTTGAGAAGGCTGCCCTGGAGCTCCGCACGGAGATCCGGGGTGAGGACCGTGCCCGCACGGTCCACCAGAAGTGCCATCTCGTACCCGATGAGGCCGATGTCCGCTTCCGGGTGGGCCAGTACCGCGAGGGAGGACCCGTCGGAGATGGACATGATGAAGAGGAATCCCCGCTCCATCTCCACAACCGTCTGGTTCACGCTGCCGCCCTCGAAGATGCGCGAGGCACCGGCGGTCAGCGAGGTCAGACCGGAGGCGACGGCCGCGAGCTGGTCGGCGCGGTCGCGGGGGAAGCCTTCGGACATCGCCAGAAGGAGTCCGTCGGCGGAGACCACCACCGTGTGGGACACCCCCGGGGTGTTGTCCACGAAGTTGGTGATCAACCAGTTCAGGTTCTGTGCCGCCTGGCTCATCGGGCTCACACTAACGCTCCTGGTTGTAGGTGCTGTCAGGACCGAAGCCCTGGCCGTTCGTTTCACTGCCTGCGCTGCGTCCGCGCTGGACGCCTCGACGCAGGTTGCTCAGCCTGCCCCGGACGTCCTCCGGGGCACGGGAGACCTGTGGGCCTCCCTGGGGAGTGGTTTCGGCGGCGCCCTCGACCAGGTTGGCCTTGGGCACGCGCCGCGGCAGGCCGGAGGCGGTGACCCCGCCTGCCTTGGGCTTCCGGAGCTGCGCGGCCTGCTGCCACCGCTCGTCGTTCGCCGAACGCCAGCCGCTGTCGCCGTTGCCGCCCGGCGTGTTGCCCGGTGCGGGAGCCGGCGCTTCCTGCTGCACGCGCGCCGCGCCGTTCGCGCCACCGGCGCCCTGGGCACCGCTCGCCGCGGAACCGCGGCGGGGCAGCCCGGCGTCGGTCAGGTCGGGTGCGGACACGTCGTCTGCGGCGGGAGAGGCCGTTCCCGGACGGTCGAAGCCTACGCGGTTCCGCTCACTTGCGTCAGCGGCCTGCACGGGCTCCGCCTCCGGAGCGTACTGGGCCGGATAGCCGTTCTGGTAGCCGTCCTGCTGGGGCCAGTCGTCCTGGTAGGCATGCTGCTGTGCGGGCTCGGCGTACGCGGGGTCCGGGTAGCCGCCGGCCGCGCCGGCCTGCGGGAAACCGTCGTTCTGCGGCAGGCCGTTGTTCTGCGGCAGGCCGCCGTTCGGCGCGTAGTACCCCTGCTCGTCGTAGTGCTGCTCGTACGGCTGCTGCTCGTAGCCCTGCTGCTCGTAGCTCTCCTCGTACGACGGCTGCTGCTGCTCCTCGTAGGAGGTCTGCTGCTGCTCCTGGTACGAGGGCTGCTGCCGGCTGTCGAAGAGCGGGTCGGCGTAGCCGGCGGCGGCCTCCGCGGCCTCCTCGCCCGGCTGGCCGTGCGTCTGGGCCTCCAGGGCCGCACGGCGCTCCTCGCGCATCAGCGAGCGGCCGACCGGGTCCAGTTCCCGGATGTCGTCGGGGACCTCGGTGTACCGGCTGTCGTCGAAGCCCAGCTCGGCGGCGGTGCGCAGGGGCTGCTGCTGGCTGAAGCTCTCGCCCTGGAACTGCTGCTCCGGGATGATCTGCGAGACGGTGAACTCGTCGCGCTCCAGCGCGGCCTCGCCGCCACCGCCGTGTGTGATCGCGTCCGGCAGCATGACCAGCGAGGTGGTACCGGCCTGCTCGCCCGAGGGGCGCAGCTGGACCCGGATGCCGTGCCGGTCGGACAGGCGGCCGACCACGAACAGGCCCATGCGCTGGGAGATCGCGGCGTCCACGGTCGGCGGGTTGGCCAGCTTGTGGTTGATGTCCGCGAAGTCCTCGGCGGTCAGACCGATGCCCTTGTCGTGGATCTCGATCATGACGCGGCCGTCGGGCAGACGGGTCGCCGTCACCCGGACCTTGGTCTGCGGGGAGGAGAACGTGGTGGCGTTCTCCAGCAGCTCGGCCAGCAGGTGCACGAGGTCGGTGACCGCGCGGCCGTGGATCTCGGCCTCCGGCACGCCGGACAGCTCGATGCGCTCGTACTGCTCCACCTCGGAGGAGGCGGCGCGCAGCACGTCGACCAGCGGGACCGGCTGGTCCCAGCGGCGGCCGGGCTCCTCGCCGGCGAGGACCAGCAGGTTCTCGCCGTTGCGGCGCATACGGGTCGCCAGGTGGTCCAGCCGGAAGAGGTTCTCCAGCTGGTCCGGGTCGGCCTCGTTGTTCTCCAGGTCGGTGATCAGGGTCAGCTGGCCCTCGATCAGCGACTGGTTGCGGCGCGAGAGGTTGGTGAAGATCGCGTTGATGTTGCCCCGCAGCAGCGCCTGTTCGGCGGCGAGCCGGACCGCCTCGCGGTGGACCTGGTCGAAGGCGCGGGCGACCTCGCCGATCTCGTCGCGGCTGGTGATCGGGATGGGCTCCACGCGGGTGTCCACGCGGCCCGGGTCGGTACGGGAGAGCTGGTCGACCAGCATCGGCAGGCGCTGCTCGGCGATGCCGAAGGCGGCGTTGCGCAGCCGGCGCATCGAGCGGCTGATCTGCCGGGCCACCAGACCGGCCAGGATGAAGGCGGCGAGCAGCGCGATCACGACCACGCCACCGGTGATGAACGCGGAGGTCTTGGCGTTGTCGGCGATGTCGGAGGCCTCGCTCACCGCCTTGTCGGCCATGTCCGACTCGATCTTGCGGTAGGCCTTGTACTTCAGCGTGTTGACCGCGAACCAGTTGTCGGCGGTGACGCCCTTCGACGCGAGCCCCTGACGGGTGAGCGCGCTGGTGTCCGGCATGGTGGCGAGCAACGTGACCATGGCCGTCGGGTCGGACACGAACTGCGGGTTGCTCGCCTTGGCCTTCGCGGCCTGCGCGGAGACGTCCGCCTTGATCTGGTCCTCGAGGCCGGTCAGCTTCTGCGCGTCGGCCTCGGTGCCACCGCCGATGTACTCCTCGCGGGCGATGCGCTCCAGATAGGCGTACGAGGACAGGGAGACCCGCTGGGTCGCCAGGTTGGGGGCGTCCGGACCGGGCTTGACCAGCAGGTGGGTGCCGATCGACCGCTCCAGCGACAGCGCCGCCTTGGTCAGTGAGATGGCGTAGACGGTACGGCCGTAGGAGGTGATGTTGCCGGTGCCCAGGCCCAGCTCGTTGGCGAACTCCATCAGCGGGTGGCTGACCTCGACGTAGCCCTCTTCGGTCTGTACGCCGGTGACCCTGGAGGTGTACGCGATCTGCCGCAGCTGGGCGAGCTTGGGCTCGGCCTCGCGGAACAGCTTCAGCCGGCGCTCCAGGCCCGCCTTGTGCGGCATGTTCTGCGCGGCCTGGTCGAAGGCGTCGGCCGCCGTGTCCGTGGCCTTGCGGGCGTTGTCGATGGTCGCCTTGCTGGCGCTGTCCTTCTTCTTCAGCAGCAGCGGGGCGGCGGTGACGTCACGCTCGTTCTCGAGGGCGTCCGCATAGCCGAGGGCGGCGCGCACCAGACGGGCGGTGCTCTCGGCGTCGCGGGCCTGCTGCCAGGTGTCGATCGAGGTTTTCACCTGGAAACCACCCATGACGAGACCGACCGCCACGGGTATGAGCAGGATCGCGTTCAGCCGGGTCGGCACCCGCCAGTTGCGCGGCGAGAGACGGCTGCCGCTCGGAGCCGGAGTCGCCGACGGCTCCTGACCGGGTACAGGGGTGGGCGCCGCAGCGCGCGGCGGCGGGGTGAAGTTGCCCCGTGCCGACGGCTCGGGAGCCTTCTTGCTTCGCCTCACTCGACCAACAACCTCTCGGCGGTCGGCACCTTCGTCGTGCCGCAGTCTCTCAGAGCCCGGTTCGTCGCAGACCACTACGGAGTACGTCTTTGACCAATGGGCAGTTCAGGCATTCCAGCACGTGGACCAGTGCACTTCCAAACAGTGGAAAGCTTGTGACGGAGCCGTTGTAAACGCCAGATAAAACGGTCATAAAGAGCGAGCCCCGCCAAAAGACGGGGCCGTTGTGAGCGCAGCGGCACCGCACGACCGCGTCGCGTGGTGAAGTGCGGTGATTCCTCTGCCGAACTGTTATGAACACCGGAGCCGGCCGTGTCTAAGGCCACAGCCGGCTCCGAACGGTCCACGGCAACTGCCGCAACCGGTGTCGAACTCGAGTGCTACCGCAGGCGTGCCATGAGGGCGTGTTCCACGAGGGTGATGAGTGCGCTCTTGGCGTCGGCGCGGTGGCGGGCGTCGGTGGTGATGATGGGGGTGTCGGGGCCGATCTGGAGGGCTTCGCGTACTTCGTCGGGGGTGTAGGGCTGCTGTCCGTCGAAGCCGTTGAGGGCGATGACGAAGGGCAGGCCGGAGTTCTCGAAGTAGTCGACCGCGGGGAAGCAGTCGGCGAGGCGTCGGGTGTCCACGAGCACCACTGCGCCGATGGCGCCGCGGACCAGGTCGTCCCACATGAACCAGAAGCGGTCCTGGCCGGGGGTGCCGAACAGGTAGAGGATCAGGTCCTGGTCGAGGGTGATGCGGCCGAAGTCCATGGCCACCGTGGTGGTGGTCTTGTCCCCGGTGTGGGTGAGGTCGTCGATGCCGGCCGAAGCGGACGTCATGACGGCCTCTGTGCGCAGCGGGTTGATCTCCGAGACGGCGCCCACGAACGTGGTCTTGCCCACGCCGAAGCCGCCCGCCACCACGATCTTCGCGGAGGTGGTGGCCCGGCCCCCGTCAGAGCTTGCGAAGTCCACTGAGCACCCTTTCGAGCAGCGTCACGTCCGGAGCGCCACCGTTGTTCTCGTCGCCACCCGGCTGGTGGATGGCGACCAGGCCGGCCTCGGCGAGGTCGGCGACCAGGATCCGCGCCACACCGAGCGGCATGGCCAGCAACGCGGAGACCTCCGCCACCGACTTGACCTCACGGCACAGATGGCAGATGCGCTGGTGCTCCGGAAGGAGCCCCATGAGCGCTGCCGGGTCGGCCGTGGTGCTGATCAGCGCCTCTATCGCGAGCTGGTAGCGCGGCCGGGTCCGGCCGCCGGTCATCGCGTAGGGACGTACCAGCGGCTGGTCGCCCTCGTCCCCGTACGGCTCCGCGTACGGATCATGATGGGCGGTGGGCGGGGTCATGAATCCTCCGGGCGGGACAGCAAGTCGGTCGGACTGACCGTCTGACGGGGCCGGTGGGGGGATTGTGGCGGCCGGACGGTGATTTGGTGAGGCGGGTGGATCTCGGGTCGGTCAGTGAAGCAGACTTCCTTGCAGTTCGGCGCGCAGGTCCGGCGTGAGGACCGTGCCCGCGCGGTCGACCAGGAGAGCCATCTCGTAGCCGACCAGGCCGATGTCGCACTCGGGGTGCGCCAGCACGGCCAGGGACGAGCCGTCCGAGACGGACATCAGGAAGAGGAACCCGCGTTCCATCTCCACGACCGTCTGGGCCACGTTGCCGCCCTCGAAGATCCGGGACGCCCCGGCCGTCAGCGAGGTCAGCCCGGAGGCGACCGCCGCCAGCTGGTCGGCGCGGTCGCGCGGGAAGCCTTCGGACATCGCCAGCAGAAGGCCGTCGGCGGAGACCACCACCGTGTGCGACACCCCGGGGGTGTTGTCCACGAAGTTGGTGATCAACCAGTTCAGGTTCTGTGCCGCCTGGCTCATCGGACTCAACTAACGCTCCTGCTGGTGAGTGGGGCTCGGGAAGCTGCCGGTCTGGCCGCTGCCGGCCTGACGGCCCTGAGCGATACCCCGACGGAGATTGGTCAGCCGTCCGCGTACGTCGTCAGGCGCACGCGAGACCTGCGGACCGGCTTGGTGCTGTTGCTGCTGCGCGGTGCCCGGGACGAGGTTCGCCCGGGGCACCCGGCGCGGCAGACCGGAGGTGGTGATACCACCCGAGGCGGGCTGCCGGACGCGCTCGGCCTGCCGGACGAGGTCGTCGTTCGGCGAGGTGCGCCAGGAGCCGGTGTCGGCGGCGGAGCGCTGCGGCGCCGCGGGCTGCTGCGGCTGCTGCTGCGCGGGCTGCTGCTGCGGCGCCGGCGCGTTCTCCGCCTGCGGACCGCCGTGGAACCAGTTGGTCTCCAGCGTGTCGTACAGCGGGGTACGGCCGTCCGACGGGCCGCTGGCCGGCGGCAGCGCCTCCGGCTCACGGTGCACCGGGCGCTGCGGCTGCTGGGGAGCGGAATGGCGCGGGGCGCCGAACTCGTCCCGGGCGGCCGGGCGCGGGCGCTCGAACTGGCCGGTGTGCGTGGGCTCGGGGCGGGCGGGCAGCGCGTGCTGGCCGGTGGAGCCGCCGTCGTACCCGGTGCCGTAGCCGTTCTCGTACCCCTGCGGGGCCTGGAACTCGCCGGTGGTCTGCGGGTTCTCGTCCTGCCGCGCGGGCGTCGCCGGGGCGCCGAAGATGTCCGAGCGGACGAACGAACCGGTGTCCTGCCGGTCACCCTGGTTGTCGTACCCGCCGGGCTGCTGCGGGGCCTCGGGACGGGCGAACTGGCCGGTGCCCTGGGCGCCGTTGTACTGCTCGGGCCGCTGCGGGGCCTCGAACTGGCCCGTCGTCTCGGTGCCCTGGTACAGCCCGGTGTTCTCCGCGCCGTTGTACTGGCCGGCGCCGGGCAGCTCGGCGCGCGGGAACTGGCCCGTGGCCGCCGGGTTCTGGGCGTCGATCCGCGGTATCTCCGAGGTCGAGCCCGGGCCCTGCCGGTCGTCCACCCGCGGCATCCGCGCGGTGTGCGCCGAGTCCTGCTCGTCGTGGCCGCGCGGGGTGTCCAGCGAGGCCCGGGACTGCGGGGTCGGGTCCTCGCTCCACGACGGGGTGCGCGCGGGCGCGCCGGCGCCGGGCAGCTCGGCCCGCGGTCCGCCGCGCGGCGGCAGCTGGGGCTGGCGGCCCTGGTCGGCGGGCCGCTGCGGGCCACGGCCGCCGAAGGCGTCCTGCGGGCCGTTCGGGCCGGCCGCCTGAAGACCCTGCGGGGCGGCGGGCGCCTGGCCGCCGAAGCCGGCCGGGGCCTGACGGTTCTGCTGGGGACCCCCGGGCGCCTGCGGACCGCGAGCGCCGGGACGGCCGCCCTGACCGGTGCCGGGCAGCGCGGCCCGGGGACCCTGACCGGCGCCGACCTGGCCGCGCGGACCGGAGCCGCCGAGCAGACCGCCACCGGCCGGGGCACCGCCGAGGGCGCCGCCGTTGCCGTTGCCGTTGCCCTGGCCGGTCTGCCGACGGGCCGCGGCCGCACCGGCGGCGGCCTGCGCGGCGGCGGGACCACCGGTGCCGAGCGGCGCGCCGGGCTTGCCCGGAACGGGCTTCTTGCCGCCCTGGGCGACATCCACGGGCAGCATGACCAGCGCGGTCGTACCACCGGAGTCGGACGGGCGGAGCTGGATGCGGATGCCGTGGCGCTGGGACAGTCGGCCGACCACGAACAGACCCATGCGGCGGGAGACCGAGACGTCCACGGTGGGCGGCGAGGCGAGCCGCTCGTTGATCGCCGCGAGGTCCTCGGGGGAGAGGCCGATACCGGTGTCGTGGATCTCGATCAGCACGCGGCCGTCGGGCAGCGCGTGACCGGTGACCTTGACCTTGGTCTGCGGCGAGGAGAAGGAGGTGGCGTTCTCGAGCAGCTCGGCGAGGAGGTGCACGAGGTCGTTGACGACCCGGCCGGCCACTTCGGTGGTCGGTACGGAGGCCAGCTCGATGCGCTCGTACTGCTCCACCTCGGACGCGGCGGCGCGGAGCACGTCGACCAGCGGGACCGGGCGGGTCCAGCGGCGGCCGGGCTCCTCACCCGCGAGGACGAGGAGGTTCTCGCCGTTACGGCGCATACGGGTGGCGAGGTGGTCCAGCTTGAACAGCGAGGACAGCTGGTCCGGGTCGGCCTCGCGGGACTCCAGCTCGGAGATGAGGGAGAGCTGGCGCTGGATCAGACCCTGGGAGCGGCGCGAGAGGTTGGTGAACATCGCGTTGACGTTGCCCCGCAGCAGGGCCTGCTCGGCGGCGAGGCGGACCGCCTCGCGGTGCACGTCGTCGAAGGCCGCGGCCACCTGGCCGATCTCGTCCCGGGAGTGCACACCGACGGACTCCACCGAGGTGTCGACGTCCTGCGGGTCGGACTCCGACAGCTGCTTGACCAGCTCGGGCAGGCGTTCCTGGGCGACCTTGGTGGCGGTCTCCTGGAGCCGGCGCAGCGAGCGGATCATGGACCGGGCCACGACGAACGCGCCGACCAGCGAGACGCCGAGCACGAGCAGGATCAGCACACCGGAGATGATGGCGTCACGCTGGGTGGCGCTCTTCAGCTCGCGGGCCTTCTGCTCCATGTCCTCGAGCAGCGTGTGCTCGATCTTCTTCATCTGCTCGATCTTGGTGGAGCTGTCGTCCACCCAGTCCCGGTAGGACCGCGCCGGCAGCTGCTGGAGTCCGTCGGAGGACTCGAAGGAGCGCTTGGCGTAGGTGTCCGCCGACTGGATCGTCGGGTTGCCCTCGTCGATCGGCTTGAGGAGTTCCTCGGCGTTCTCGGAGGCGTAGATCTTGCGGAAGATCGCCAGCTCGGAGTTCTCGCTCGCGTAGGCCGACTCGCCGTAGAGGCGGTCGTTCTCGGAGAGCTTGCCCTTGGTGGCGTTGGACGCGGGCAGTGCGGCGGCGATCGTGGCGCGCTGGACGGAGGCGTACTCCTTGGCGGTGGAGAAGGCCGCGAGCGCACGGGTGCGGGAGATCATCTCCGGGTTGCTGGACGCCTCGGCCATGTCCTGGGACAGACCGATCAGCTGGGTGATCAGCCGGTGGTACGACTCGATCGTCTGGGTCGAGTTGCCCTTGGACGTGTACGCGGACCGGCGGATCTTCGCCAGGTCGTCCAGCTGGTTGGCGAGGCCGACGAGGGCGTCTCGGACGCCCTGGAGCTGGCCGTCCTTGCTCGCCGCGTCGATCTGCTCGGAGGAGTTGAGGAAGTTCTCGCGGGCCCGGTCGGTCTTCTCCTGGTAGCCCTTGACCGTGTAGTCGGTGGCCTTCAGGCCGTGCGCCAGGGGACCGGCGGACTGGTCGCGCTCCTCCTGGAGCGCGGCGGCCAGTTCCGTGGCCTGCTTGGTCATGTCCGTCAGCAGCTTCATGTTGTCGAGCTGCTGGATGTCGGTGATGTTCTGGTCGATGCGCAGCGCACCGAGCGAGGTCGCCGCGACCACGGGCAGCGCGAGCAGCGACACCAGACGCGTGGAGATGCGCCAGTTGCGCAGCGCCATGCGCGAGCCGGGGCCGGTCGGGCCCTGGGGGGACTTCGCGGTCGGTGTGGGGGCACCGGAGTTCGTGGATCCCGGCGCGGCCTTGGAGGACGAGGCGCCCGGACGGCCGCCGCGCTCACCGCCGTCTCCGGACGGGGCCGGGCCCGGGTTCTGGGCGTGCTGGGGCGAGGAGCTGCCCTTCATGGGGCCAGTCCCGTCGTGCGGCTCCGGCTCCGCCGAGGCGCTGCCATCCCTCTTGAAACGTCCCTGCACTAGCGTCGCAACCTCTGGACCAGGCACCCCTCCGCGTGAACGGAGGGACACGGTGTCGGCGTTTGGAGAGCGCCCTGAATTACGCCCCCCGGGTGGTCTTGAGTGACCGGCGCTGGTTCCCCCTCTCGCCGCCACTCGGCGCTGTGTTGCGCCCCCTGCGCGCCGGCTCGATCCCGCGGCGGTCCGTGGAATTCCAGCACAGTGCCGGATCTCCAACAAGGGCCGTGTCCCGAGCTGTGACCTCCGTGACGGCGCGTGAGTGACGGACTACCGGCCGTCGAAGCCGTTCCTGGGCAGAACGGGCATAGGGGGGTGAGTCGCCGCCCGGTGCCCGGTGTCCCAGTCGCCATGATCAGGAGCGGAATGATGGGTTCAGCTGCCCAATGTCCGTTTCGTCGGGGCGGATTGTCGGCCGGAATTGACCGGTTTGCCCGTGAGTTCGTGAGCAAACTCACACGTCCATCCGGGTCAGTTGGCGTCTTCGGCGGGGAATCGGATGTTTAGCCTGACGCTTTACATGAGGGACGCATCTGTAAGCCCGCAGGCTCCAGACCCGCCGACACAGGACGAGGACTCGTACAACGGTGAAGACGACGACGCTGTTCCACAAGATCGCCAACCCGCGACGCACGACGCTGGCCCACCTCAAGGACGCCGGCGAGTTGCAGACGGCCGAGCTGCCGGAGCACTCCGTCGACCTGCCGACCCAGACGGCCAACCCCCGGCGCACCGTTCTGATGGAGATGCCGGTGGGCGTGGGGGCCCCGGCCGGAGAGTAGCCGACGGCACCGACGGGCGCGGCCGGAGGGATCCTCGCATGATCCTTCCGGCCGCGCCCGTGTTTTTCCGGCGGAACCCATTCGCCTGAGCGCGTTATCCCGCGGGGCCCTCGGCCACCGCCGGAAAAGCCCGGCCCCTATTCCTTCCCGGCAACCCCGCCCACCCGCCTGACCTGCGAAGACGCACCCCCGGGTGAATTCCGTCCGGCCGGATTCCACATCCGGAAAACACCGGACCGGCCGCAGTACCGGCCGAACACCGGGCCGCCCGACCGGTTAACCTGGGGCGTCAGTACGCCGGTTCTCAGTGAGGGGCGCAAGGATCCCGTGCGCATCGCCAGGTTCTCCATCGACGGGAACGTAGCCTTCGGCGCGGTCGAGGGCGACAAGGAGGACGAACTCGTCCTCGACATCATCAAGGGCATTCCGTTCGCGGACTTCGAGCTGTCCGGTACGAAGGTGCCGATCAGCAAGGTCAGGCTGCTGCCGCCGGTGCTCCCCAACAAGGTCGTCGCGTTCGGCCGCAACTACCGCGAGCACGCGCACGAGCTGGGCAACGAGGTGCCCCCCGTCCCCTTCGCCTTCTTCAAGCCGTCCACCTCGGTGATCGGCCCCGGCGACGAGATCCGGTACCCCTCCTTCTCCGAGGAACTGCACCACGAGGCCGAGCTGGCCGTGGTCATCGGGCGGATGTGCCGCGAGGTGCCGCGCGAGCGCGTCAAGGACGTCATCCTCGGCTACACCTGCGCCATCGACGTCACCGCCCGGGACGTGCAGCGGCGCGAGAAGCAGTGGGCCCGGGCCAAGGGCTTCGACACCTCCTGCCCGCTCGGCCCCTGGGTCGAGACCGGCCTGGACCTCGACCGCGCCAATGACCTCACCATCCAGCTCACGGTCAACGGCCAGCAGCGCCAGCTCGGCCGCACCAGCGAGATGATCCACCCCATCGAGGACCTGGTCGTCAACATCTCCGAGGCCATGACACTGCTCCCCGGCGACGTCATCCTCACCGGCACCCCGGCAGGGGTCGGCCCCCTGAACGTCGGCGACGAGGTCGCCGTCACCATCGAAGGCATCGGCACTCTCACCAACAAGGTTGTCAAGCGTGGCTAGCGCACCCGGCTCCCCCGTACGCGTCCGTTTCTGCCCCTCGCCCACCGGTAACCCCCATGTGGGCCTGGTCCGCACCGCCCTGTTCAACTGGGCGTTCGCCCGGCACCACCAGGGCACCCTGGTGTTCCGCATCGAGGACACCGACGCGGCCCGCGACTCGGAGGAGTCCTACCAGCAGCTGCTCGACTCGATGCGCTGGCTCGGCTTCGACTGGGACGAGGGCCCCGAGGTCGGCGGCCCGCACGCGCCGTACCGCCAGTCGCAGCGCATGGACCTCTACCGGGACGTCGCGCAGAAGCTCCTGGACGGCGGGTACGCCTACCGCTGCTACTGCTCCCAGGAGGAGCTGGACACCCGCCGCGAGGCCGCCCGTGCCGCCGGCAAGCCCTCGGGCTACGACGGCCACTGCCGCGAGCTGAGCGCCGAGCAGGTCGAGGAGTACCAGGCCCAGGGCCGCACCCCGATCGTCCGCTTCCGCATCCCGGACGAGCCGATCACCTTCACCGACCTGGTCCGCGGCGAGCTGACCTTCACGCCGGAGAACGTGCCCGACTACGGCATCGTCCGCGCGAACGGCGCCCCGCTGTACACGCTGGTGAACCCGGTCGACGACGCCCTGATGGAGATCACCCACGTGCTGCGCGGCGAGGACCTGCTGTCCTCCACCCCGCGGCAGATCGCCCTCTACAAGGCGCTGATCGAGCTGGGTATCGCCCAGCAGATCCCGGTCTTCGGCCACCTGCCGTACGTGATGGGCGAGGGCAACAAGAAGCTCTCCAAGCGCGACCCGCAGGCGTCCCTGAACCTCTACCGCGAGCAGGGCTTCCTGCCCGAGGGCCTGCTCAACTACCTCTCGCTCCTGGGCTGGTCGCTCTCCGCCGACCAGGACATCTTCACGATCGACGAGATGGTCGCCGCGTTCGACATCTCCGACGTGAACCCCAACCCGGCGCGCTTCGACCTGAAGAAGTGCGAGGCGATCAACGCCGACCACATCCGCATGCTGGATGTGAAGGAGTTCACCGAGCGCTGCCGCCCGTGGCTGAAGGCGCCGTTCGCCCCCTGGGCCCCGGAGGACTTCGACGAGTCGAAGTGGCAGGCGATCGCCCCGCACGCCCAGACCCGCGTGAAGGTCCTGTCGGAGATCACCGACAACGTCGACTTCCTCTTCCTCCCCGAGCCGGTCTCCGACGAGGCGTCCTGGACGAAGGCGATGAAGGAGGGCAGCGACGCCCTGCTCCGCACCGCCCGCGAGAAGCTGGAGTCGGCCGACTGGACCTCCGCCGAGTCCCTGAAGGAGGCCGTCCTGGCCGCCGGCGAGGCCCACGGCCTCAAGCTCGGCAAGGCCCAGGCCCCGGTCCGCGTCGCCGTCACCGGCCGCACCGTCGGCCTGCCGCTCTTCGAGTCCCTGGAGATCCTGGGCAAGGAGAAGACCCTGGCCCGCATCGACGCGGCCCTGGCGAAGCTGACCGCCTAGCCGGCACACGCGTCAGGGGCGGCATCCGGAGTGTTCCGGGTGCCGCCCCTGTTGCGTTGGTCACGGGGCGTCGACTTCGTCGATCAGATAGGCGCTCTCGTCGAAGATCTCCAGCACGACGACGACCATGATCGCGCCGGCCACCATGTACTCCAGCACCACACCGGGGGCGACATAGGCCTTGCGCAGGTTGTCGTCCGGTCCGAGCGGCGCGGTCGAGGTCTTCCGGAACGGGTCACGGGCCAGGATCCGCACGGCCCTGTCCAACTGCGCCCGGCGCTCCGCGGGCAGGGCGTCGTACGTCGCACGGGCCTCGACGGTGAACTGGACGCGGTACTCGCTCATGGCGCTCAGTGTGCCAGTCGTCCGGCGGTACCGTCGGTGTCATGACGATCAGAGCCGTGGTCTGGGACGTGGACGACACCCTGTTCGACTACACGACCGCGGACCGCGAGGGCATGCGGGCGCACCTCGTGGTGGAAGGGCTGCTCGCGGGCTACGACAGCCCCGAACAGGCCCTCGCCCGGTGGCGGGAGATCACCGACGCGCAGTGGGCGCGGTTCTCCGCCGGGGAGGCCACCTTCGAGGGCCAGCGGCGCGACCGCGTACGGATCTTCCTGGGCGCCGAGATGACGGACGCGGAGGCCGACGCCTGGTTCCAGCGGTACATCGGGCACTACGAGGCCGCTTGGAGCCTCTTCCCGGACGTCCTGCCCGCCCTGGACGCCCTCGCCGCCGACTACCGGCACGCGGTGCTGTCGAACTCCAGCCTCACCGTCCAGGAGCACAAGCTGCGCACGCTCGGCCTGCTCGACCGTTTCGAGGCCGTGCTGTGCGCCGCCGAGCTGGGCGTCTCCAAGCCGGACCGCGGCGCCTTCCTGGCCGCCTGCGAGGCGCTGGGCCTGCCCCCGCACGAGGTGGCGTACGTCGGCGACCACCCGGAGATCGACGGCCGGGGCGCCGCCGAGGCCGGTCTGCTGTCCGTCTGGATCGACCGCGGGACGGTGTACGCGGTGGGCCCCGGAGGGTCCCCCGCGCACCGGATCGCGACCCTCGCCGAACTGCCCGCGCTGGTCCGCGCGCATACCCGTTTTGGAGCCCCGTCCACCTTCGGGTAATGTTCTTCCTGCGCCGAGGGGAACGGGCCGAAAGGCCGGAACCCCGAGGAGCAAGCTAGAACGAGATCCCCGGTACAGGGGCTTGAGTTCCAGTGGCCTATGGTGTAATTGGCAGCACGACTGATTCTGGTTCAGTTAGTCTTGGTTCGAGTCCAGGTAGGCCAGCTCGCAGAGCTCATCTGCAAAGCCCCCGTTGTGTAGCGGCCTAGCACGCTGCCCTCTCAAGGCAGTAGCGCCGGTTCGAATCCGGTCGGGGGTACTGATCCTGATCCAGATCGGGATCGCTAGGGCCCCCGTTGTGTAGCGGCCTAGCACGCCGCCCTCTCAAGGCGGTAGCGCCGGTTCGAATCCGGTCGGGGGTACTGACTGGTCTAAACCATCATTGGTCTATGGTGTAATTGGCAGCACGACTGATTCTGGTTCAGTTAGTCTTGGTTCGAGTCCAGGTAGACCAGCTCGGACCTGCGGAAACGCAGAGTCCACGCCCCCGTTGTGTAGCGGCCTAGCACGCCGCCCTCTCAAGGCGGTAGCGCCGGTTCGAATCCGGTCGGGGGTACACACAGGCAAGGCCCTCCACTTCGGTGGGGGGCCTTCGCCGTGTCCGGGGCTCACTCGAAGCCGTACCTGCGCGCAGACTCCTCCTCCTGGGCCAGCCGGCGCAGCGCCTGGAGCATCGGCTCGGTCAGCACCGAACCGAGCACCGCCGTCTCCACCTTCTCCGCCTCCGACGGCTGCGTCTCCACGAAGTCCAGGTCGAGCCTGGCCATCTCGTGCATCAACTTGGCGTACGCCACCAGCAGTTCGCTCCCCCAGTCGTAACCGAGCCGGCGGAACGCGGCCACCGCCACCACCAGGGAGCGGTACGAGGGGGAGATCGTCGTCAGCAGTTTCGCGTTCGACCAGCCCAGCCGGTCCAGCAGCTCGTCCGCCTCCCGGTGCGCCGCCTGGACGAACACGTCGTCCTCGTCCGGCTCCGGCACCTGCGGAAGCGCCCACAGGGCCGCGCCCAGCCGGACCGTGCGGCCCAGGGCGTAGTCGTCGACGTGCCCCAGCACCTCCCGGACCGTGGCCACCGGGACCTTGCCGACCTGGATCATCGCGCGCACCAGCCGCAGCCGGCGCAGATGCTCGTCGCCGTACTCCGCCGTCGTCGTGTTGATCTGGCGGCCGGGCGGCAACAGGCCTTCGCGCAGGTAGTACTTGATCGTCGCGGTGGACACACCGCTGCGCCTGCTCAGTTCGGCGAGTCGCATCTCTTGCGCTCCTTCTTGGATAACGGCACTATCCAAACACGCGCTCTTGGATAGCGCCGCTCACCTATGAGGGGGAAATCATGGTGTCCCGTACGACCGCCGATGCGAAGGGCGAGATCGTCGTCCTGCTCATCGGCATGCGCATCAACCGCTTCTGGGCCGTACACCTGTGGCTCCCCGTGTTCTTCGGCATGCTCCGCATGCTGCGCGAGCTGGAGAAGGACCCGGCGCGGGGGCTGCTCACCCGGGTCCTGCTCACCGCGTCCCCGCGGACCTACTACGTGGTGCAGTACTGGGAGTCCAAGGAGAAGCTGTACGCCTACGCCACCGCGCCGGACGCCTTCCACCACAGGGCGTGGGCGACGCTCAACCGCAAGGAGCGCAAGGGGAAGCTGCGGGGGCAGGTCGGGATCTGGCACGAGACCTACGTCGTGCCGGAGGGGTCGTACGAGGCGATCTACGCGGACATGCCGGCCTTCGGGCTCGCCGCCGCGCACGGGCAGGTGCCGCTCGCCGCGCGGGGGCGGTACGCCAAGGACCGGCTCGCCTACCGGTCGGGCGCCGAGCAGGCCGCACGCCCCTGAGGGTGCGGCCCCGCGCCGGGGGAGAGGCTGCCGCGGCGTTGGGGCGGCCTCTCCCGCGGGGCGGGGCTTTCGTGCGTCAGCCGGAGCGGCGCAGGGCCTCCGAGAGGCGGCCTCGTGCGTCAGCCGGAGCGGCGCAGGGCCTCCGAGAGGCGGCCGGCCGCGTCGATGACCGCCTGGGCGTGCATACGGCCCGGGTGGCGGGTGAGGCGCTCGATCGGGCCGGAGACCGACACCGCGGCCACGACACGGTTGGAGGGGCCGCGCACGGGCGCCGAGACGGACGCCACGCCCGGCTCGCGCTCGCCGATGGACTGGGCCCAGCCGCGCCGCCGTACGCCCGACAGGGCCGTCGCCGTGAAGCGGGCGCCCTGAAGGCCCCGGTGCAGGCGCTCGGGCTCCTCCCAGGCCAGCAGGATCTGCGCGGAGGAGCCCGCCTTCATCGTGAGCGTCGAGCCGACCGGGACCGTGTCCCGCAGACCGGACAGCCGCTCCGCGGCGGCCACGCAGATGCGCATGTCACCCTGGCGCCGGTACAGCTGTGCACTCTCGCCGGTGACGTCGCGGAGGTGGGTGAGCACCGGGCCGGCCGTCGCCAGCAGGCGGTCCTCGCCCGCGGCCGCGGCCAGCTCGGACAGGCGCGGTCCGAGGATGAACCGGCCCTGCATGTCGCGTGCCACCATGCGGTGGTGTTCCAAAGCCACGGCCAGGCGGTGAGCCGTGGGTCGTGCCAGTCCGGTGGCCCCGACCAGACCCGCGAGGGTGGCCGGACCGGACTCCAGAGCGCTCAGGACGAGGGCCGCCTTGTCCAGAACGCCGACGCCGCTACTGTTGTCCATGCAACGATACTCACGTCTCACTCTGTGAAACGCAAGTTCAATTTTCCGTGGAACGCGCCACCCTGGAATCACACAGCGGCCCGCAGACCAACGGGCCTGGCGGTGGACGCCCGGAATCACGACTTCATGGGGCCCGCACACGGGCAGTCGCCGTCTCCTCACGATCTAGTTGGGCCGGTGGACGTGTGCCGGCCGGAGGGAAAGCGATGGGTAGGACACTCGCGGAGAAGGTCTGGGACGACCACGTCGTCCGGCGCGCCGAGGGCGAGCCCGACCTCCTCTACATCGATCTGCACCTGCTGCACGAGGTGACCAGCCCCCAGGCCTTCGACGGGCTGCGCAAGAGCGGCCGGCAGGTCCGCCGCCTCGACCTCACCATCGCGACCGAGGACCACAACACCCCGACCCTCGACATCGACAAGCCCATCGCCGACCCGGTCTCCCGCGCCCAGCTGGAGACGCTGCGCAAGAACTGCGCCGAGTTCGGGGTACGGCTGCACCCGCTCGGCGACATCGAGCAGGGCGTCGTCCACGTCGTCGGCCCGCAGCTGGGCCTGACCCAGCCGGGCACCACGGTGGTCTGCGGTGACTCCCACACCTCCACGCACGGTGCCTTCGGCGCGCTGGCGTTCGGCATCGGCACCTCGCAGGTCGAGCATGTGCTGGCCACCCAGACGCTGCCGATGGCCCGCCCGAAGACCATGGCGATCACCGTCGACGGCGAGCTGCCCGAGGGCGTCACCGCCAAGGACCTGATCCTGGCGATCATCGCGAAGATCGGCACGGGCGGCGGCCAGGGCTACATCCTGGAGTACCGCGGCTCCGCCATCGAGAAGCTCTCGATGGAGGCCCGGATGACCATCTGCAACATGTCGATCGAGGCCGGTGCCCGCGCGGGCATGATCGCCCCCGACGAGACCACCTTCGCCTACCTCAAGGGCCGCCCGCACGCCCCCGAGGGCGCCGACTGGGACGCCGCGGTGGAGTACTGGAAGACCCTGCGCACGGACGAGGACGCGGTCTTCGACGCCGAGGTGGTCATCGACGCCGCCGCGCTGTCCCCGTTCGTCACCTGGGGCACCAACCCCGGCCAGGGTGCGCCGCTTTCGGCGTCCGTCCCCGACCCGGCTTCGTACGAAGACGCTTCGGAGCGCCTCGCCGCCGAAAAGGCCCTGGAGTACATGGGGTTGGAGGCCGGCCAGCCGCTGCGCTCCATCAAGGTGGACACCGTCTTCGTAGGTTCCTGCACCAACGGCCGGATCGAGGACCTGCGCGCCGCGGCGGAGCTGCTGCGCGGCCGCAAAGTCGCCGACGGTGTACGGATGCTGGTCGTCCCGGGCTCCGCGCGGGTGGGTCTCCAGGCCGTCTCCGAGGGTCTGGACGTGGTCTTCAAGGAGGCCGGCGCCGAATGGCGGCACGCGGGCTGCTCGATGTGTCTCGGCATGAACCCCGACCAGCTGGCCCCGGGTGAGCGCTCCGCCTCCACCTCCAACCGCAACTTCGAGGGCCGGCAGGGCAAGGGCGGCCGTACCCACCTGGTGTCGCCGCAGGTCGCGGCCGCCACGGCGGTCCTGGGCCACCTGGCCTCGCCCGCCGACCTGTCCGACGCCGAGACCCGTACGCCCGCTGGAGTCTGATCAGTCATGGAAGCATTCACCACGCACACCGGCCGGGCCGTCCCGCTGCGCCGCAGCAACGTCGACACCGACCAGATCATCCCTGCTCACTGGCTCAAGAAGGTCACCCGGGACGGCTTCGAGGACGGGCTGTTCGAGGCCTGGCGCAAGGACCCGGAGTTCGTGCTCAACCGGTCCGAGCGGCAGGGTGCGACCGTGCTGGTCGCCGGCCCCGACTTCGGCACCGGTTCCTCCCGCGAGCACGCCGTGTGGGCGCTCCAGAACTACGGCTTCAAGGCCGTGATCTCCTCCCGTTTCGCCGACATCTTCCGCGGCAACTCGCTGAAGAACGGCCTGCTCACGGTCGTCCTGGACCAGAAGATCGTGGACGCGCTGTGGGAGCTGACCGAGCAGGACCCCACGGCTGAGGTCACTGTGGACCTTGAGGCGCGTGAGGTGCGGGCCGCGGGCATCACCGCCTCCTTCGAGCTGGACGAGAACTCCCGCTGGCGGCTGCTGAACGGCCTGGACGACATCTCCATCACCCTCCGGAACGAGGACGACATCGCCGCGTACGAGACCCGGCGGCCCTCCTACAAGCCGCGGACGCTCCAGGGCTGATCCCGCGCACGGGTGGTCGGGATCCGGCCACCCCAACACCCCCTCTGTACCCCCGATCGCCACGATTGGGGGTACAGCCATGTCTGCACCCGAACGGACCTGCGATCTTCTGACGCGTCCCACAACGTCCCACGTTAGGAAGGGAGTTGCGCGGGTACGTGAGTGCTGTGCGCGCGGTCTGCGCAAGTGCCTGGAAGGCCATTTGAGGCGGCAGTTGCCCCCTGGGCGGGCGACAACTCGCCCCAGATGGCACAATCTGTGCATGGAACACGACGGCCAACTCCAGCTCTATACGGCGGTCGCGAACCAGCTCAAGGAAGCGCACTCACGGGTGCGCGCACTGCAAGTCCCGGAGGGCGTACGGATGGCGCTGACCCGGAAGCTGCTGGTCATTACGGCCGCGGCCAAGCACGATCTCGCCGGTGCGGCAAGGCGGCTCGAGCAGTTCACCGCGGACCTCGACGAGGGTCGGATCCCCGAAGAGGACCGCTGAACAGCCCGGGGCGACCGAGTCCGTTGCGGCACAAGGGTGATAAGCCCGTTTCGTGTTTGATTTGCGGTATATATCTGCCTAACGTGCGAAAAAGCTTGAACACTTTCGTTCTGGCGAGGTCTCCGAAGGGGAAGACGTGAACAAGGCGCAGCTCGTAGAAGCGATTGCCGACAAGGTGGGTGGCCGCCAGCAGGCCGCCGACGCTGTCGATCATGTCCTGGACGCCATCGTCCGCGCGGTCGTCGCGGGCGAGCGGGTCTCGGTCACCGGCTTCGGCTCCTTCGAGAAGGTGGACCGTCCCGCTCGCTACGCCCGCAACCCTCAGACGGGCGAGCGGGTTCGGGTCAAGAAGACCTCCGTGCCGCGCTTCCGCGCCGGTCAGGGCTTCAAGGACCTGGTCAGCGGCTCGAAGAAGCTGCCGCGCGGTGGCGAGGTCTCGGTCAAGAAGGCCCCCAAGGGCAGCCTGACCGGCGGTGCCGCGGCGACGGTGAAGAAGGCCGCCGCGAAGAAGACGGCCAAGGCGGCCGCGAAGAAGACCACCACGGCCAAGAAGGCGACCCCGGCGAAGAAGACGACGACGGCCGCCGCGAAGAAGACCACGGCGAAGAAGGCGCCCGCGAAGAAGGCGACCACGGCCGCCGCGAAGACCACCGCGACGAAGGCCACCGCCAAGAAGACCACGGCGAAGAAGGCGCCCGCGAAGAAGGTCACCGCGAAGAAGGCGCCGGCCAAGAAGTCGACGGCGCGCAAGACGACCGCGAAGAAGACGACCGCCCGCAAGGCCACGTCGTAAGGTCACACGGTAGACCGCCAGGGCACTCACGCGCCGGGCCGGACTCCCCTGGGGAGTCCGGCCCGCGGCGTGTACGGGGCCAGTTGCCCGGTTACAGGGTCTGGAGGGTGACCAGGGTGATCCGCAGGGTCTCACCCGTCCCTTCCGTCTCCAGCCGCACCCGCTGCCCCGGCCGCAACAGCCTGAGGCCGCCCGCGTCGAACGCGGCCGTGTCGAAGGGGACCGGGGTGCCGTCGTCCAGAAGCACCTGCCCGCTGCGGGTCTCGGGGTCGTAGGTGTAGGCGGTGGCGTGCATGACGGTCAGCCTAGTGTCCGCCGCCGCGGAAGGCGCGAGGGGCCCGCGAGCCCGGGATCGGCAGGCCCGCCGACACCGCCGCCGTGTGCCGGCCCACCCCCAGGGCCAGTGCCGCCCGGAGATCCTCCCCGGTGTCCACGTCCTGCCGTACCGAATCGACGCCCGGCAGCACGAGTTCCGCCGCCCCCGAGATCCGGTGCCGGGCACGGGAATCCGGCCCGAACTCCGGCCGCAGTTCCCGCCCGGGCCCCGCGGCCAGCAAGGTCGTGCCCAGTTCGGCCGCATCCGGAAGAAAGGCCCGCGGGAATTCCGCCGCCGCGCCCAGGACGAGGGCCAGCTCCGCCGCCCGCAGCGCCGGCAGATCCGCGTTCAGGGCCGCGACCGGCACCCCCGGGCGGGACTCCCGCACCGCCGCCGCGCCGTGCGCCAGAGCGGCGTTCAGGCCCCGCCCGGGGCGGTCCGGGACGATCCGCGCGCCCAGCGCCGCCAGCTCCCGCGCGGCCAATTCGTCGTCCGTGACGACCGCCACATCCGCCACCGCCGGGCAGGACACCGCCGCGGCCACCGTGTCCTGCGCGAACGCAAGGGCCAGCCCGGGCCGCACCCCGTCGGCGGCGGTGTCCGAGAGCCTGCTCTTGGCCCGGGCGAGGGGCTTCAGAGGAATCACCAAGGTCCACTGCACCGCGTACCGTCCCTCTCTCGTCACGATCATTGTCCCCCGGGTCCTCGGGCAGCCCGACCGTCGGGGCGTACGGTGTTCTCGACAGACCGGCGGCCCGGCGCGACACTTGTGCGGCCCCCGCCGGGGTGGCAGCCCTAGAGGAAGGTGTCCTTGTGCCCCGCCGCAGAATCGGCTTCTGGTACCGCTTCGCCGCGGTGATCTGCAAACCGCCGCTGGTGGTTCTGATCAAGCGGGACTGGCGTGGAATGGAGCACATTCCGGCCGAGGGCGGATTTATCACCGCGGTGAACCACAATTCCCATGTGGACCCCTTCGCGTACGCCCATTATCAGTACAACACCGGACGGGTTCCGCGATTCCTGGCGAAGAGCGGACTTTTCAAGAAGGGATTCGTCGGCGCCGCGATGCGCGGCACCGGACAGATCCCCGTCTACCGTGAGTCCACGGACGCGCTGAGCGCCTTCCGGGCCGCGATCGACGCCGTGGAACGCGGTGAGTGCGTCGCCTTCTACCCCGAGGGAACCCTCACCCGCGACCCGGACGGCTGGCCCATGACCGGCAAGACCGGTGCCGCCCGCGTCGCCCTCCAGACCAGGTGCCCGGTCGTGCCCGTCGCCCAGTGGGGCGCCAACGAACTGCTGCCGCCGTACGCCAAGAAGCCGAACCTCTTCCCGCGCAAGACCCACCATGTGCTGGCGGGCCCGCCGGTGGACCTGTCGCGCTTCTACGGCAAGGAGATGACCCCGGAGGTCCTCAAGGAGGCCACCGAGGTCATCATGGCGGCCATCACCCGCCTGCTGGAGGAGATCCGCGGCGAGAAGGCGCCCGAGAGGCCCTACGACCCGCGCCGCGAACGGATCGAGCAGCGGCGCCGCACCCAGGCGCAGACGCGAGGCAAGGAACCGGAGGGCCAGGGCACGTGAGCAAGGCGGTAAAGGCGGCGGTCATGGGCACCGGCTCATGGGGCACCGCTTTCGGCATGGTCCTCGCCGACGCGGGCTGCGAGGTGACGGTGTGGGCCCGCCGCCCGGAGCTGGCCGAGGCGGTCAACTCCACCCGGACCAACCCCGACTACCTGCCCGGGGTCGAGCTCCCGGAGCGGCTGCGCGCCACCTCGGACGCGGCCGAGGCGCTGCGGGACGCGGACTTCACCGTCCTCGCCATCCCCTCCCAGACCCTGCGCGCCAACCTCGCCGAGTGGACCCCGATGCTCGCGCCGGACACCGTGCTCGTCTCCCTGATGAAGGGCGTCGAACTCGGCTCCACCATGCGGATGAGCGAGGTCGTCGAGGACGTCGCCAAGGTCGGCGCCGACCGCATCGCCGTGGTCACCGGGCCCAACCTGGCCCGCGAGATCGCCGCGCGGATGCCCGCCGCGGCCGTCGTCGCCTGCACCGACGAGCGGGTCGCGCAGCGCCTCCAGGCCGCCTGCCACACGCCGTACTTCCGGCCGTACACCAACACCGACGTCGTCGGCTGCGAACTCGGCGGCGCGGTCAAGAACGTCATCGGGCTCGCGGTCGGCATCGCCGACGGCATGGGCCTCGGCGACAACGCCAAGGGCTCCCTCATCACGCGCGGCCTCGCCGAGACCACCCGGCTCGGCAGCGCGCTCGGCGCCGACCCGATGACCTTCTCCGGCCTCGCGGGCCTCGGCGACCTGGTCGCCACCTGCTCCTCGCCGCTGTCCCGCAACCACACCTTCGGCGCCAACCTGGGCAAGGGCATGACCCTGGAGGAGACCATCGCGGTCACCCGGCAGACCGCCGAGGGCGTCAAGTCCTGCGAGTCCGTGCTGGATCTGGCCCGCCGGCACGACGTCGACATGCCCATCACCGAGACGGTCGTCGCGATCGTCCACGAGGGCAAGTCGCCGGTGGCCGCGGTGAAGGAGCTGATGTCGCGCAGCGCGAAGCCGGAACGACGCTGAGCGACCACCCGGGGGACGTGGCGCCACGGCGGCCGAGCGGGCGCTGACTCGGGGGATACCAACGGGTACTCTCAACGCGATATGAGCACCGAGAACCTCCCCCAGACCCCCGAGCAGCCGTCGCGCAAGCCGCGCGTGGCCGTCGTGTTCGGCGGCCGCAGCTCCGAACACGGCATCTCCGCGGTCACGGCCGGCGCCGTCCTCAAGGCCATCGACCGGAGCAAGTACGACGTCCTGCCGATCGGCATCACGCGGGAGGGCCGCTGGGTGCTCACCGCCGACGAGCCGGAGCGGATGGCCATCACCGACCGCCGCACCCCCGAGGTCGCGGACCTCGCCGAGTCGCACGAGGGCGGCGTGGTGCTCCCCGTCGACCCCGCGAACCGCGAGGTCGTCTACAGCGAGCCCGGTTCCGTGCCCAAGGCGCTCGGCGAGGTCGACGTGGTCTTCCCGGTGCTGCACGGCCCGTACGGCGAGGACGGCACCCTCCAGGGCCTCCTGGAGCTGTCCGGAGTGCCGTACGTCGGCTCCGGCGTGCTCGCCTCGGCCGTCGGCCAGGACAAGGAGTACATGAAGCGGGTCTTCACCTCCTTCGGGCTCAAGGTCGGCCCCTACGTGGTGATCCGCCCCCGGGAGTGGCAGCAGGACGAGTCCGCCGCCCGCAAGAAGATCGTCGACTTCGCCGGCGAGCACGGCTGGCCGCTGTTCGTGAAGCCCGCGCGCGCGGGCTCGTCCATCGGCATCACCAAGGTCGACGACCTGTCCGGCCTGGACGAGGCGATCGCCGAGGCGCAGGCGCACGATCCGAAGATCCTGGTCGAGGCCGCCGTACGGGGCCGTGAGATCGAGTGCGGCGTGCTGGAGTTCGAGGACGGGCCGCGCGCCTCCGTCCCGGCCGAGATCCCGCCGCCGGACGCGCACGCGTACTACGACTTCGAGGCCAAGTACATCGACTCCACCCCCGGTCTCGTGCCGGCGCCGCTCACCGAGGCGCAGACCGCCGAGGTGCAGGAACTCGCCGTGCAGGCCTTCGAGGCGGCCTCCTGCGAGGGTCTGGTCCGCGCGGACTTCTTCCTCACCGAGGACGGCGAGTTCGTCATCAACGAGATCAACACCCTGCCGGGCTTCACGCCGATCTCGATGTACCCGCAGATGTGGCAGGCCAGCGGGGTCTCCTACCCCGAGCTGATCGACCGCCTGGTGCAGGCGGCGCTGCGCCGCCCGACCGGTCTGCGCTGACCCTCAGCCGCGCATGGAGGCGATCCCCTCGGGGATCGCCTTCTTCACGGCCGGCGCCAGGTCCGTGAGGACGCCGGTGCCCTCCTGCTGCGCGGACATGCCCTGGGGCAGGCTCACCTGCACATAGGCCACGCGGCCCGCCGTGGTGAACCGCCAGGTGCCGTCGCTCTGCTTCTCCATCAGCCAGTCGACGCCGTCGACCCCGCCCGCGATCGCGTCCGGGTCGCCGCCTTCGGCCACCTTGGGGTCGATCATCTTCGGCGGCCGTACGACACCGCAGCGCAGTATGATCGCCGGGTTTCCCCAGCCCGCCGTGTAGGCGGACCGGGGTCCGGGGTCGTTCCGGCTTCTGCCGTCGAGCTGCTGCGGCAGCACCCGGTGCAGTTCCCGGCACACCGGCGCCGTCTTCGCGTCGGGGCGGGGAACCGTCACCGTCGTGCCGTCGTCTGCCGAGGAGCAGCCCGCGACCGCGACGAGCAGCGCGGGCGCGAGCACGCCGAGAGGCCGGTGACGGAAAATGTTCACCGGCCAAGCGTAGACGGGGGCTAGATATGCACGACCGGACAGGTCAGGGTGCGCGTGATGCCGTCCACTTGCTGGACCTTCGCGACCACCATGCGACCGAGGTCGTCGACGGTGTCGGCTTGTGCGCGCACGATGACGTCATACGGTCCCGTCACGTCCTCGGCCTGGATCACTCCAGGAATCTTGGTGATCGTGTCGGCGACGGTCGACGCTTTGCCGACCTCCGTCTGGATCAGGATGTACGCCTGTACCACGGAACCTCCAGGGCGGCCACGAGGATCATGTGGGGGAAAGGAACGCCACGGTATCGCGTCGCCGCGCCCCTCGGGGAGACCCGCGGGAACCGGGCTTGCGCGCCAGAGTGCAGGCACGACGGAAGTTGACGGTCGGATCGGCCTTCATCCACGGTCATTCCGACCGTATCGACGGTCATCTCGACCGTATCGGGGACACTGATGACGCGCGACTGGGCACGGCTAGGGAAGAAGGGGAGCCAAGGGACATGAAGGGCACTGTTGGTGAGCTCGGGGAGTTCGGGCTCATCAGGGAGCTCACCTCCCGTCTCACCACCACCCCGGCGGTCCGGATCGGGCCCGGCGACGACGCCGCGGTGGTCGCCGCACCCGACCGGCGGGTGGTGGCGAGCACGGACATCCTGCTGGAGGGCCGGCACTTCCGCCGTGACTGGTCCACGGCCTACGACGTCGGCCGCAAGGCCGCCGCACAGAACCTCGCGGACATCGCCGCCATGGGCGCCGTACCGACCGCGCTGCTGCTCGGCCTGGTGGTGCCGGCCGAACTCCCGGTGACCTGGCCGAGCGAGCTGATGGACGGCCTGCGCGACGAGTGCCAGGTCGCGGGCGCCTCGGTGGTCGGCGGAGACGTCGTACGCGGCGACACGATCATGGTGTCGATCACCGCGCTCGGCGATCTGCGCAACCAGGAGCCCGTCACCCGCGGCGGAGCCCAGCCCGGCGACCTGGTCGCCGTCACGGGCTGGCTGGGCTGGTCCGCGGCCGGCTACGCGGTGCTGTCCCGCGGCTTCCGCTCGCCGCGCGCCTTCGTGGAGGCCCACCGGCGCCCCGAGCCGCCGTACCACGCGGGTCCGGCCGCGGCGGCGCTCGGCGCGACCGCGATGTGCGACGTGAGCGACGGGCTGATCGCCGACCTCGGGCACATCGCCGAGGCCAGCAAGGTCCGGATCGACATCCGCTCCGGCGCGATCGACATCCCGACCCAGATGAACGACATCGGACAGGCCGTCGGCGTCGACCCGCTCCAGTGGGTGCTCACCGGCGGAGAGGACCACGCGATCGTGGCGACCTTCCCGCCGGACGCCAAGCTGCCGGCCCGCTGGAAGGTGATCGGTGAGGTCCTCAACCCCTCCGCGCTGCCCCAGGTGACCGTGGACGGGGCGCCCTGGACCAGCAAGGGCGGCTGGGACCACTTCGGGGACATCGAGTCATGAGCCTGCCCCGGGTGCTCACGGTGGCCGGCTCCGACTCCGGCGGCGGCGCCGGGGTCCAGGCCGACCTGAAGACGATGCTGGCGCTCGGCGTGCACGGGATGAGCGTGATCACGGCCGTGACCGCGCAGAACTCGCTAGGCGTCCAGGGCGCCTGGGAGCTGCCCGCCGAGGCCGTGCGGACCCAGTACCGCAGTGTCGTGGACGACATCGGCGTACAGGCCGTGAAGACCGGCATGCTGGCCTCGGCCGAACTGGTCGAGACGGTCGCCGAGTTGATCTCCGGCACGGACGCCCCGGCGGTGGTCGACCCGGTCGGCGTCTCCAAGCACGGCGACCCGCTGCTGGCCGCCGGCGCGCTGGACTCGGTGCGCGCCCGGCTGCTTCCGGCGGCGACGGTGGCCACCCCCAACCTCGACGAGGTGGCCCAACTCACCGGTGTGCGGGTGGAGTCCGAGGGCGACCTGCGGCGGGCGGCGGATGCCGTCCTGGCGTACGGTCCGCGCTGGGTGCTGATCAAGGGCGGCCATCTCGCCGGGGACGCCGTCGACCTGCTGACCGACGGCTCGGCCGAGCACTGGCTGCGCGCCCCGCGCCTCGACAACCGGCACACCCACGGCACGGGCTGCACCCTGGCGTCCGCGATCGCCTGCGGACTCGCGAAGGGCCTGAGCGTCCCGGACGCGGTCCAGGCCGCCAAGAGCTACGTCACGGGCGCCATCGCCGCCGGTTTCCCGCTGGGCACGGGCATCGGCCCGGTGCACCACGGCTGGGCCCTCGGCACGCCCCGCCCTCAGGCCGGGTAGTCCCCCAGCTCGATCGCGGTCGCCGCCTTCTCCGTCATCCGCTTGAAGAACCCGCCCAGCGGCCGCGAGCTCAGCAGCCGGTACATCCGGTCCCGGCTGCGGATCCGCCGCTCGGTGGGCGGCGCGAAGAACGGTCCCGCGTTGCCGGAGATCTTCTGGCAGCCCTTCGCGAAGTCCGTGATCCGGCGCTCGTACGCGGCGAACGCGGTGCGGTGGTCGCCGCCCGCCAGGGCGAGTTCACCGGCCAGCACATACGCGCCGACCATCGCCACCCCGGTGCCCATCCCGCCCATCGTCGCGCCGTACCCGGCGTCGCCCAGCAGCGCCACCCGCCCCCGGGTGAGCCGGTCGACATGGATCTGGGCGATCGCGTCGAAGTACAGGTCGTCGGCGTCCCGAAGCGCCCCGAGGACGTACGGCGCCTCCCAGCCCATTCCCGCGAACCGCTCGGTGAGGATCCGGCGCTGCGCGTCCAGGTCCCGGCGGTCGTACGCCAGCTGCTCGGACCGGAACACCAGCAGGGCTCCCGCGCGGTCCGGGTCGCCGTCGTAGTTGCTGATGCCGACGCAGCGGCCCGGCTCGCTGTACAGGCGGGCGGTGCGGTCCAGACCGAGGTGGTTGGGAAGGCTGAAGGCGGCCACGTAGTGATCGAAGAAGCGCAGATAGCGGGACTCGTCGCCGAAGACCAGACGGCGGGTGTTCGAGTGCAGGCCGTCGGCGCCGACGACCAGGTCGAAGCGGCGGGGCGCGCCCCGCTCGAAGGCCGCCTCGACGCCCTGTCCGGTGTCCGTCAGCGCGGTGACGGAGTCGTCGAAGACGTACTCCACCGTGTCCTTCGTACGCTCGTACATGATCCGCGCCAGATCGCCGCGGAAGATCTCCACATCGCCGCTCATCATCTCCGCGGGCAGGTCCACGCGCGGGCTGCCGTCGGCGGACACCACGGTCTGGCGGCCCATGTGGGTCTGGCGGGCGTGGATCTCGTCCCACAGGCCCATCGCGGTGAGGACCCTGCGGTGCACGCGTCCCCGGAAGTCCACGGCGAAGCCGCCGCCGCGCAGCTCGGGCGCCTTCTCCACGACGGTGACCCGGGCGCCGTGGCGGGCCAGGTTCAGGGCGAGGGCGGGGCCGGCGACGCTCGCGCCGGAGATCAGGACGGTCAGGTGGCTCAGATCGGCTGTCTTCGTCATGTGCCCTACGGTCCAGGGCCCCGCTGACCGTGCGCCTACCGTTCGCTGACCGCCGCTGACCGAAGCTTCCGGCCCTGCTCAAAGGCCTGCTCGAACTCCTTTGGGGACAGGCACGCACGCGTGTGCTCCGTCGTCGTCACGACATCGGGGTCGCCGAGCTGCGGCGTGCCCCTCAGGCCCGCGGCGGCGCCGAGGAGTTCGGCCGCCCGCTCCGGCCGCGGGGCCACGGCCGCGAGCGCGTCGGCGACATCGGCCAGCAGCAGCACCTCCGGCGACTCCAGGGCCTGGGCGTGGGCCTGGGCGAGCCACTCGCGGGCGGTGCCCAGGTCCCCCTCGGCGGCGGCCGTGCGCGCCAGCCCGATCATGATCCGCGCCGTCTCGCCGACGCTGAACCAGGTGGCCGCACAGGTGTGGAGGGCGTTCTCGTAGTGCACGCGCGCGCGTGCCGGGTCCCCGGTCAGCCGGGCCACATCGCCCAGGCCGCGCAGCGCCCCGGCCGCCTTGTCGGTCGCCCCGGCGGCGCGGGCCAGGTCGTACGAGCGCGTGAAGTGCGCGGCGGCCTCCTGCGCGGATCCCCGGCCCAGCAGGGTGATCGCACGGGTGCGCAGCAGATCGGCGGTCTCCTCGGGCGCGTCCAGCTCCCGGACGTGCACCAGGCCCTCGTCCAGCAGGGCCAGCGCCCGCGCGTACTCGCCGCGGCCGTACGCGAACCCGGCCAGCGGATCGAGGCAGTTGGCCAGTCCCCAGCGGTCCCCGGTCGCCCGGAAGCCCTCCCACGCGCGCGTGAAGGCCGCCTCCGCCGCCGCGGCCCGCCCCGCGAACAGCGCCTGGTAGGCGAGGCCGACGTCCAGCAGGGCCAGACTCCACGGCTCCTGCCCGATCTGCGCCCGCACCCGCGCGTCCGTGCTCAGCAGGGGGCCGCCGGTGAGGGACCACAGCACCACCGTGAACGGCAGCCGCAGCGGTCTGTCCAGCGTGGCCATGACGGCGGCCGCGCGCGCGACGAGAGCGGCGTCCTCGGGATCGTCGCCCTGCCCGGACACGGCGTTCATCACGCACAGGGCGTACTCCTCCGCCAGCCCGGGCGGCGGCTCGGCGCCGACCGCCGCGAGCAGCGCCCGGGCCCGCGGCACCCGGTCGCCGTGCAGGCCGCGCAGCCGCCGGAACCAGGTCAGGGCGGCCATCAGCCGCAGCGCGTCCCCGGGCGCGGTCGCGGTCAGATGGCGCAGCGCCGCGTCCAGGTTGTCCTGCTCGGCGGTCAGCCGGGCCAGCCAGGGCAGCTGCCCGCCGCCGCGCAGGGCCGGCTCCGCCCGCTCGGCCAGCCGCAGGAAGTACCCGGCGTGCGCCGCCCGCAGCGCCGCCGGCTCGGCCAGCGACTCGGCGGCGAAGGCGCGGATCGTCTCCAGCATCCGGTAGCGCCCGTCGGCCACCTCGACGAAGGACTTCTCCACCAGGGACGCCAGCGCGTCCTCCGGGTACGGCACCCCGCACACGGCCGCCACGGCGTCCAGCGTGGCGCCCCCGGCGAAGACGGTCAGCCGGCTCGCCAGCTCCCGCTCCGCCGTGTCCAGCAGCTCCCAGCTCCACTCCACCACCGCGCGCAGCGTGCGGTGCCGGGGCGCTTTGGCCCGGTCTCCTCGGGTGAGCAGCCGGAACCGGTCGTGCAGCCGGTCGGACAGCTCCTCGGCCGACAGCGTGCGCAGCCGTGCCGCCGCCAGCTCGATCGCCAGCGGCAGTCCGTCCAGCGCCCGGCAGATCTCCGCCGCGCGCGCGTGCCCGTCGAAGCCGGGGCGCACACTTCGCGCCCGGTCCAGCAGCAGCCGTACGGCGGACTCCTCCGGCAGCGGCGGCACGGGCACCAGGACCTCGCCCGTGATGGCCAGCGACTCCCGGCTGGTCGCCAGCACCCGGACGTCCGGGCAGGCGGCCAGCACCCGGGCGACCGTCCGTGCGGCGGCCTCGACCAGATGCTCGCAGTTGTCCAGCACCAGCAGAACGGCCCGGTCGGCCAGCGCGGCCAGCAGCCGGGCCGCCGCGTCCGTGGCCGGGTTGCGGAAGCCGTCCCGCACCCCGAGCGCCGCCAGCACCGCGTACGGGATCCGGGAGCCGTCGGCGAGCGGGGCCAGCTCCACCAGGCACACCTCGGTGCCGGTGCGGGACCGGGCCGCCTCCAGCGCCAGCCGGGTCTTGCCGACGCCCCCGGGGCCGGTGAGCGTCACCAGCCGGGAGCCGGCCAGCGCCTCCTCGACCCGGGCCAGCTCCGCCTCCCGGCCGACGAAACGGGTCAGCTGGGCCGGCAGCGTGGGCCGGACGGGGGCCTCGGGGCCGCCCCGGAGCAGCTCCCGGTGGAGCGCGGAAAGTTCGGCCGACGGATCCGTGCCCAGCTGGTCGGCGAGCGTGCGCCGCGCCTCCTCGTACACCGTGAGCGCCTCGGCGGGCCGCCCGGCGGCGTGCAGCGCCCGCATCAGCTGTCCGTACGGCCGCTCGGCCAGCGGATGCTCCGCGAGCAGCGCCCGCAGCTCCGGCACCAGCTCCGCCCCGCCGCCGAGCCCCAGCTCCGCCTCGATCCGGTCCTGTACGGCGGCCAGCCGCAGCTCCGCGAGCCGGGTCCGGTCGGCGTGCGCGTCCGGCAGGTCGGGCAGCGCCGGGCCGCGCCACAGCGCGAGCGCGTCCCGCAGCAGCGCCGCCGCGCGCGGGTGGTCGGCGGCGGCGAGCGCGGTACGGCCCTCGGCGGCGAGCCGGGCGAACCGGTGGGCGTCGACGGTGTCCGGATCCACGGTCCGGGGGCCGACGGCGAGGGTGTAACCGGCGGGGACCGCGTCGATGCGGGCGTGCGGGGCGAGCCGCCCGCGCAGCCGGGATATCTGCGACTGGAGCGCGTTCGCGGCACCGGCGGGCGGCTCGGCGCCGTACAGGCCGTCCAGCAGACGCTCCACGGAGACCGCGCGGCCGGCGTCCAGGAGCAGCAGGGTGAGCAGCGCGCGGGGGCGGGGGCCGCCGGGGGACAGAAGGGTGCCGTCGCCGGTGCGGATCTCCAGGGGGCCCAGAATGCCGAAGCGCATTCTGCGCATTGTTCCATCCACCGCGCGCGGGTACGGCAAAAAGCCGGCCCACCCGAAGGTGGACCGGCTCAGTGCAGCGGACCAGGCAGTGGCCGCGCGCTCAGCTGGTGCGTCAGCGCGAGACCTTGCCGGCCTTGATGCACGAGGTGCAGGCGTTCACGCGCTTCGGCGTCCCGCCGACCACGGTACGCACACGCTGGATGTTCGGGTTCCAGCGGCGGGACGTACGGCGGTGCGAGTGCGAGATGTTGTTGCCGAAGCCCGGCCCCTTGCCGCAGACGTCGCAGTTGGCAGCCACGGGTCACTCCAAAGACTTCAGATGCACTTACGGTTAATCCCGGCATGCCGGGATCGAGATCGTACGACCTGAGATCTGAGTGGCGGTGCCAGGGGAACAGCCCGATTGGATCGGGCAACCGGAGCAGCATACAACGGCCGCGCCAGCAGAACGAAACTACCATGGCGGATCGGTGCCCCGCTCCCGGCCCGCCTCGGCCGGACACCGGCCCGGGGTCTACGCTGCGTGCCACGTCCAGCCAGCTCAGGGAGGCGCAGGTGGCGCAGGTGCCGCAGACATTCCTCGATGCTCTCGCGGTGCGCACCTGGTGCGGTCTGGCGCTCCGGGCGCTCGGCCGGGCACGGGAGGAGATCGACGCGATCAACGTCTACCCCGTGGCCGACGGCGACACCGGGACCAACCTCTATCTGACGGTGGAGTCCGCCGCGACGGCCGTGGAGGCCGTGTTCGCCGGGTACGGGACCGGCTCCGCCGAGCCGTCCCTCGCGGACGCGGTACGGGCCATGGCGCACGGAGCGCTCATCGGCGCCCGGGGCAACTCCGGGACGATCCTCGCCCAGCTGCTGCGCGGCATGGCCCAGGTCCTCGCGGACGGCGGGGACCGTGACGTACCCCACATCGACGGTGCGGAGCTGCGGCTGGCCCTGCGCCGGGCCGCCGACTCCGCCCGGCAGGCCGTGGCCCATCCGGTCGAGGGCACCGTCCTCACCGTCGCCTCGGCCGCCGCGGACGCCGCCGACGGAGCCGAGGGCGACTGCGCGGCCGTCGCCCGGGCCGCCTACGCCGGGGCGCGGGCCGCCCTGGCGGCGACCCCCGGCCAGCTGGCCGTGCTGGAGCGGGCCCACGTGGTGGACGCGGGCGGCAGCGGACTGGTGACGGTGCTGGGGGCGCTGGTGGAGGCGGTCACCGGGGAGCCGGTCGCGCCGGAGACGGTGCGCGGGCACGCCGTGGCCCGGGGCGACACGGCGGACGCCGTCCACGCGCGCGCGTGCGCTCCCGGCCCCGGCGGGTGCCCCGAGGGCGCCGGAACCGGCGGCCCCGCCTTCGAGGTGATCTATCTCCTGGAGGCCGACGACGCGGCCGTGGCCCGGCTGCGCACGCGGCTCGACGCCCTCGGCGACTCCCTCGTGGTGGTCGGCGGCGACGGGCTGTGGAACGTGCATGTCCATGTGGACGACGCCGGTGCCGCCGTCGAGGCGGGTGTGGAGGCGGGCCGGCCGTACCGGATCCGGATCACCCACTTCGGGCTGGGCGACGTGCACACCGCAGGCCGGCCGCACCCGCGCGAGCGCGCCCAGCGGGCCGTCGTCGCCGTCGTCCCCGGCGAGGGCCTGGCCGGGCTGTACACCGAGGCCGGCGCGACCACCGTCCTGGCGCGCCCCGGGGAGCCGCCGGCCAGCGGGGAGCTGGTGGAGGCGGTACGGCGGGCCCACGCGCGCGAGGTGGTCCTGCTGCCCAACGACTCCGAACTGCGCCACACCGCCGCCGCAGCCGCCGAGCAGGCCCGCACCGAGGGCATCCGGGTGGCGCTGATCCCGACCCGCTCGGCGGTGCAGGGCATCGCCGCGCTCGCCGTGCACGAGCCGGAACGCCGCTTCGACGAGGACGTCGTCCAGATGACCTCGGCGGCGGGCGCCACCCGCTACGCCGAGATCACCGTGGCCGAACGCCAGTCCTGGACGACGGCCGGCATCTGCCAGGCCGGGGACGTCCTGGGCCTGATCGACGGCGATGTGGCGGTGATCGGCCCGGAGGTCGCCGCCACCGCCGAGACGGTCCTGGACCGCATGCTCCAGGCCGGCGGCGAGCTGGTCACCCTCGTCGTCGGCGACGGCGCCCCCGAGGCCGTCGCCGAGCGCCTCCAGACCCGGGTCCGGGAGTCCTACCTGGCCGTGGACACGGTGGTGTACCAGGGTGGCCGGCAGGGCGCGCTGCTGCTCATCGGGGTGGAGTGAGCAGGGGAGCGGCCCTCCGCTGAGCGGGGGCCCGGCTCAGCCCTCCGTCTCGGTCCGCGCCGCCTGGAGCAGCTGGGCGGCCTCCGCGCACCGGGCGCGGACCGTCTCGTCGGCCTGGTCCGGCCCGTCCGCCGCACCGGCGTCCGCGTAGGCCGCGAGCACGGCACGCGCGCGTGCCGCCGCTGCCGCCGGACGGCCCAGATCCGCTTCCAGCCAGCCCGCGCCCAGCTCCGCGCCGGTACGGCTGTGCAGGCCGGCCGCGCCGAGCGCGTCGAACACCGCCACGGCCCGCTCCATCTGCTCCAGCGCCGCCTCGAACACCTCCTGGATCACCGCGTCCTCGGCCTCCTCGCCCTCGCCGTCCGCCTCGGACGCCGAGCGGGCCAGCAGCTCCGCGAACTGCCGGTGGGTATCGCCCAGTTCGGCGCCGAGCTGGGCCCGGACGGCGGGGTCCGCCGTGGCCGCGAGCGCCGTCTCGCACTCCCGTACCGCGTCCGCCATCAGCGCCCGCGCACCCGCCGCACCCACGGCGCCGCGCAGCGCCAGCCAGGCGCGGGCCCGCAGCGAGCGGACCAGGAACTGGGGGTTGCCGAGCGCGCGCCACAGCTCGCCCGCGCGCCTGTAGGCCCGGTCCGCCTCCTCGGCGAGCCCGGCGTGGGCCAGCGAACCGGCGGCCAGATGGGCGAGCGTGGCGTGGTCCTGCTGCTCGGGCCAGTGCCGGGCGGTCTCGGCGGCCCGCAGCCACTGCCCGGCGGCCTCCCGGTGCTCGCCCAGCTCGGCCAGGCAGTCCCCGAGCCACCAGCGGGCCTGGACGACCGCGCCGTCGCCGTGCGTCTCGGCGCTCAGGTCGGCGAGCGCCGACTCCAGCACCTCGGCGGCCTCCGCGCACCGGCCCTGGCGCAGCAGGAAGCCGCCCAGCTGCTGCCGCGCCCAGGCACCCACCGTGCCGCTCGCACCGGCCTCGTCGGCCCAGTGCGCGGCCTCGAGGGCATGGTCCGCCGCCTCCTCGGCCGCGCCCCGGGAGCCGATCACCTCGGCGAGCTGGAGATGCAGCTGAGCCCGGCCGACCGGCTCCACATGCGCCCCGCCGTGCGCCAGGGCCGCCCGCAGCGCCCGCTCGGCCCCGGCGATGTCACCGGCCTGGTGGGCCAGCGCGGCGATCTGCACCTCGTACTCGACGGCGAACCAGGGCAGCCCGGCGCCCACATACACGTCGGCCGCCTCCCGGAACAGCCGTGCCGCCCGCCCGGCGTCGCCGGTCAGCCCGGCCAGCTCGGCGAGCATCGCCCGCGCCTCGCCGTCCCGGGCGACCAGCCGCACATCGTCCCCGGCCCGCCCGCCGACCAGCGCGAGCACCTCCCGCGCCGCGGCCTCGGCGGCGCCGGCGGCGGCCTCGACGGCACCGTTCGCGCCTCGCTCGGCGGCCTGGTGCACCCGGCGCATCAGCGTCCGGGCCCGGCTCATCAGCACCGCCGCGGTCTGGCGCACCCCGGTGGCCCCGTCGGCGTAGAGCGCCAGGACCTCGTCGTACAGACCGGAGACCGTTGTCAGGGCCGCGTCGACCTCGCCCTCCAGGGCCCGTACGTACGCGCCACGCGCGCGTGCCGCCAGCGCCTCACCGGGGTCGCCCGCCTCCGCGTACTCCGCGGCGGCCCGCTCGAACAGCCCGACGCCCTCGGGACCGCGGGCCATCGCCTCGTGGTCGGTCAGCTCCGCGCGGTCCCGCGCGGCCAGCTGCACACCCTCGGCGGCCCGCGCCACCGCCGCCCACGCCTCGAGCGCGTTCGGCTGCAAGGTGTCCGACATCCGCCGCGCCTCGGCCAGCAGGGCGGCCAGGTCGGCAGCCTCGGCGGGCGCCGGCCCGGCGGCCGGCGGCGCGACCACCGGCGCCGCGGCCGCCCGTGCCGTCCGCACGCCCAGCGGGAGCCGCTCCACCAGCGGACGCTGCGCCATACGCGCGCGTACCCGGTCGCCGACGGACGAGGTGCCGTTGCGGCGGTCGAACCGCTCCGCCAGCTCCAGCGCCTCCGCACGCGCGTGCGTGGCGAGTTCACCGGCGGTCCAGGTCCGCCCGGCCGGGCCCGGCACCCGCCGCGCGCCGAGCCCCAGCCCGGTCAGCCGCTCCATCAGCAGCGCCACCACGGCCAGGAACTCCATCCGGCTGCGCGGATGCCCGGTGTCCGTGAAGTACGCGGGCCGCTCGGCGAGCAGTTCCAGACCGCGCGCCTCGTTGCCGGTCAGCGCGCAGAACTCCACATGGTCCGCGTACGCGCCCCGCATGCTCTCCATCGCCCGGACCAGCCGGAAACCCCGCAGATGGTGCGCGCGGGCCTCGTCCAGGCGGCCCAGGCGCAGCAGCGGCGCCAGCGAGGAGGCGAGCACGGTGTGCGGCTCGTGCGCACAGGCGAACTCGCCGTCCAGCACCGGCTGCCACAGCCGCAGCGCCTCCTCGTCCCGGCCCCGCTCGGCCTGCCAGAAGCCCTGCCCGTGCAGCTCGCAGGCGTGACAGTCGGCCATCTGGTCCCGGTCGGCGGCCAGCCAGGCGGCGTACGCCCGCTCGGCCCGCGGCACATCCCCGAGATGCGCGGCCACACTGAACTCCGCGCTGCGCACGGCCCGTTCGGAGTACCCGGCGAGCCGGTAGCGGTGCTCCATCTCGCCGAGCCACTTCTCGACCGAGGCGAGCGGGATGTGCGGCTGGTCCAGCATGCCCGCCGACATCCACTTGAAGACCCAGTGCAGCGAATGCGTCTCGTACTCGTCGAAGTCCTCCGGCCGTTCGTCCCACATGCGCAGCAGCCGCGCGAACGGGACGAACATCTTCGCCTTCTCGGAGCTGTAGTTGTAGACCTTCAGCTGATGCCCGAGCGCCTCGATCACGGCGAGCGGCACATCCAGCCGCTCGGCCTCGGCGAGCAGCTCCTCCGCGCGCGCGTTGCGGGCCGGGCCCTCCGGCTGCTCGGAGTTCTCCGCCATCGCCCGGCGCAGCGCGTCGAAGTCCGCGATCTCACCCATCAGCTGCCGTTCTCCCCATGCGTGGCCCACTCCAGAAGGCCGATGAACGCCCGGTTGAGCAGCGCCGAGTCGGCCGACCGCAACGGCCGCTGCGCCCTCAGCAGCGCCTGCCCGTACAGCGACTCGGTCGCCGTGCCGATCAGCTCCGGGTCGCCGAGCGAACCGATCCTGCGCACCAGCGGGTTGAGGTGGTTGAGCACCAGCCGCGCGCGCGGTGCGCTGTCGCGCAGCGAGCCCAGGATGCCCGCCCACAGGTCGTCGGCCTGCTCCTCGGCCGCCGCGCGGGCCTGCTCGTGCCGGGCGGCCCGGTCGTCCAGATGCAGCGCGGGCACCGACAGCGGATGGAAGGCCCGCAGTACGACGTCACAGCCCAGCGGGTCGAGCCTGGCCCGCGCGGCCGCCAGGAACCCGGACAGCGCCAGCTCCTCGGCCGTGTCCACCAGGTCCAGATGCGCGGTCACGGTGTCCGCGTCCAGCTCGGCGACCACCGTCCCGGGCCGCACCCGGGGCAGCGCCTCGACCAGCTCGCTGTCGTACGTGTAGCCGCCGTTGACCACCCCGACCCCCTGCGCGGAGGCGATCGGCGCGACCTGCCGGAACTCCTCGACGGTCCGGGTGAAGTGCACCACCCGGTGCCGCTGGGCGAACTCCTCCAGGGACAGCTGGCCGTCCGTCGTCTCGAACGGCAGCCACGGGAGCATCGTGCGCAGCATGTCGCCGTCGTGCCGGGCGAGCGACTTCACGCCCAGGTGGTGCACGGAGAGGAACGCGGCCAGCCGCTCCGGGTCCCCGGCGGCGAGGCCGGTCAACCAGGACCGGATCCGCTCCCCGAGCGCCTCCCGCACGGCGGCCAGCGTCTCGTCCTCGTACAGCGCCTCGCGCGAGGCGGTCGGCCGCAGGCTGTCGGTGTCCAGCACACAGCGCACGAAGAACGCCCAGTCGGGCAGCAGCTGTTCGGCGCGCTCGGTGAGCAGCATGCCCTTCAGATGCACCCGGTGGGTCGCCCGCTGGGCCGGGCTCACGGCCGACGGCAGGACATACGCCACCCCGCGGACACCGGCCAGCGGCACGTCCAGGGAGACCGAGTCCAGCGGGGTGAACCCGAACAGCTCCTGGCAGTGCCGGGCGAGCGCCACCCGGCGTGCGGCGGGGCTGGGATAGGGCCGGTCCCAGGGCGCGGGCAGCTCGGTGACCGGCTGCCCGTCCACCTGGACGTCGTACGGCAGCAGCGAGCCGAAGTCCCGGGCCAGCCGGCGCACCCGCTCCGGGGCCAGCCACTCCGCGGCGCCGGCCCGCGCGGTCAGATACACCGTCGTGCCCGGCTCGGGCCGCTCGGCGTCCGGCAGGGTGTGCACGGTGTACGACCCGTCGTCCCGCGCCGTCCACTCCACCGGCGCTGCCCCGGGCGTCCGGGCGCTGCGGCTGACCACCCGGATCCGCTCGGCGACCAGGAAGCAGGCGAGCAGGCCGATGCCGAACTGGCCGAGGAAGCCCGAGCGGGCCTCCTGGAGCCCCTCGGCCCGCTTGGAGCTGCGGCCGATGGTGGCCAGCAGGCTGTGCACATCGGCCTCGGTGAGCCCGACACCGCTGTCCTCCACCCGCAGCGCGCCCTGCGCCGTGTGCAGCCGGACCAGCGCCGGCGCGTCCGGCTGCCCGTCCCGCCGGGCGGTGATCGCGTCCACGGCGTTCTGGAGCAGCTCGCGCAGGTAGACCTTGGGACTGGAGTACAGGTGATGGGAGAGCAGGTCCACCAGACCACGCAGGTCGACCTGGAACGTGTGGGGTGGGTGGGGTGACTGGGATGCCTGGGCTGGCTGTGGGGTCTGGGAGTCCATCGTCACTGCGCCGGGGGAGGAGCGCGTGCGGCGCGGGGTCGGGCGGTCCCGGCTGGGGCGGTGACCGCGAAGGATGGCCGGAGCGCGCCATCCTAGGCCTGGAGCACTCCACCTGACCAGGGGTTTCCTCAGGTTTCCGGCGGTGCGGGCGGAAAGCCGCGGGGCAGCGTGTACGGCATTGTCAGTGGCGTGGTGTGCAATGGATCTCGTGCCCGCACTGGAAGAACCACTGAAGAAGGTGCTCGGCCCCGCCACCGCCAAGGTGATGGCCGAGCATCTCGGCCTGCACACCGTCGGCGACCTCCTGCATCACTACCCGCGCAGATACGAGGAGCGCGGTCAGCTCACCCACCTCGCCGACCTCCCCATGGACGAGCACGTCACGGTGGTCGCCATGGTCGCCGACGCCCGCCTGCACTCCTTCGCCTCCGCCAAGGCGCCCCGCGGCAAGGGCCAGCGCCTGGAGGTGACCATCACCGACGGCAGCGGCCGGCTCCAGCTGGTCTTCTTCGGCAACGGCGTGCACAAGCCGCACAAGGAGCTGCTCCCGGGCACCCGCGCGATGTTCGCCGGCAAGGTCTCCGTCTTCAACCGCCGGCTCCAACTCGCCCATCCCGCCTATGAGTTGCTGCGCGGGGACGGCGAGGAAGCGGTCGAGACCTGGGCCGGCGCGCTGATCCCCATCTACCCGGCCACCGCCAAACTGGAGTCCTGGAAGATCGGCAAGGCGGTGCAGACGGTCCTGCCCAGCGCCCAGGAGGCACTCGACCCGCTGCCGCCCGCGCTGCGCGAGGGCCGCGGGCTGCTCCCGCTCCCCGAGGCCCTGCTCAAGATCCACCGCCCGCACACCAAGGCCGACATCGCCGACGCCCGCGCCCGCCTGAAGTGGGACGAGGCCTTCGTGCTCCAGGTCGCCCTGGCCCGCCGCCGGCACGCCGACACCCTGCTCCCGGCCGTCCCCCGCCGCCCCGGACCGGACGGCCTGCTCGCGGCCTTCGACGACCGCCTCCCCTTCACCCTCACCGAGGGCCAGCAGAAGGTCTCCCGCGAGATCTTCGCCGACCTCGCCACCGAACACCCCATGCACCGGCTCCTCCAGGGAGAGGTGGGTTCCGGCAAGGCCCAGCCGCTGGACTCGCTCGTGCTCACCCCGCGCGGGTTCCGGCGCATGGGCGAGCTGGAGGTGGGCGACGAGGTCGTCGTGCCGTCGGGCGAGACCGCGCCGGTCGACGGAATCTTCCCGCAGGGGGAGCGGGACGTGTGGCGCCTCGTGCTGTCCGACGGAAGCGCGGTGGAGTGCGACGACGAACACCTCTGGATCGTCGGCACGCGGCGCGGCCGGGACAGCGGCGAGCCTCCCGAGGTGCTGACCACCCGCGCCCTCAGGGACGACCTGCTGGAGGCGGACGGATCGCCGAAGTGGCACATCCCGCCGGCCACCCCCGTGGACCTCGGCGACGGCTCCCCGCTCCCCGCGGACCCCTACCGCTTCGGACTCGGCCTCGGCGACGGCTCCGTCCCGCCCGGCCCGCGGCCCGTTCCCGACGCCTTCCGGAACACCTCGGTCAAGAACCGCCTCGCCCTCCTCCAGGGGCTCATGGACAGCCAGGGCACCGTCGACCGGGACGGGACCGGCGCCTTTCTCGCCACCGACTCCCAGCCCCTGGCCGACGACGTGGCCTGGCTCGTGCGCTCCCTGGGCGGCCGGGCCCGGGTACTGGCGCGGCGGTCCGCGTTCCACGTCTCGGTGGAACTGCCCGAGGACCACCCCCCGTTCCGGCTCAGCCCCCACGCCGCCCGGCTGCGCCCGCACCCCCGGGGTGACGCCCTGAGCCGCGGCATCCGGGCCGTCGAGCACGTGGGGCGCAAACCGGTCCAGTGCATCAGCGTCCGCCATCCCAGCCACGCCTACGTCACCGACCACTTCACGGTGACCCACAACACGATGGTGGCCCTCCGAGCCATGCTCGCCGTGGTCGACGCCGGCGGCCAGGCGGCCATGCTCGCGCCCACCGAGGTCCTCGCCCAGCAGCACCACCGCTCCATCACCGAGATGATGGGCGACCTTGCCGAAGGGGGGATGCTGGGCGGCGCCGAGCGGGCCACCAAGGTCGTGCTGCTCACCGGATCGATGGGGACCGCCGCACGCCGGCGGGCAATGCTGGACCTGGCCACCGGCGAGGCCGGGATCGTCGTCGGCACCCACGCCCTGATCGAGGACAAGGTCCAGTTCCACGACCTCGGCCTGGTCGTCGTGGACGAACAGCACCGCTTCGGCGTCGAGCAGCGCGACGCCCTGCGCGGCAAGGGCAAACAGCCCCCGCACCTCCTCGTCATGACCGCCACCCCCATCCCGCGCACGGTCGCCATGACCGTCTTCGGCGACCTGGAGACCTCCGTCCTCGACCAGCTCCCGGCCGGCCGCTCCCCGATCGCCACCCATGTCGTACCGGCCGCCGACAAGCCCCACTTCCTCGCCCGCGCCTGGGAGCGCATCCGCGAGGAGGCCGCGGCCGGCCACCAGGCCTACGTGGTCTGCCCGCGCATCGGCGACGAGGAGGAGGACCCGAAGAAGGCCAAGCAGAAGTCCCCCGAGGACGAGGCCGAGAAGCGCCCGCCGCTCGCCGTCCTGGACGTCGCCGACCAGCTGCGCCGCGGTCCCCTCCAGGGCCTGACGGTGGAGGTCCTGCACGGCCGGATGCACCCCGACGACAAGGACGCCGTGATGCGCCGCTTCGCCGCCGGCGAGACGGACGTCCTGGTCGCCACCACCGTCATCGAGGTCGGTGTGAACGTCCCCAACGCCACCGCCATGGTGATCATGGACGCCGACCGCTTCGGCGTCTCCCAGCTCCACCAGCTGCGCGGCCGGGTGGGCCGTGGCTCGGCCCCCGGGCTGTGCCTCCTGGTCACCGAGATGCCCGAGGCCAGCCCCGCCCGCCAGCGCCTGGGCGCGGTCGCCGCCACCCTCGACGGCTTCGAACTCTCCCGGATCGACCTCGAACAGCGCCGCGAGGGCGACGTCCTCGGCCAGGCCCAGTCCGGCGCCCGCTCCAGCCTCCGCGTCCTCGCGGTCATCGAGGACGAGGAGGTCATCGCGGAGGCCAGGGAGGAGGCGACGGCCCTGGTGGCGAGCGACCCGGACCTGGAGCAGCTGCCGGGTCTGCGGACGGCGCTGGACGCCCTGCTGGACGAGGAGCGGGAGCAGTACCTGGAAAAGGGCTGAAGGAGACCTACCCAGGGGCGCGCCGAACCGCGCGACCAGCCACAATGAACGCAAAGCCGCTCACGAAGAAGGACCCCACATGACCCGCGTGATCGCCGGCCGGGCCGGCGGACGGCGCCTCTCGGTACCCCCCGGCACCGGGACCCGCCCCACCTCCGACCGGGCCCGTGAAGGTCTCTTCTCCACCTGGCAGTCCCTGCTGGGCGGCCCCCTGGACGGCGAACGGGTCCTCGACCTCTACGCCGGCTCGGGCGCCGTGGGCCTGGAAGCCCTCTCCCGGGGCGCGAGCCACACCCTCCTCGTCGAAGCCGACGCCCGCGCGGCGCGAGTCGTCCGGGAGAACGTGAAGAACCTGGGCCTTCCCGGCGCCGAGGTCAGAGCGGGCAAAGCGGAACAGGTCATCAGGGCGCCGGCCCCCGAAGACCCGTACGACCTGGTCTTTCTCGACCCGCCGTACGCCGTCACGGACGACGATCTTCGGGAGATTCTGCTCACACTCCACTCGGAGGGCTGGCTCGCTGAGCAAGCGCTCGTCACCGTGGAGCGCAGCACCAGAGGCGGTGAATTCCGGTGGCCGGACGGGTTCGAACCGATCCGGTCCCGCCGCTACGGCGAGGGAACGTTTTGGTACGGTCGCGCCGCCTCTACGTGCGAAGACGCACGATGACCGGACCGGAGAGCGAGGGATCACAAGTGCGCCGCGCCGTATGCCCCGGGTCGTTCGACCCGATCACCAACGGACACCTCGACATCATCGCCCGGGCCTCTCGGCTCTACGACGAGGTCTACGTCGCGGTGATGATCAACCAGTCCAAGAAGGGCCTCTTCGAGATCGAGGAGCGGATCGAGCTGATCCGCGAGGTCGCCGCCGACTACGCCAACGTCCGGGTCGAGTCCTTCCACGGCCTGCTGGTCGACTTCTGCAAGCAGCGCGACATCCCCGCCATCGTCAAGGGCCTGCGCGCCGTCAGCGACTTCGACTACGAACTCCAGATGGCCCAGATGAACAACGGCCTGACCGGCGTCGAAACGCTGTTCGTGCCCACCAACCCCACCTACAGCTTCCTGTCCTCCTCGCTCGTCAAGGAGGTCGCGGCCTGGGGCGGCGACGTCTCCCACCTGGTGCCGGCCCCGGTCCTCGAGGCCCTGAACACGCGCCTGCGCCGGGACTGATGGGGCTACAGTCGTCCCGTCCGTCTCCAACCCGGCTGTAGAGAGTGGCGAGCACAGGTGGACGTGCAGAAGAAGCTCGACGAGATCGTCTCCGCGGTCTCCGGCGCCCGGTCCATGCCCATGTCGGCGTCGTGCGTGATCAACCGCGCCGAGCTGCTCGCGATGCTGGAAGAGCTGCGCCAGGCGCTGCCCGGCTCCCTCGCGCAGGCGCAGGAGCTGATCGGCGACCGTGAACAGATGGTCGAGCAGGCCCGGCTGGAGGCCGAGCGGATCATCGAGAACGCGCACGCCGAGCGCGGCTCGCTGATCTCCGACACCGAGATCGCCCGCCGCTCCCAGGCCGAGGCCGACCGGATCCTCGCCGAGGCCCGCAAGGAGGCAGAGGAGGTCCGCGCGGAGGCCGACGACTATGTCGACTCCAAGCTCGCCAACTTCGAGGTCGTCCTCACCAAGACCCTCGGCTCGGTCGGCCGCGGCCGCGAGAAGCTGCTCGGCACCGGCCCCGGCGTGGACGAGAACGGCTACGAGGACGAGGACGCCCCCGAGCGCAGCCACGACCCGGAGACCCTGCGGCACAACGCCGACCAGTACGTCGACGCCAAGCTCGGCGCCTTCGAGGCGGTCCTCGCCAAGACCCTGGAGGCCGTCGGCCGCGGCCGGCAGAAGCTGCACGGCCGGATCGCCACGGACGACCTCGGCGCGCTCGCCGACGACACCACGACCTTCCAGCACTCCAGCGACGCCGACTACCTCGCCGACCTCGCGGCCCTCGCCGAGCAGGACACCCCGGCCGAGCGCCCCGAACGGCAACAGCAGCCGCAGCAGCCGTCGTACGACCCGCAGCCCGCCTACGCGTCGTACGAGCAGCAGCAGCCGGACCCCTACGGCGGCTTCCCGCAGCAGCCCGCCTACGGCCAGCAGGACCCCTACGGCTACCAGCAGGCCGACCCCTACGCCTACCAGGGCGGCTACGACCCCCAGCAGGCCGCCTACGCGCCCCAGCAGGCCCATGAGCCCCACCAGGCCCCGCAGCAGCCCCAAGCGGGCTACGCGGCCCTGGACGAGACCAGCCTCTTCGACACGAGCATGATCAGCGCGGAGCAGCTGCGCGCCTACGAGCAGGGGCGGGGTCTCTAGCCGGAGGGCGGCCGGCACCCGATTGGGCCCAGAGCGAAAGGTCCAGTATCCTGGCTGTTCGGTCGCGTGTACGTCCGCGATCAGCGCTGCCCGCAGACACCGGCGGGTGGCGTCCCTTCGAGTTCGAAGATCGAAAGCAGGAATGGCTCCCAACGCCCGCCTTGACCACCGCAACCCCCTCGTGATCGACACGCACGAGCTGGGCCGGCGTCCTGGCGCGCTGCAGCGCCTGACCCGCGAGATCGACGCTCCCCGGGACCTCGGGATCCAGGGAGTCGTCGGAGTGCCGGAAGGTGCCCCGATGGAGCTCGAACTCCGACTCGAGTCGGTCATGGAAGGGGTGCTTGTCACAGGCACCGCCCGTGCAGCGGCCGAGGGGGAGTGCGTAAGGTGTCTGGAGCCGGTCGAGCTGGAGCTCGATGCGGACTTCCAGGAGATGTTCTCGTACCCTGACGCCGACGACCGGGGCCGCGTGATCGCGGAACCGGGCGACGACGCCGAGGACGACGAGGACAGGCTCTTCATCGAGGACGGTCTGATCGACCTCGAACCTGTGCTGCGTGATGCGGTGGTGCTCGCACTGCCGATGCAGCCGGTGTGCCAGGAAGACTGCCCGGGTCTGTGCTCCGAGTGCGGAGCCCGGCTCGCGGACGACCCGGACCACCACCATGATGCCGTCGACATCCGTTGGGCGGCTTTGCAGGGACTCGCCGGTTCGAAGACGGACGGCGAGAAGGACGAGATGAGCGGCGCCGAAGCGGGCGTCGACGAGAAGCAGGAGAAGTAGCCGTGGCTGTTCCGAAGCGGAAGATGTCGCGCAGCAACACGCGCCACCGCCGGTCGCAGTGGAAGGCTGCGGTCCCCACCCTGGTTGCGTGCGAGCGCTGCCACGAGCCGAAGCAGCAGCACATCGCGTGCCCGTCTTGCGGCACCTACAACAAGCGCCAGGTCCTCGAAGTCTGAGCGGGCTGGTGAGAGGCACTGTGTCCACGGCGAAGAAGAACGCTCCCCGCGTCAGCGGGGATGGCCCGGTGGACAACCAGGCCTCGTCCCACACGCTTCTGGAAGGGCGGCTCGGCTACCAGGTCGAGTCCGCCCTTCTGGTGCGTGCGCTGACCCACCGTTCCTACGCGTACGAGAACGGCGGTCTGCCGACGAACGAGCGGCTGGAGTTCCTCGGTGACTCCGTCCTCGGTCTCGTCGTCACGGACACGCTGTACCGCACCCACCCCGACCTGCCCGAGGGCCAGCTGGCCAAGCTGCGGGCCGCGGTGGTCAACTCGCGTGCGCTGGCGGAGGTCGGCCGTGGCCTCGACCTGGGCTCCTTCATCCGGCTCGGCCGGGGCGAAGAGGGCACGGGCGGCCGGGACAAGGCATCCATTCTCGCCGACACCCTGGAAGCGGTGATCGGCGCGGTCTATCTCGACCAGGGCCTCGACGCGGCCTCCGAACTGGTGCACCGCCTGTTCGACCCGCTGATCGAGAAGTCCTCCAACCTCGGCGCAGGCCTGGACTGGAAGACATCCCTTCAGGAGCTGACCGCGACCGAGGGACTCGGCGTGCCCGAGTACCTGGTCACGGAGACCGGCCCCGACCACGAGAAGACCTTCACTGCTGCTGCCCGCGTCGGGGGCGTCTCGTACGGCACCGGCACCGGCCGCAGCAAGAAGGAGGCGGAGCAGCAGGCCGCCGAGTCCGCCTGGCGGTCCATCCGGGCCGCGGCGGACGAGCGAGCCAAGGCAGCGAAGGCGGCCGAGGAGGCCGCCCGGGACGACGCCTCGTCGTCCGCCACCGCCTGACCTGTTCCGAGCAGGTCCTGAGCAGTACCGAGCGCCCGCTCCGAGCCCCTGGCGGCACCGGAGCGGGCGCTCGGCTCATCCACCGGTTCGTCACGGGGGTTCACCGATGCCCGAGTTGCCCGAGGTCGAGGTCGTACGACGCGGACTGGAGCGGTGGGCCGCCCATCGCACGGTCGCCGAGGTCGAGGTGCTGCACCCGCGCGCCGTACGCCGCCACCTGGCCGGCCCGGACGACTTCGCGCACCGGCTCAAGGGACAGCACATCGGCGCTCCGCGCCGGCGCGGCAAGTACCTGTGGCTGCCGCTGGAGGAGACGAACCAGTCCGTTCTCGCCCATCTCGGCATGAGCGGCCAGCTGCTGGTGCAGCCGCACGACGCGCCGGACGAGAAGCACCTGCGGATCCGCATCCGGTTCGCCGACTCCCTCGGCACCGAGCTGCGCTTCGTGGACCAGCGCACCTTCGGCGGCCTCTCGCTGCACGACAACACCGAAGAAGGCCTGCCCGACGTCATCGCGCACATCGCCCGCGACCCCCTCGATCCGCTGTTCGACGACGACGCCTTCCACCAGGCGCTGCGCCGCAAGCGGACCACGGTCAAACGGGCCCTGCTGGACCAGTCGCTGATCAGCGGGGTCGGCAACATCTACGCGGACGAGGCGCTGTGGCGCGCCCGCATCCACTACGAGCGGCCCACCGCCCACTTCACCCGGCCGGTCACCGCCGAACTCCTCGGCCACATCAGGGACGTGATGAACGCGGCCCTCGCCGAGGGCGGCACCAGCTTCGACAGCCTGTACGTCAACGTCAACGGCGAGTCGGGCTACTTCGACCGCTCCCTGGACGCCTACGGCCGTGAGGGCCTGCCCTGCCGCCGCTGCGGTACGCCGATGCGCCGCCGCCCCTGGATGAACCGCTCCAGCTACTTCTGCCCCACCTGCCAGCGGCCCCCGCGCCCCCGCCCGGCCGCCCGGGGCTGAGGGGGACACACGGTATGGCACTGCCCGGGCACGAGGAGTTCTCGCTCGTTCTGCGCACGGACTTCCGCGACGACGCGGACTGGGCCGCGGTGTGCGCCGAGATCGAGGCGGCCGAGGAGTTCTCGACCTCCGTCCTGGTCGACGACCCGCGTTTCGCCGGGGTGAGCGTGCAGGCGCTGCTCGCCGAGGAGGCGGCCGCCGACGAGGGCGACAAGGTCTTCGAGGTGTTCCTCGCGGACTCGGTCACCATGGCCGACCCGGAGCACCGCCTGCTGGCCGTCGACCTCGCGGACGAGCCCGGCCGGACCTTCCGGGTCCCGGCGCGCTGGTTCCCCGACATCTCCGCCAACCTGATGATCGCCAACGTGGACTTCGCCGAGTTCGCGGACTCGGTCGACGGCTCGGGCACCTACCGCGGTTCCGGCGGCGAGTGATCTCCCGCTGCGGCTGCCGGCCGGCGTGGGACTACGCCTGCCGGCCGTCGTAGGCCTCGCGGGAGGCCAGTACCTCGTCCATGGCGCCCTCCACGCAGTGGATGAGCGCGAGCAGCCGCTCGGCGACCTGGCGGCCGAGGGGGGTGAGTTCGTAGTCCACCCGGGGCGGGTTGGTCGGCTGGGCCTCGCGGTGCACCAGGCCGTCGCGCTCCAGCGCGTGCAGCGTCTGGGACAGCATCTTCTCGCTCACCCCGTCAACGCGGCGGCGCAGTTCGTTGAAGCGCAGCGAACCCTCGTACAGCGCGCCGAGCGTCAGTGCGCCCCAGCGCCCCGTGACGTGCTCCAGCGTGCCGCGCGACGGGCAGGCCTTCGCGAAGACGTTGTAGGCGAGGTCCTCGTGATCCTCGGCGGTGGCCTCGGTGAGGGGTTCTTCGGTGCGGGCGCTCATATCACAAGCCTACGCGAGCGCAGCGCTAACCGCCAGGTTGCACTAACTAGAAGTTAGTGCTTTCCTTTGGTCATCGCTTGGAGCTGTCCACCCGAGGAGTTGGAATTCCCATGACCACCCCTGTCGTTGCCATCGCGTACCACTCCGGCTTCGGCCACACCACCGTCCTCGCCGAGGCCGTCCGGGCCGGCGCCGCCGAGGCGGGCGCCGAGGTGCACCTGGTCAAGGTGGACGAGATCACCGACGAGCAGTGGGCGGTCCTGGACCGCGCCGACGCGATCGTCTTCGGCTCGCCCACCTACATGGGCACCGCGTCCGGCGCCTTCCACGCCTTCGCCGAGACCACCTCCGGCCGCTGGTTCACCCGGGCCTGGCAGGACAAGCTGGCCGCCGGCTTCACCAACTCGGCCTCGAAGAGCGGCGACAAGCTGCACACCCTCCAGTTCTTCCAGACCCTGGCCGCCCAGCACGGCATGCACTGGGTCAACCTCGGCCTGCTCCCCGGCTGGAACAGCAGCGAAGCCTCCGAGAACGACCTCAACCGTCTCGGCTTCTTCAGCGGTGCCGCCGCGCAGAGCAACAACGACCAGGGTCCCGAGGGCGTCCACAAGGCCGACATAGCCACGGCCGAGCACCTGGGCCGCCGGGTCACCGAGACGGCCGCGGTCTTCGCGCGGGGCCGCGCGGCCGCGTAACGGGCGGGGCGGGATCAGTACCCGAAGTCCTGCGTCCACCACGGCCCGCCCGGGCCGAAGTGCACGCCGACACCGAGGGTCTTGAACTCGCAGTTCAGGATGTTGGCGCGGTGGCCGGAGCTGTTCATCCAGGCATCCATCACGGCCGCCGCGTCGGCCTGCCCGCGGGCGATGTTCTCGCCGCCCAGACCCGTGATGCCGGCCGCCGCGGCCCGGTCCCACGGCGTCCTGCCGTCCGGGTCGGTGTGGTCGAAGAAGTTCCGCGCGGCCATGTCGGCGCTGAACGCCTCCGCCAGCTTGGTCAGCGAGGAGTTCACCGCCAGCGCGCTGCACCCGGCCTTGGTCCGCTCCTCGTTGACCAGCTTGAACACCTCCGCCTCGGCGGCGGTCTGCGCCGAGACGGTCACCGGCACGGAGGTCACCGTGGGGGCCGAGGGAGCCGGGGTCGCCGTACGCGAGGGGGTGCTCCGCGGCCGGGTGGGAGCGGCCGTCGGCTTCGCGGAGGCCGTCGGCTTCTTCGAGGCCGTCGGCTTCTTCGAGGGCGTCGGCGAGGCCGGCCCGGACGCCGTCTTCGAGGGCGAGGCAGAGGGGGAAGCGGAGGGCGAAGCCGAAGGTGACGCCGAGGGGGAGGACGACGGAGAGGACGACGGGGAAGCGGACGGGCCGGTGGCCGAGGGGGAGGACGACGGGGACGCCTTGGCGCCGCCGCCCGACGCCGGGGCCGGGCCGGTCCCGCCGGCCGCGCTGCCCGAGGTGCCGCCCTGCTGGGTGGCCGTGTTGCCGGGCGAGGCGGCGGTTGGTATTCGGTCGCCGCCGGTGGCGTGGGTGCCACCGCCGAGCCGGTAGTTCTCCAGGCCGGGCATGAAGCCCGTGGCCGCCGCGGCCGTGCCGATGGCGAGGGCCGCCGTCGCGCCGAGCAGGCCCGCGCGCACCGGCCGCCCGGGACGCCGCGGGCGCCGGCCGTCGGCCGGGCCGCCGGGCGCTCCGGAGGCCGCCGCGGGCTCGTCGTCCGTCGCGAACAGATAGGCCGTGCTCCTGGCGGTGACCTCCGCGTAGCCCTCCGGGAGCAGGTACGGGGTGCTGTCCGCGGCCGGCTGCTCGGCCCCGGCCGACTGCTCAGCCCCGGCCGTGTGCTGCGGGTCGGCCGGGTGCTGCGGGTCGTCGCCTGCCGTGGTGGAGCGGTCCGGGTGCGTGGCCCCCGTGGCGGCGCGGCCGGCGGCGGAGCGTCGGTGGCGTCCCATGTCCTTGCCCTCTTCCTCGTGCTCGCGGGCGACCCGGTACCTGCGCGGCGAGTGGCTCCCCGGGACCCCCTCCGGACTCCCTCCGGTCCACCCGGCTCACTCGACCGAGTGAGTTTGCGTGTGCGACTCAATGGGTCCGGACGGTACCCCATGGCGCCGGGGGACGACGTGTCCCGGACGACACCGGGCGGTTAGGTTGCACCCATGAGCGAGGATGTACGACTGGTCGCCTGGGTGCGTGGACACGTGCAGGGCGTGGGATTTCGCTGGTTCACCCGGGCCAAGGCGCTGGAGATCGGCGGCCTGAGTGGTTTTGCTCTCAATTTGGCCGACGGCCGGGTCCAGGTGGTCGCCGAGGGCTCCCGGAAGGGCTGTGAGGGGCTGCTCGACTGGCTCCAGAGTGACGACACGCCCGGCCGCGTGGACGGCGTCACCGAGATCTGGGACACACCCCGCGGCGGCTACGACGGCTTCGCCGTGCGCTGATCCGGTACCGCGCGGCGGCGCCGCCCGGCGCGCGGCGGACCACCGGGGGCGCTCGCCGTCCGGGGAAACGACCTGGTGGTTGCCAAGAACGACGTGTCGTGGCAGGCTCCGCTGGTACAGCTGATCGTCACGCCCTCAGGGCCCCGGATGAGTCTCAGCGCCGCCGTTCTGAAGGCCGCGCCCCGGGTTTGCCCGTCAATACAGGGCGTGATCGTGTTGACCGTCAAACTTTTTGGTGAGACGCTGAAAGCCCCGCGCACCTTAGCTGTTTGGCATGGAGCAACAGCAGAGCAACACCCGGATGTGCCAAGCACCGCGGGTGCAAATCCCTCACGACCCACACCGCATCGGTCGGTCACTCAGTGTGGAGGACCATCCATCATGGCAAAGGCGCTTCTCGGTTACGTCGGCGGCTCCGACCCTCGACTCCTCGCCGAGATGCGACGGTTGCAGCAGCGCGTACAGGACCTGGAGTCCGAGCTGGTCCGGATCCAGGCGGAGAACGAAGCGCTGGCGGCTGCCGCCTCTCAGGAGAGGATCATGGAGAGCATCGACGCACACCAGGCGGAGCCTGCGCTCACCTGATCACTGCATCGCTCCACAACAGCAGTCGCTGTGGTCGGGCTGCCCGTATCAACCGCTCAGTTGATCGGACGACCGCAACCCGGTCGTCAGAGTTGACAAGGGACGCTTCGGCGTCCCTTCCTTCTTTCTTTCCCCCGCGCATCCTTTCACCCTCTTTAACGTACGGTGTGCCCTTCCTGTTCACTGGCGAAACCGCGCGGTTGCGAGGGTTCATGGAGTGAGATAGCGGCGGCGGGTAGAGTGCCCCGGCGTGCACCTCAAGGCCCTGACCCTCCGTGGCTTCAAGTCGTTCGCCTCGGCGACCACGCTCCGGTTCGAGCCCGGCATCACCTGCGTGGTCGGCCCGAACGGCTCGGGCAAGTCCAACGTCGTGGACGCGCTCAGCTGGGTCATGGGAGAGCAGGGCGCCAAGTCGCTGCGCGGCGGCAAGATGGAGGACGTCATCTTCGCCGGCACCACCGGCCGCCCCCCGCTGGGCCGGGCCGAGGTGTCGCTGACCATCGACAACTCCGACGGCGCGCTGCCCATCGAGTACGCCGAGGTCACCATCACGCGGATCATGTTCCGCAACGGCGGCAGCGAGTACCAGATCAACGGCGACACCTGCCGCCTGCTGGACATCCAGGAACTCCTCTCCGACTCCGGCATCGGCCGCGAGATGCATGTCATCGTCGGCCAGGGCCAGCTCGACTCCGTTCTGCACGCCGACCCGATGGGCCGCCGCGCCTTCATCGAGGAGGCCGCCGGCGTCCTCAAGCACCGCAAGCGCAAGGAGAAGGCGCTGCGCAAGCTGGACGCGATGCAGGCCAACCTCGCGCGCGTGCAGGACCTCACCGAGGAGCTGCGCCGCCAGCTCAAGCCGCTCGGCCGGCAGGCGGCGGTGGCCCGCCGGGCCGCCGTCATCCAGGCGGACCTGCGGGACGCCCGGCTCCGGCTGCTCGCCGACGACCTGGTACGACTGCGCGAGGCCCTGCAAGCCGAGATCGCCGACGAGGCGGCCCTGAAGGAGCGCAAGGAGACGGCCGAGCAGGAGCTGCGGAAGGCCGCGCAGCGCGAGGCCCGGCTGGAGGACGAGGTACGGCGGCTCACGCCCCGGCTGCAACGCGCCCAGCAGACCTGGTACGAGCTGTCCCGGCTGGCCGAACGCGTCCGGGGCACCGTCTCGCTGGCCGACGCCCGGGTGAAGAGCGCCACCTCCGCGCCCCTCGAGGAGCGGCGCGGCCGGGACCCCGAGGACCTGGAGCGCGAGGCCGCCCGGATCCGGGAACAGGAGGCGGAGCTGGCGGCGGCCCTGGAAGCGGCCCAGCGCGCGCTCGACGACACCGTCGCCCACCGCGCCGAACTGGAGCGCGAGCTGACCGTGGAGGAACGCCGCCTGAAGGACGTCGCCCGCGCCATCGCCGACCGCCGCGAGGGCTTGGCCCGGCTGTCCGGGCAGGTGAACGCGGCCCGCTCGCGTGCCGCCTCCGCCCAGGCCGAGATCGACCGGCTGGCCACCGCCCGCGACGAGGCACGGGAACGCGCGGTGCGCGCCCAGGAGGAGTACGAGGCCTTGCAGGCCGAGGTCGACGGTCTGGACGCCGACGACGCGGACCTGGCCGAGCGGCACGAGACGGCCAAGCGGCAGCTGACGGAGGCGGAAGCGGCGCTGAGCGCGGCCCGGGAGGCGGCCACCGCGGCCGAGCGCACCCGCGCCGCCACCCAGGCCCGCCACGAGGCCCTGGCGCTCGGCCTGCGCCGCAAGGACGGCACCGGCATACTGCTCGGCGCCCGCGACCGCCTCACCGGGATCCTCGGCCCGGCGGCGGAACTGCTGTCGGTCACCCCGGGCTACGAGGTCCCGCTGGCGGCGGCCTTCGGCGCGGCGGCGGACGCGATCGCGGTGGCGAACCCCGCAGCGGCGGCCGAGGCGATCCGTCTGCTGCGCAAGCAGGACGGGGGACGGGCGGCACTGCTGCTGGCGAACGCGGCTCCGCCGCGGGGCGCGACCAGCGACGACGAACCCGCGGCCGACCGACGGCCCGGCACCCCCCTCCTCGCGGCAGACCTGGTCCGCGGCCCCGCCGAACTGATGCCCGCCGTCCGCCGCCTCCTGCACGGCATCGTGGTCGTTGGCACCCTGGAAGACGCCGAGGACCTCGTCTACGCGCACCCCGAACTCACCGCCGTCACCGCCGAGGGCGACCTCCTCGGCGCCCACTTCGCACACGGCGGTTCCGCCGGGGCACCGAGCCTGCTGGAGGTGCAGGCTTCCGTGGACCAGGCCGCGGCCGAGCTGGCCGAGCTGGCGGTGCGGTGCGAGGAGCTGGCCCAGGAGCAGCGCACGGCGGCCGAACGGCGCGCCGAGGCCGCGGCCCTGGTGGAGGAGCTCGGCGAGCGGCGCCGTACCGCCGACCGGGAGAAGTCGGCCGTCGCCCAGCAGCTCGGCCGGCTCGCCGGACAGGCGCGCGCGGCCGCCGGGGAGGCCGAGCGGTCCACGGCCGCCGCCGCACGCGCGCAGGAGGCGCTGGAGGCGGCCGTCATGGAGGCCGAGGAACTGGCCGAACGGCTGGCCGTGGCCGAGGAGATGCCCGTCGAGGAGGAGCCGGACACCTCCGTGCGGGACCGGCTGGCCGCCGACGGGGCGAACGCGCGGCAGACCGAGATGGAGGCCCGGCTCCAGGTCCGTACCCACGAGGAGCGGGTCAAGGGGCTGGCCGGGCGGGCCGACTCGCTGGACCGGGCCGCCCGTGCGGAACGCGAGGCACGCGCGCGTGCGGAGCAGCGCCGGGCCCGGCTGCGGCACGAGGCGGCCGTCGGGGAGGCCGTCGCCTCCGGCGCCCGGCAGCTGCTCGCCCATGTCGAGGTGTCCCTCACCCGTGCCGAGCAGGAGCGCGCCGTCGCCGAGGCGGCCAAGGCCCGGCGCGAGCAGGAGCTGGCCGCCGCGCGCGCCGCCGGGCGCGAACTCAAGGCGGAACTCGACAAGTTGACGGATTCGGTGCACCGCGGTGAGGTACTCGGCGCCGAGAAGCGGCTGCGGATCGAGCAGCTGGAGACCAAGGCGCTGGAGGAGCTGGGTGTCGAGCCGGCGGGACTGGTGGCCGAGTACGGCCCGCACCAGCCTGTGCCGCCCTCGCCCCCCGCCGACGGCGAGCAGCTGCCCGACGACCCCGAGGACCCTCGCAACCAGCCGCGCCCCTTCGTCCGCGCCGAGCAGGAGAAACGGCTGCGGGCCGCCGAGCGGGCGTACCAGCAGCTGGGCAAGGTCAACCCGCTGGCGCTGGAGGAGTTCGCGGCGCTGGAGGAGCGGCACAAGTTCCTCAGCGAGCAGCTGGCCGACCTGAAGAAGACCCGCGCGGACCTGCTCCAGGTGGTGAAGGAGGTCGACGAGCGGGTCGAGCAGGTCTTCACGGAGGCCTACCGGGACACGGCCCGCGAGTTCGAGGGTGTCTTCAGCCGGCTCTTCCCGGGCGGCGAGGGCCGGCTCGTGCTCACCGACCCGGACAACATGCTCACCACGGGCGTGGATGTCGAGGCCCGGCCGCCGGGCAAGAAGGTCAAGCGGCTGTCGCTGCTGTCCGGTGGGGAGCGCTCGCTGACGGCCGTCGCGCTGCTGGTGTCGATCTTCAAGGCCCGGCCGAGCCCGTTCTATGTGATGGACGAGGTCGAGGCGGCGCTGGACGACACCAATCTCCAGCGGCTGATCCGGATCATGCAGGAGCTCCAGGAGGCCTCGCAGCTGATCGTGATCACCCACCAGAAGCGCACGATGGAGGTCGCCGACGCGCTCTACGGCGTGTCGATGCAGGGTGACGGTGTGTCAAAGGTCATCTCCCAGCGGCTCCGCTAGCCGCTTTTCAAGATCAATCCAAAGATCAGCTCACTCTGTGTTCACTTCTTGAACACAGAGCTACCGGACATATCTGAAAACTCACAGCCGTTGAACTATTGACTTCGAAACTTGAAGGCATAGTCTCTGCAACGTTGCTTTTACCTTCAGGTGTGAGCGGCGTGAACATATGCGCCACTGGAACCCAGAGATCCACACACCTGGAAGGGCTCGCCCCCACCCGCGGCAGCGTTGCCGTGGCCCGAGGAGATACACGTGACCAGCACAGCGCAGGCACCTCAGTCAGGAGCCAGGACGGCCCATCCCGAGCATCTCGGGCACGTCATCTTCATCGCGGCGGCGGCCGCCATGGGCGGTTTCCTCTTCGGCTACGACAGCTCCGTGATCAACGGCGCCGTCGAGGCCATCCGCGGGAAGTACGACATCGGCTCCGCGGCCCTCGCCCAGGTCATCGCCGTCGCCCTGATCGGCTGCGCCATCGGCGCCGCGACCGCCGGCCGCATCGCCGACCGCATCGGCCGCATCCGCTGTATGCAGATCGCCGCCGTCCTGTTCACGATCAGCGCCGTCGGCTCCGCACTGCCGTTCGCGCTGTGGGACCTCGCCCTCTGGCGGATCGTCGGCGGCTTCGCCATCGGCATGGCCTCCGTCATCGGCCCCGCCTACATCGCCGAGGTCGCCCCGCCCGCCTACCGCGGCCGTCTCGGCTCCTTCCAGCAGGCCGCGATCGTCGTCGGCATCGCCATCTCGCAGCTGGTCAACTGGGGCCTGCTCAACGCCGCCGGCGGTGACCAGCGCGGCCACCTGATGGGCCTGGAGGCCTGGCAGGTCATGCTCGGCGTGATGGTCGTCCCCGCCGTCCTCTACGGCATGCTGTCCTTCGCGATCCCCGAGTCCCCGCGCTTCCTGCTCTCCGTCGGCAAGCGCGAGCGCGCCAAGGAGATCCTCGCCGAGGTCGAGGGCAACGGCATCGACCTCGACGCCCGCGTCGCCGAGATCGAGCACGCGATGAAGAGCGAGCACAAGTCGACCTTCAAGGACCTGCTCGGCGGCGGCTTCTTCTTCAAGCCGATCGTCTGGATCGGTATCGGCCTGTCGGTCTTCCAGCAGTTCGTCGGCATCAACGTCGCGTTCTACTACTCCTCGACGCTGTGGCAGTCGGTCGGTGTCGACCCGACGGACTCGTTCTTCTACTCCTTCACGACGTCGATCATCAACATCGTCGGCACCGTGATCGCGATGATCTTCGTGGACCGCGTCGGCCGCAAGCCGCTCGCGCTCATCGGCTCGATCGGCATGGCCGTCGGCCTCGCGCTGGAGGCCTGGGCCTTCAGCTACGACCTGGTCGACGGCAAGCTGCCGAGCACCCAGGGCTGGACCGCGCTGATCGCCGCCCACGTGTTCGTCCTCTTCTTCGCCCTGTCCTGGGGTGTGGTCGTCTGGGTCATGCTCGGCGAGATGTTCCCGAACAGGATCCGCGCCGCCGCCCTGGGCGTGGCCGCCGCCGCGCAGTGGATCGCCAACTGGGCCATCACCGCGAGCTTCCCGTCGCTGGCCGACTGGAACCTCTCCGCGACCTACGTGATCTACACGGTCTTCGCCGCCCTCTCCATCCCGTTCGTCCTGAAGTTCGTCAAGGAGACGAAGGGCAAGTCGCTGGAGGAGATGGGCTGATCCGGCCCCCTCGAACTCGGGGAGAAGGGCCAAGTCCCCGCTGCCCCTCTCCTCGTACCCTCCGCCGCCCCCGCTCCGGCCACTGCCCGGACCGGGGGCGGCGGCATCGTACGGCAGCCTCCCGGCCTCGGCCACGCGGGCCTCCGGCGGTCCTGACCTCGCTTCGGGCCCGGCCCCCAGCCGCCCCGGCCCCCTGCCCCCGGGCCCGCCCGCTTGGCGCCAGGGGCCCTGCTCCCGCCCCGGCCCCCGCTTGGGCCCGACCCGAACCCGCCGCCATCTGGACCGCGACGTGGGCTCCCGCCCCTGCGATGGGAACAGCCCGAACCCTGCACCAGCACGCCTGCCGGCGCTGGGCACCACGGGGAGCGCCCGCCGCTAGGCCGCGCCCTCACCGAGCCGTCGGCTACGCATCCCGCCCGCCAGCCGGAGGGTGTCCAGCACTGCCATCCTCCCGGCGGCAGAGCCAAGGCGCCGGTGGTTGTGGACACCTCGGTCCCGGACCGGGCACCGAACCCGATCGCAGCCGGGCGGGCACGCCGCCAGGACCACGGCCACCCGGCCGCACCGCCCGGGCCCCCGCCACCCGGCCGCGCCGCCAAGACCACCCCCACCCGGCCGCGCCGTCAGGGCCCCCGCCATCCGGCCGCGTCGCCAGGACCACGGCCACCCGGCCGCACCGCCCGGCCCCCCGGCATCCGGCCGCGCCGCCTGGACCCCGCCATCCGGCCGCGTCGCCAGGACCACGGCCACCCGGCCGCACCGCCCGGGCCCCCGCCACCCGGCCGCGCCGTCAGGGCCCCCGCCATCCGGCCGCACCGCCCGGGCCCCCGCCATCCGGCCGCGCCGTCAGGGCCCCCGCCATCCGGCCGCGCCGTCAGGGCCCCCGCCATCCGGCCGCGCCGTCAGGGCCCCCGCCATCCGGCCGCGTCGCCTGGACCCCCGTCATCCGGCCGCGCCGCCAGGACCACGGCCACCCAGCCGCGCCGCCAGGACCGCCGCCAGGACCACGCCCACCCAGCCGCGCCCTCAGACCACGGCCACCCGGTCGCGCCACCGGGGACCACCGCCCCCCCGGCCCCGTCCTCACCGACCCCCCTGCCGTTCCAGCTCCGGCAGTACCCGTTCCGTGAACAGCGTGAGGCTGCGCCAGCCCTCGGCCAGGGGGATGCCGCCCGCCAGGGGGTGCAGGACCAGGGTGTCCAGGCCCGCTGCCAGGCACTGTTGTGGGGTGAGGATGCGGTACACGCCCTCCGCGCGCAGCTCCGGCACCGTCGTGGCGGTCGACCGGACCGCCGAGCGGATCCCGTCCGACTGCCAGGAGGCGTACGTCAGCGCCTCGTGCAGGAAGTGTTCGCCGTACTCGGCCCAGGCCCGGTCGGGATCCTCGGCGAGGTGCAGCAGCGGGGTCGCGGCGGCCGGCATCATCACCCAGCCCTCGGTGCCGTACTCGGCGAGCCGCTCCTTGTAGTACGCCTCCAGCTCCGGCAGATGCGCGCTGGGGAAGAACGGCAGCCCCAGCCGGGCCGCCCGCCGGGCCGCCGCCCGGGAGGACCCGCCGACCAGCAGCAGGGGGTGCGGATCGGTGCACGGGCGCGGGGTGAGCCGTACCGTACGGCCCCGATAGCCGAACTCCTCGCCGGACCACGCCTTCAGCAGCGTCTCCAGCAGCTCGTCCTGGAGCCGGCCGCGGCGCCGCCAGTCGACGCCGAACAGGGCGTACTCCTCGGGCCGGTAGCCGATCCCGGCCACCGTCACCAGCCGGCCGCCGCTCAGCAGGTCCAGTACGGCGATCTCCTCGGCCAGCCGCAGCGGATCGTGCAGCGGGCCGATCACCGCCGACACCGTCACCGCGATCCGGCGCGTCGCCCCGAACACCGCGCCCGCGAAGGCGAACGGCGACGGCAGCCAGTTGTCCTCCGCGCCATGGTGCTCCTCGGTCTGCACCATGCCGATCCCGTGCGCGTCGGCGTACGCGGCCATCTCCACGGCGGCCCGGTAGCGGGCGGAGAGAGCGGCAGGGGCGGCGCCGGGTGCGACGAGGTTGAAACGGACGACCGTGACGGGCATGGCAAATCCCCCTCCGGTGCGCTGCGGCAGGAGGGGGACGTTAGCTGACGAGGTGTCAGATAGCCAGGGGCGCGGAAGGTTCCGTCACGCGTCGGCGGTCACGGGCTCCGCGGCCGGCTCGGCGGCCTGCTCCGCGGCACCGTCCTCGACCGGGCGGACCGCCGGCTTCGGCAGGGCCAGGTACAGCAGGCCGGAGACGACGATCGTGGCGACCCAGCCCAGGCCGTACTCGCCGATCACGTTGTTGCCCGCGAGCGGGCCGGTGAACCAGTCCGAGGTGGTGAACATCAGACCGGCCAGCAGACCGATCGCCCAGGCGGCCACGGCCGCGGGGGAGAAGCCGCCCTTGTACCAGTAGGCGCTGGCACGCGTGGTGTCGGCCATGGCCCGGCCGTCGTACTCGGTGCGGCGCAGCATGTCCGCGCCGAACACGCCGACCCACGCGGAGAACGCGACCGCCAGCAGCGACAGGAAGGCGATGAACGACCCCATGAAGCTCGTCGCCACCAGCATCAGCACCCCGCCGAACAGCAGCGAGATCACGGCGTTCACCGAGACCGCCCAGTGCCGCGGCACCCTGAAGCCGAGGGTCTGCGCGGTGAAGCCCGCCGAGTACATGGACATCGAGTTGATCAGCAGCATGCCGATCAGCGCGATGAAGAGGTACGGCACCGCGATCCACGTCGGCAGGATCTCGCCGAGGAAGGAGACCGGGTCGGTCGCCGAGGCCAGGTCCGGCGTGGACACCGCCATCACCGCACCCATCAGCACCATGGGCAGGACGACGATGCCGGCGCCGCCCACCGCCGTACCGACGATCGCCTTCGAGGAGGCCGTACGCGGCAGGTAGCGGGTGAAGTCGGGGGCCGTCGGGATCCAGCTGACACCGCCCGCCGCGATCATGCCGATGCCCGTGATCACCGCCGCGGTGGAGCCCCCGCCCTGGTGCGTCACCTTCGACCAGTCCGTGTTCGCCGCCAGGTAGACCAGCACGAGCACCGAGAAGACGCCGAAGAGGTAGGTGGCGTACTTGTTGCACTTCTGCACGGCGTTGATGCCGAGACCCGAGATCGCGAAGGTCGCCACGACGAACGCCAGCAGCATCACCATGTCCAGCACGCTGTTCGCCTTGAGACCGAACAGGATGTCCAGGATGGTGAGCATCGCGTAGGCGCCGGTGACCGCGTTGATCGTCTCCCAGCCCCAGCGCGCGACCCAGATCAGCGAACCGGGCAGCAGATTGCCGCGCTGGCCGAACACCGCGCGCGACAGCGCCATACCGGGCGCGCCGCCCCGCTTGCCCGCGATGCCGATCAGCCCGACCAGGCCGTACGACACCACCGGCGCGGCCACGGCCACCACGAGCGCCTGCCAGATGTCCAGGTGGTACGCGACGACCAGGCTCGCGCCCATGGTCAGCAGCAGCACGCTGATGTTGGCGCCGACCCAGGTGGGGAACAGCTCACGGGTCCTGCCGGTGCGCTCGTGATCCGGGACCTGCTCGATGCCTCGGGTTTCGAGAGCGCCTTCGGTCTCGACGGTTTTGCTCATGAAAAAGGGGCCAGACGTGGGGGAACAGGGGACGACCCGGACTCTACGCGCGTCAACCGAGTCGCCACCATCGTACTTTGCTCCCACTCCTCGCCATACGTGGCCTTTGTCTCTCGGAGGAAGCCACAAACCCGGTCCCTCGGCACCCCATAGCCGATACTGGTCGGGTTATGGAAACCGTCATCCTTGCTGTAGTCATCGCCGTGGTCGTGCTCGGCGCGCTCGGCGGGCTGATCGTGGGCAGCCGGCGCCGGAAGCCGCTGCCCCCGCCGCCCCCGAAGACGCCCGACATCACCGCGCCCCCGGCCGAGCCGCACGTCGGCGACGAGGCCGAGACGCCGCGCGACGAACCGCGCCGGACGATCGAGGAGGTTGATCTCCCGGGCGGCCCCGCGCCGGTCGCCGTCGAGGAGCCGCCCGCCGGCCCCGCCGCCGTCGAGGTTCCCGAACTCGAGATCCCGGAGCCCACCGCGGGCCGGCTGGTCCGGCTCCGCGCCCGCCTGTCCCGCTCCCAGAACGCCCTCGGCAAGGGCCTGCTCACGCTGTTGTCGCGCGAGCACCTGGACGAGGACACCTGGGAGGAGATCGAGGACACGCTGCTCACCGCCGACGTCGGTGTGCAGCCCACCCAGGAGCTGGTCGAGCGGCTGCGTGAGCGCGTCAAGGTGCTCGGCACCCGCACCCCGCAGGAACTGCGCGGCCTGCTGCGCGAGGAACTGCTCAAGCTGGTCGGCACCGATGTCGACCGCACGGTGAAGACCGAGCCCGAGGATCGCAAGCCCGGCATCGTGATGGTCGTCGGCGTCAACGGCACCGGCAAGACCACCACCACCGGCAAGCTCGCCCGGGTGCTCGTCGCCGACGGCCGCACGGTCGTCCTCGGCGCCGCCGACACCTTCCGGGCCGCCGCCGCCGACCAGCTCCAGACCTGGGGCGAGCGCGTCGGCGCCCACACCGTGCGCGGCCCCGAGGCGGGCGACCCCGCCTCCGTCGCCTTCGACGCGGTCAAGGAAGGCAAGGAGATGGGGGTCGACGTCGTCCTCATCGACACCGCCGGCCGGCTGCACACCAAGACCGGCCTCATGGACGAGCTGGGCAAGGTCAAGCGGGTCGTGGAGAAGCACGCGCCGCTGGACGAGGTGCTGCTCGTCCTCGACGCCACCACCGGCCAGAACGGCCTGGTGCAGGCCCGGGTCTTCGCCGAGGTCGTGGACATCACCGGCATCGTGCTGACCAAGCTCGACGGCACCGCCAAGGGCGGCATCGTCGTCGCGGTCCAGCGCGAGCTGGGCGTGCCGGTCAAGCTGATCGGTCTCGGCGAGGGCGCGGACGACCTGGCGCCCTTCGAGCCGGAGGCGTTCGTGGACGCGCTGATCGGCGACTAGGGCTGCCGCAGGCGCACAGCGAGAAGCTCCCGCCCCCCAGGTGCAGTGGGGGACGGGAGCTTCGGCTTTCTCCGGCGGCGGTCAGGCCCTCTCCGGCGGCGGTCAGGCCCGCGCCCGCGAGCGGTGTGCCACATACGCCAGCGTGCCGAGCAGCAGCCGGGCCGCCGGGGGCCTGGTCGCCGAGTCCAGCGCGGGCGGGCGCAGCCAGCGCACCGGGCCGAGACCGCCCCGGTCGGACGGCGGCGCGGTGACGAACGCACCGGGGCCGAGGCCGCGCAGATCCAGGGCGCCGGGGTCGTCCCAGCCCATGCGGTAGAGCAGCCGGGGGAGTTCCGCGGCGGCGCCGGGGGCGACGAAGAAGTGGGCGCGGCCCTCCGGGGTGGCGGTCACCGGACCGAGCGGCAGACCCATCCGCTCCAGCCGGGCCAGGGCGCGGCGGCCGGCGGCCTCGGAGACCTCCAGGACGTCGAAGGCCTGGCCGACCGGCAGCATCACCGAGGCGCCCGGGAAGTCCGACCAGGCCTTGGTCACCTCGTCCAGCGTGGCCCCGGCCGGCACCTGGGGCGCGAAGTCCAGCGGATGCGCGCCCGGCGCCGGGCAGTCGGCCCGGCCGCACGAGCAGGCGCCCGCCGCGGCCCGCGCGCCCGGCACCACGTCCCAGCCCCACAGCCCGGTGAACTCGGCGACGGTGGTGCACTCCGACGAGCGGCCGCGCCGTCGCGTGCCGGAGCGGATCTCGCGGATGCCGCCGATCGTGAAGCCCATGCCCCCTCCAACGGGTCCAGCGCGCCGGTGGTTACGACACGGAACGAGACGAAAGCGGAACGTAACGCTACGGCTGCGCCTTCCCGTGCGGCCCGAAGGCCAAGCCCGCGTGACCGCGCAGTTGGGGCGGCGCCTGGAAGCGTGGAAAGTGGTGCACCGGGCGTTGCGCGCCCCTGCGTGCTTCACTCCGCCCACTTCCGTTCGTCCTATGTCAAGTGAATCGCGAGCGGCCGATCGTGAGTTCATTCGAAGGGGTGGCGAATGGTGGCGTTTCCCGGATCCCCGTGGCTGCACCGGTGATCGTAGGATTACTGTGAGTGTGCGAGCCCTGGGGCACATGCCCGCGCGGGTATGCCGGAGGCAACTCGTCAACCCGTTCGAAGGGTGAGAACCGGCAGACGGGAAGCCGTATCAACGGGCATTCTGATAGGGCTTGGCGCGAGGCGGTCTCCCTCCAGGGCGACCGAGGATCGCAATCAGGGATGGGGGCCTTCCGGTGGGCGGCAACGGCGGTAGCGGGACGAACGCTGACAAGCGCCCCAACGAGCTGCTCGGCTCGTGGTTCGTGCGCAGCGGCTGGTCCAAGGGCGAGCTGGCACGGCAGGTGAACCGCCGGGCGCGCCAGTTGGGCGCCAACCACATCTCCACCGACACCTCGCGCGTGCGCCGCTGGCTGGACGGGGAGAACCCGCGCGAGCCGATCCCGCGCATCCTCTCGGAGCTGTTCTCCGAGCGCTTCGGCTGCGTGGTCTCCATCGAGGACCTCGGCCTGCGCGCCGCCCGGCCGTCACCCTCCGCGTCCGGCGTCGACCTGCCCTGGACCGCCCCGCAGACGGTCGCGCTGCTCAGCGAGTTCTCGCGCAGCGACCTGATGCTCGCCCGCCGCGGCTTCCTCGGCACCTCGCTCGCGCTGTCCGCCGGCCCCACCCTGATCGAGCCCATGCAGCGCTGGCTCGTCCCCGCGCCCGCCGTGCCGATCACCACCGAACCCGAGGCCGCGTTCGACGCGCGCAGGCCCGGCCGGCTGTCGAGGCCCGAGCTGGACCTGCTGGAGTCCACCACCCGGATGTTCCGCCAGTGGGACGCCCAGTGCGGCGGCGGACTGCGCCGCAAGGCGGTCGTCGGCCAGCTGCACGAGGTCACCGACCTGCTCCAGGAACCCCAGCCCGAGGCCACCACCCGCAAGCTCTTCAAGATCGCCGCCGAGCTGGCCGAACTGGCCGGCTGGATGTCGTACGACGTCGGACTCCAGCCCACCGCCCAGAAGTACTTCGTCCTCGCCCTGCACGCGGCCAAGGAGGCCGGCGACAAGCCCCTCGGCTCCTACATCCTCTCCAGCATGAGCCGCCAGATGATCCACCTCGGCCGGCCCGACGACGCCCTGGAACTGATCCACCTCGCCCAGTACGGCAGCCGCGACTGCGCGAGCCCGCGCACCCAGTCCATGCTGTATGCGATGGAGGCCCGCGCCTACGCCAACATGGGCCAGCCCGGGAAGACCAAGCGCGCGGTCCGCATGGCCGAGGACACCTTCGCCGAGGCCGACGAGTGGGACGAGCCGGACCCCGACTGGATCCGCTTCTTCTCCGAGGCCGAGCTGTACGGCGAGAACTCCCACTCCTTCCGCGACCTCGCCTATGTCGCCGGCCGCAGCCCCGCCTACGCCTCCCTCGCCGAGCCGCTCATGAAGCGGGCCGTGGAGCTGTTCGCCAAGGACACGGAGCACCAGCGGTCGTACGCCCTCAACCTGATCGGCATGGCCACCGTGCACCTGCTCCAGCGCGAGCCCGAGCAGAGCACCGCCTACGCCTCCCAGGCCATGGACATCGCCAAGAAGGTCCGCTCCGAGCGTGTGAACACTCGTATCCGAAAGACGGTCGACACGGCCGTACGCGACCACGGCGATCTCGCCGCCGTCATCGACCTCACCGAACAGCTCGCCGTCGATCTCCCCGAGAACGCAGAGGCCGTCTGACCGGCCCGAGCACCCATGCCCCGGCCGCGGCCGGTCCTCCCGAACTGCCCGACTCGGCTCCCCCATGCCAGGTCATCGAGAGGCCGCCCGCGGCCGGCCTGTCTTCCCCGAGCGCACTCGGGGGAAGGTTGCGCCACGATAACGATCGGCGCCGCACAGATCAGGCAGTTCATGGACGCGTAACACGCACGCAGCCTTCGTCACCCCGGCGAAACAGCGAGGGGCGCCCACCGAAACCGCGCTGCGCCAATCTCATGGCGCATAACCGGCCCACCCCTCACTGACCGGACCGCACAGGCACCGCCCGCACGGGGCCGTACACACCGACGAGGAGACGCCGATGGCACCAGCCATCATGCTTGCGGCGGACGCACCCAAGCTGTCGTCCGCGAACACAGGCTTCATGCTCATCTGTTCCGCCCTTGTACTGCTCATGACGCCGGGCCTGGCCTTCTTCTACGGAGGCATGGTCCGGGTCAAGAGCACCCTGAACATGCTGATGATGAGCTTCATCAGCCTGGGGATCGTCACCATCCTCTGGGTGCTCTACGGCTTCTCCCTCGCCTTCGGCACGCACAACGGGTTCATCGGCTGGAACACCGACTGGTTCGGCCTCAGCAACATCGGCCTGACGCAGCTCTGGGACGGATACACCATCCCGATCTTCGTCTTCATGGTCTTCCAGCTGATGTTCGCGATCATCACCCCGGCCCTGATAAGCGGCGCCCTCGCGGACCGCGTCAAGTTCTCCGCCTGGTCGCTCTTCATCGCCCTGTGGCTCACGATCGTCTACGTCCCGGTCGCCCACTGGGTCTGGGGCGCCGACGGCTGGGCCTACAAGCTCGGCGTGATCGACTTCGCCGGTGGTACGGCGGTCCACATCAACGCGGGCGCGGCGGGCCTCGGCGTCATCCTCGTCATCGGCAAGCGCGTCGGCTTCAAGAAGGACCCGATGCGTCCGCACAGCCTCCCGCTGGTCATGCTCGGCGCCGGTCTGCTCTGGTTCGGCTGGTTCGGCTTCAACGCCGGCTCCTGGCTCGGCAACGACGACGGCGTGGGCGCCCTGATGTTCGTCAACACGCAGGTCGCCACCGCCGCCGCCATGCTCGCCTGGCTCGCCTACGAGAAGATCCGCCACGGCGCGTTCACCACCCTCGGTGCCGCCTCCGGCGCGGTCGCCGGCCTGGTCGCCATCACCCCCTCGGGCGGCGCCGTCTCCCCGCTCGGCGCGATCGCCGTCGGCGCCATCGCCGGTGTCGCCTGCGCCGCGGCCGTGGGCCTGAAGTTCAAGTTCGGCTACGACGACTCCCTCGACGTCGTCGGCGTCCACATGGTCGGCGGCATCCTCGGCTCCCTGCTGATCGGCCTCTTCGCCACCGGCAAGGGCCAGTCGCAGGTCAAGGGCCTCTTCTACGGCGGCGGCATGCACCAGTTCTGGATCCAGTGCGCCGGTGTCGGTGCGGTCCTCGGCTACTCGCTGGTCGTCTCCGCGGTCCTCGCCTTCCTCCTCGACAAGACCATCGGCATGCGGGTCACCGAGGACGAGGAGATCTCCGGCATCGACCAGGCCGAGCACGCCGAGACCGCATACGACTTCAGCGGCGCCGGCGGCGGTGTCATCGGCTCCTCCGTCTCCTCCCCGGCCCTGGCCGCCGCCGCGCAGAGCAAGAAGGTGGACGCATGAAGCTCATCACCGCCGTCGTGAAGCCGCACCGGCTGGACGAGATCAAGGAGGCCCTTCAGGCCTTCGGCGTCCACGGGCTGACGGTCACCGAGGCCAGCGGTTACGGTCGACAGCGGGGACACACCGAGGTCTACCGCGGTGCCGAGTACACCGTCGACCTGGTGCCCAAGATCCGCATAGAGGTACTGGCCGAGGACGACGACGCCGAACAGCTCGTCGAGGTCATCGTCAAGGCCGCCCGCACCGGCAAGATCGGTGACGGCAAGGTGTGGTCCCTGCCGGTCGAGACGGCCGTACGGGTCCGCACCGGCGAGCGCGGCCCGGACGCGCTCTGACACGACGGTCGCTCCGCCAGGACGGTCGCTCCGCCAGGACGGTCGATCCGACGGACGGTCGCTCCGACAGAACAGTGAAGACGGGAGTCGCTGGGTGACGGGTACGGAAGTGCGCACGGAAGCGGAAGACCCGGGGCCCAGCGGCTACGCGGCGGCCCGGCTGCGTCTCCTCACCGAGGAGGCGCGGTCCGGGCCGCCGCGCCGTGCCGCCCTCGCCGAGCTGACCGACGAGTGGCTCGCCGGGCTGTTCACCGCGGCCGCCCGGGACGTCCAGGGCGCCTCCCTGGTCGCCGTCGGCGGATACGGCCGCGGCGAGCTGTCCCCGCGCAGCGACCTCGACCTCCTGCTGCTGCACGACGGCTCCGACCCGGGCGCCGTCGCCGCCCTCGCCGACCGGCTCTGGTACCCCGTCTGGGACCTCGGGCTCGCCCTCGACCACTCCGTGCGCACTCCCGCCGAGGCCCGCAGGACCGCCGGGGAGGACCTCAAGGTCCAGCTCGGCCTCCTGGACGCCCGCCACCTCGCCGGAGACGCCGGCCTGACCTCCCAGCTGCGCACCGCCGTCCTCGCCGACTGGCGCAACCAGGCCCCCAGGCGCCTCCCCGAACTCCAGCAGCTGTGCGCCGAACGCGCCGAGCGCCAGGGCGAACTCCAGTACCTGCTGGAACCCGACCTCAAGGAGGCCCGCGGCGGACTGCGCGACGCCACGGCGCTGCGTGCCGTCGCCGCCTCCTGGCTCGCCGACGCCCCCCGCGAGGGCCTCGCCGACGCCCGCCGCCGGCTGCTCGACGTCCGGGACGCGCTGCACCTGACGACGGGTCGCGCCACCGACCGGCTGTCCCTCCAGGAACAGGATCAGGTGGCGGCCGAGCTGGGCCTGCTCGACGCCGACACGCTGCTGCGGCAGGTGTACGAGGCGGCGCGGGTCATCTCGTACGCCAGCGATGTCACCTGGCGCGAGGTGGGGCGCGTCCTGCGTTCACGCGCCGTGCGCCCGCGGCTGCGCGCCATGCTCGGCGGCGGCAAACCGGTCGCGGAACGCTCCCCCCTGGCCGAGGGCGTGGTGGAACAGGACGGCGAGGTGGTGCTCGCCCGCGCCGCGCGCCCCGAACGCGACCCCGTACTCCCGTTGCGCGCCGCGGCCGCCGCCGCGCAGGCCGGACTCCCGCTCTCCCTGCACGCCGTACGGCGCATGGCCGCCACCGTCCGCCCCCTGCCCACGCCCTGGCCCGCCGAGGCCCGCGAACAACTCGTCACCCTGCTCGGCTCCGGCCGCCCCACCGTCCCGGTCTGGGAGGCGCTGGAGGCCGAGGGACTGATCACCGGGCTGCTCCCCGACTGGGAGCGGGTCCGCTGCCGCCCGCAGCGCAACGCGGTGCACATCTGGACCGTCGACCGGCACCTGATCGAGACCGCCGTCCGCGCCTCCGCGTTCACCCGCCGCGTCAGCCGCCCCGACCTGCTGCTCGTCGCCGCCCTGCTGCACGACATCGGCAAGGGCTGGCCCGGCGACCACTCGGTGGCCGGCGAGATCATCGCCAAGGACGTCGCCACGCGGATCGGCTTCGACCGCGCCGACGTCTCCGTCCTCGCCACCCTCGTCCGCCACCACCTCCTGCTGGTCGAGACGGCCACCCGCCGCGACCTGGACGACCCCGCCACCGTCCGCTCGGTCGCCGAGGCGGTCGGCACCCAGAGCACCCTGGAGCTGCTGCACGCCCTCACCGAGTCGGACGCCCTCGCCACCGGCCCCGCCGCCTGGTCCGCCTGGCGCGGCTCCCTCGTCGCCGACCTCGTACGACGGGTCTCCGCGGTGCTCTCCGGCGACGCCCCGGCCGAACCCGAGCCCGCCGCGCCCACCGCCGAACAGGAGCGCCTCGCCATCGAGGCGCACCGCACCGGCGGCCCGGTCCTCGCCCTGCGCGCGCAGCCCGAGCCGGTCACCGCCGAGGACGGCTCCGGCGAACCCCTTGGCGTCGAGCTGCTCATCGCCGTACCCGACCAGCCCGCCGTGCTCCCCGCGGTCGCCGGCGTCCTCGCCGTGCACCGCCTCACGGTCCGTACGGCGGAACTGCGCACCCTGCGCCTGCCGGACGACGTGGACGACGGCGCGGTGCTCCTGCTCAACTGGCGGGTCGCCGCCGAGTACGGCTCCCTGCCCCAGGCCGCCCGGCTCCGCTCCGACCTGGTCCGCGCCCTGGACGGCAGCCTGGACATCGCCGGCCGGCTCGCCGAACGCGACGCGGCCTATCCGAGGCGCCGGGGCTGGATCGCCCCGCCACCGCGGGTGACCGTCGCCCCGGCGGCCTCCCACCACGCCACGGTGATCGAGGTACGGGCCCAGGACGCGCCGGGCCTGCTGCACCGGATCGGCACGGCCCTGGAGAAGGCGGGCGTGCGGGTGCGGAGCATGCACGTGTCGACCCTGGGCGCCAACGCCGTGGACGCCTTCTACGTCACGACCGGCGTCGGGGACCCGCTCCCGGCGGACGACGCGGGATCGCTGGCGCGGGTGCTGGAGGAGACGCTGCGGGGGTGACCTTGCGGCCGTGGGGAGTGTCCCGCCCGCCGGAACCGGCGTGCGGGGACTGTTGCCCCGCCGGGCCAGATACCCTGGAGGGCAGCCCTGTCCACCTCCGACCCCGAGGACCGACGCCACCGTGTTCGATACCCTCTCCGACCGCCTCAGCGCGACATTCAAAAACCTCCGCGGCAAGGGGCGCCTCAGCGAGGCGGACATCGACGCCACGGCCCGTGAGATCCGCATCGCGCTTCTCGAAGCCGACGTGGCCCTGCCGGTCGTCCGGACGTTCATCAAGAACGTCAAGGAGCGTGCGCTCGGCGCCGAGGTCTCGCGTGCGCTGAACCCCGCGCAGCAGGTCCTGAAAATCGTCAACGACGAGCTGGTCACCATCCTCGGCGGCGAGACCCGCCGGCTCCGCTTCGCCAAGCAGCCCCCCACCGTGATCATGCTGGCGGGTCTCCAGGGTGCCGGTAAGACCACCCTCGCGGGCAAGCTCGGCCGGTGGCTCAAGGAGCAGGGTCACTCCCCGCTGCTGGTCGCCTGTGACCTCCAGCGCCCCAACGCCGTGAACCAGCTCAGCGTCGTCGCCGAGCGCGCCGGTGTCGCCGTCTACGCGCCCGAGCCGGGCAACGGCGTCGGTGACCCGGTCAAGGTCGCCAAGGACTCGATCGACTTCGCGAAGTCCAAGGTCCACGACATCGTGATCGTGGACACCGCCGGCCGCCTGGGCATCGACCAGGAGATGATGCAGCAGGCCGCGGACATCCGCGACGCGGTCGGCCCCGACGAGATCCTTTTCGTCGTCGACGCGATGATCGGTCAGGACGCGGTCAACACCGCCGAGGCCTTCCGCGACGGCGTCGGCTTCGACGGTGTGGTCCTCTCCAAGCTCGACGGTGACGCCCGTGGTGGTGCCGCCCTGTCGATCCGGCAGATCACCGGCAAGCCGATCATGTTCGCGTCGAACGGCGAGAAGCTGGACGACTTCGACGCCTTCCACCCGGACCGGATGGCCTCCCGCATCCTCGACATGGGTGACCTGCTCACCCTGATCGAGCAGGCGGAGAAGACCTTCAGCCAGGAAGAGGCCGCCAAGATGGCCTCGAAGCTGGCGTCCAAGAAGGGCCAGGACTTCACCCTGGACGACTTCCTGGCCCAGATGGAGCAGGTCAGGAAGATGGGCAGCATCAGCAAGCTGCTCGGGATGCTGCCCGGCATGGGGCAGATCAAGGACCAGATCCAGAACATCGACGAGCGGGACGTCGACCGCACGGCCGCGATCATCAAGTCGATGACCCCGGCCGAGCGCCAGGACCCGACGATCATCAACGGCTCCCGCCGCGCCCGTATCGCCAAGGGTTCCGGTGTCGAGGTCAGCGCGGTGAAGAACCTGGTCGAGCGGTTCTTCGACGCTCGCAAGATGATGTCCCGGATGGCCCAGGGCGGTATGCCGGGCATGCCGGGGATCCCGGGCATGGGCGGCGGCCCCGGCCGGCAGAAGAAGCAGCAGAAGAAGGCCAAGGGCAAGCAGCGCTCCGGCAACCCGATGAAGCGCCGGCAGCAGGAGCTGGAGGAGGCCCAGCGCCGCGAGGCTGCCGCGCAGGGCGGTGGCGCCTTCGGGCTGCCGCAGCAGGGCGGCCAGGAGTTCGAGCTTCCGGACGAGTTCAAGAAGTTCATGGGCTGAGCCGGGACCGCGGGATTCCCCCGCGGTCACGGCTGCGCGTGCCGGGGGTTGGTCGGTGTCGTAACGTCCGCATATGACCAACCCCGCGCCGCCACGCACGTCGCCCGACCAGCCCTGGCGTACCGAGGGTGCGCCCGACGAGCCGCCGCCGCAGTCGCCCGGCGGGCGGAGGATGCGCGGCGGCTGGTGGCGGCTGGCGCTCACCGCGCTGGTGGTGTTTCTGATCGCCAACGTGGTGCTGTCGTACTTCGATCAGGCGACCGAGCCGACGATCTCGTACACCGAGTTCACCAAGCAGGTGAACGACGGCAATGTCGCCAAGATCTACGCCAAGGGCGACTCCATCCAGGGCCAGCTCAAGAAGGAGCAGAAGCGGCCCGACGGCGGTGGCACGTACACCAAGTTCGACACCGAGCGCCCGTCGTTCGCGCACGACGACCTGTGGGCCAGTCTGACCAAGCACGGCGTCATCGTCACGGCGCAGCCGGTTGTGCAGCACCGGAGTTTCCTGGCCAATCTGCTGATCTCGCTGGCGCCGATGCTGGTCATCGTCGCCTTGTGGATCTTCATTGCGCGGCGGATGAGCGCGGGGCTCGGTGGTGCGGGCGGCATGCTGGGGCGCAAGGCGCCGCCGAGGCCGGTCGAGCTGGAGCCCGGCAAGAAGCGCACCACCTTCGCCGATGTGGCCGGTATCGACGAGGTCGCGGGCGAGCTGAACGACGTCGTGGACTTTCTGAAGAACCCGGACGCCTACCGTCGGATGGGTGCGAAGATGCCGCGCGGTGTGCTGCTCGCGGGTCCGCCGGGGACGGGCAAGACGCTGCTGGCGCGGGCGGTCGCCGGTGAGGCGGGGGTGCCGTTCTTCTCCGCTTCCGCCTCGGAGTTCATCGAGATGATCGTCGGTGTGGGTGCCTCCCGGGTGCGGGAGCTGTTCGCCGAGGCCCGCAAGCTGGCCCCGTCGATCATCTTCATCGACGAGATCGACACCATCGGCCGGGCCCGTGGCGGTGGCGCGTCGATGGGCGGGCACGACGAGCGTGAGCAGACGCTGAACCAGATCCTCACCGAGATGGACGGCTTCTCCGGTTCGGAGGGCGTGGTCGTCATCGCGGCGACCAACCGTGCGGACGTCCTGGACCCGGCCCTGACCCGGCCCGGCCGGTTCGACCGGATCGTCCAGGTCGCTCCGCCCGACCGCGGCGGCCGTGAGGCCATCCTGGAGATCCACACCCGGGACATTCCGCTCGCCGAGGGCGTCGACCTCGCCCGGGTCGCCCGGACGACGCCGGGGATGACCGGTGCGGAACTGGCCAACCTCGCCAACGAGGCCGCGCTGCTCGCGGTGAAGCGCAGGCAGCGGGCGGTGACCCAGGCCGACCTGTCGGAGGCGCTGGAGAAGATCCAGCTGGGGGCGGAGCGGTCGCTGGTGATGCCCGAGGAGGAGCGCCGGCGGACCGCGTACCACGAGAGCGGGCATGCGTTGCTGGGCATGCTCCAGCCGGGTGCCGACCCGGTTCGCAAGATCACCATCGTGCCGCGCGGCCGGGCGCTCGGTGTCACCCTGTCGACGCCGGACGCGGACAAGTACGCGTACACCGAGGAGTACCTGCGCGGCCGGATCATCGGCGCGCTCGGCGGGATGGCCGCCGAGCACGTGGTGTACGACGTGATCACGACGGGTTCGGAGAGTGACCTGGAGCAGGTCACCGGCATCGCGCGCGGGATGGTGTCGCGCTGGGGGATGAGCGAGGAGGTGGGCCGGCTCTCGGCGCTGCCCAACGACGCCCAGCAGGCCTATGGGCTCGCCGCCGCTCCGCAGACTCTCGATGTCATCGACGCCGAGATGCGGCGGATCGTGGACGAGTGCTACGAGGAGGCCTGTCGCAAGCTCCGTGAGCACCGTGGGCAGCTGGACGCCCTCGCGCAGGCGTTGCTGGAGAACGAGACGCTGGAGGAGGCGGAGGCGTACCGGATCGCCGGGATCACCCGGCTGACCAAGGACGGGGAAGGGGCCGAGGGGGCGTGAGGGGTCAGGGCACGCGGGCGATGACGTAGCGGAAGACGTTGTCCATCCATACGGTCCCGTCCGGGCGCCGGTAGGGATGCAGGGCCTCCGTCAGCTCCTTGTCCACCTGCTTGGCGTCGGTGGCCGCGATCGCCGCGTCGAACAGTCCGGTCGACAGCAGTCCGCGTACGGCGCTGTCCGCATCGGCGTACCCGAACGGGCAGGCCACCCGTCCCGAGCCGTCGGGCCGCAGCCCGGCCCGCTGGGCGACCTCCTCCAGGTCGTCCCGGCGGGCGGGCCGCCAGCTGTCCGCGCCGCGCAGCGGATCGGCCAGCTTTCCGGCCACCCGCAGCACCGAGGAGGTGGCGCACCGCTCCGGCGGTCCCCAGCCGGCCAGCACCACGGCGGCTCCGGGTGCGGCCGCCGGCAGTGCCTCGGCCAGCAGGCCGCCGAGGCCTTCGGTGTCGCCCGCGCGGCAGCCGATCGGTTCGAAGACCGTCACCAGGGTGTACCGGGCCGGCTCCGGGTCGGCCGGGTCCCCGGCGGGGTCCTGGAGCAGGCGTACGGCCGTACGCGCGCGTGTGCCGCGCGGGTCGCGCGGTCCCTCGGGCAGCAGGCGTTCGCGTGCGAGGGCGAGGCGCTCGGGGGAGGGGTCGGCGCCGGTGACGGCGGTGGCGCCTCTGGACGCGGCCAGCAGCAGCGCCAGCCCGGAGCCGCAGCGCAGGCCCAGCAGCCGGGTGGCGGGGCCCACTTCCAGTCGCTGGTACACGGCTTCGTAGAGCGGGACCAGCATGCGCTCCTGTATCTCGGACCAGTCACGCGCGCGTGCGTACCGGTCGACGCGGGGGGTGGAGTCCGCGTGCGCCTGATGCTGCCGCACGAGCGTAGGTGTCATAGGTAAGCGCCCCAATCCGCCGACAGTTCGCCGTTGTGCCCGGTCGCGTGGCCCCCGTACCGTGCGCGCGCACTTTCCACGTATGCCAGGTAACTGCGGGCTCGCGGCCCCGTCCAGGGGTCGTAGGGCTCGGCTTGGTGGCCGGTGGCCGGTGTGGCGAGATTTCATGTCCCGGCAATACGGACGGCCGTACGGTGTCCGCTCCGGGTAGGGAAGGGGCGGCGCAGGGGGGGTGCGGGGGTGCGCGGTAACGTCACGACCGTCACGGACGCTGACCAGGACGAGGCCCGCGCGGAGAGCGGCCGAATCGCCTCTTGCGCATCCGTCGGCCCGGGCGACATCCGGCATTACGGGATGCGTCGTAGCGCGGCCTACGCACCGGCTTGGTAGGAGCTGTGCGGCTTCTCCGTGGATCGGCGCACCCGCCCTCGTCCGGACGCATCAGTGCCAACTGACGGGTACGTGCAAATTATTTGGGATGCCCCGGAATAGGAACACAGCGGCACCCCCGCTCGTTGTCATTACGTGAGCACGACACAGACACCCCCTGTTCTCGCCGCAGAGCTGGCGCAGGCGTGGGCCGACATCCAGCGGTACCACCCCGAGCTGCCTGACCTCGCCGCGCCAGAGTCCCTGATCGGAGAGTCGTCGTCCGCGTGCGGGCACGAGCTCTCCTTCGAGCGACTGCTCCATGAGGCAGTCCATGGCATCGCCGCCGCCCGTGGGATCCGCGACACCTCCCGGGCCGGCCGCTACCACAACCGCCGATTCCTGGCCATCGCCGAGGAGCTGGGCCTGGACCATCCCGAGGAACCGCATCCGAGCAGCGGCTTCTCCCTGGTCACGCTCAACCCCGAGGCGAAGCGGCGCTACCGCCCGACGATGGAGCGCCTCCAGCGCGCCCTGAAGGCGCACACCGTGGCCACCTCGTCCGACACCTCCCGCACCTTCCGCGGTCCGGCCGCCCGGCACGGCTCCTCCGGCGGCGGGGTCCGGGTCAAGGCGGTCTGCGACTGCGGCCGCAATGTCCGCGTGGTCCCCTCGGTGCTGGCCCAGGCCCCCATCGTCTGCGGCGGCTGCGGCAAGCCCTTCAGGATCCCGGAGGTCGTGGGAGCGGCGTGACCCGGGCCGCGGTACCGGCATCTCGTGGGTGCCGGTGACGGCCCGGACCGCAGTCGCACGGCACGGGGGCAGTGCACCCGACGTGACCTCACCTCCACGCCGGGTGCCGGTCAAGCATGCCCGGCACACCCCGCGGCCGGGAGCGACCCGCCGGGTGTGGCACAATGGCTAGCTGTACTCGACAGTCGCATAGGACCCCTCTCTCCTCCGGCTGACGCGTCCATCGGGCATTCGGGTACCGCAACCCCACGCGGCAGCTCGCCGTGCCCAACCACGTCAATTCCAGGAGAACCCACTCCCGTGGCAGTCAAGATCAAGCTGAAGCGTCTGGGCAAGATCCGTTCGCCTCACTACCGCATCGTCGTCGCCGACTCCCGTACCCGCCGTGACGGCCGGGCCATCGAGGAGATCGGCAAGTACCACCCGACCTACAACCCGTCGGTCATCGAGGTGGACGCCGATCGTGTGGCGTACTGGCTGGGTGTCGGCGCGCAGCCGACCGAGCCCGTCCTCGCCATCCTGAAGAAGACCGGCGACTGGCAGAAGTTCAAGGGCGAGCCGGCTCCCGCGCCGCTGCTCGTCGCCGAGCCGAAGCCGGCCCGTCCGTCGTTCGAGGCGCTCGGCGGTGACGACGAGGGCAAGGGTGAGGCGATCACCCAGAAGAAGAAGGCTGAGAAGAAGGACGAGGCGGCTGCCGAGTCCGAGTCGACCGAGGCCTGAGCACCATGCTCGAAGAGGCGCTTGAGCACCTCGTGAAGGGCATCGTCGACAACCCTGACGATGTGCAGGTCGCCTCGCGCAACCTGCGCCGCGGACGCGTGCTCGAGGTCCGGGTCCACCCGGACGACCTCGGCAAGGTGATCGGCCGCAACGGCCGTACCGCGCGCGCTCTGCGTACCGTCGTGGGCGCCATCGGCGGCCGCGGTGTCCGCGTCGACCTCGTCGACGTGGACCACGTCCGCTGACGCTTCATCGCAACCGGCTCGGGCCGGGGACCGGTCCATTGGGCCGTCCCCGGCCCGCAGTCGTATGAGCCTTCCGGCTCTCGTCGTTCCGACAGGAGATCAAGCACAGTGCAGCTGGTAGTCGCACGGATCGGCCGCGCCCACGGCATCAAGGGCGAAGTCACCGTGGAGGTACGCACCGACGAGCCCGAGCTGCGGCTCGCGCCGGGCGCCGTCCTGGCCACCGACCCGGCCTCCGCCGGCCCCCTCACCATCGAGACGGGCCGCGTGCACAGCGGCCGGCTCCTCCTGCGCTTCGAGGGCGTCACCGACCGCAACGCGGCCGAGGCCCTGCGCAACACCCTGCTCATCGCCGAGATCGACCCGGAAGAGCTGCCCGAGGGCGAGGACGAGTACTACGACCACCAGCTCATCGACCTCGACGTGGTCACCGAGGACGGGACCGAGGTCGGCCGGATCACCGAGATCTCGCATCTGCCCTCCCAGGACCTGTTCATCGTGGAGCGCGCCGACGGCAGCGAGGTGCTGATCCCCTTCGTGGAGGAGATCGTCACCGAGATCGACCTGGAGGAGCAGCGGGCCGTCATCGCGCCTCCGCCGGGTCTGATCGACGACCGCGCCGAGATCGCCTCGTCCCGGGAAGAGCCGACGGAGGACGGCGCATGAGGCTCGACGTCGTCACGATCTTCCCGGAGTACCTGGAGCCGCTGAACGTCTCCCTGGTCGGCAAGGCCCGCGCGCGTGGGCAGCTCGACGTCCAGGTGCACGACCTGCGCGCGTGGACGTACGACCGGCACAACACGGTGGACGACACGCCGTACGGCGGTGGCCCCGGCATGGTCATGAAGACCGAGCCCTGGGGCGACGCCCTGGACACCGTCCTCGCCGACGGCTACGAGAGCGGCGCCCAGGCGCCCGCGCTGATCGTGCCCACCCCCAGCGGCCGCCCGTTCACCCAGGAACTCGCCGTCGAACTCTCCGAGCGGCCCTGGCTGATCTTCACGCCGGCCCGCTACGAGGGCATCGACCGCCGGGTCATGGACGAGTACGCCACCCGGATGCCCGTCCACGAGGTCTCCATCGGCGACTACGTCCTCGCCGGTGGCGAGGCGGCCGTCCTGGTCATCACCGAGGCCGTGGCCCGGCTGCTGCCCGGTGTCCTCGGCAACGCCGAGTCCCACCGTGACGACTCCTTCGCGCCCGGCGCCATGGCCAACCTGCTGGAAGGCCCCGTCTACACCAAGCCGCCGGTGTGGCGCGGCCGGGACATCCCGGACGTGCTGCTCAGCGGCCACCACGGCAAGATCGCCCGCTGGCGCCGGGACGAGGCCCTGCGGCGTACGACACTGCACCGCCCCGACCTGATCGAGGCCTGCGACCCCAAGGCCTTCGACAAGAAGGACCGGGAGATGCTGTCGATCCTGGGCTGGGAACCGGACCCGGAGGGTCACCCGCACGGCCGATTTTGGCGCCGGGCCGGGGGCGTGGAAGAATAGACCGCTGTTGTGCGTCCGTCCGGTGTGCGCCCCTGCCACAGGGGGACACGACGTCCGCCCCGACCCGCACGACAGTCCTTCTTGGAACCACTAGTTTCCGTTGATGACCTGTGGCATCAGCGAAGAAAGCAGACCAAATGTCTCACCTGCTCGACACCGTCGACGCCGCGTCGCTGCGCAGCGACATCCCGGCCTTCCGCCCGGGTGACACCGTCAACGTCCACGTCCGCGTCATCGAGGGCAACCGCTCCCGTGTGCAGCAGTTCAAGGGCGTTGTGATCCGTCGCCAGGGCTCCGGTGTCCGCGAGACCTTCACGGTCCGCAAGGTCTCGTTCTCCGTCGGCGTCGAGCGCACCTTCCCGGTGCACACCCCGATCGTCGAGAAGATCGAGCTGGTCACCCGTGGTGACGTGCGCCGCGCCAAGCTGTACTACCTCCGTGAGCTGCGCGGCAAGGCCGCGAAGATCAAGGAGAAGCGCGAGAGCTGAGCACTCTCCGCTGCTCGCGAGCCGCAGGCGAGCGAGCCGGCGCCACGGCGTCACAGCGGGGCGGGATAGCATCTCGCCCCGATGGACACCGAAGCACAGCCGACCGAACGCGACCGCTCCTCCCACCCGGAGTCCCCGGGGCCGGAGGGACGGTCGCGTTTCGCGTTGGTGGCGCGGCTCGCCGACTGGCTGCCGGGCGGCCGGATCACCCTCACCCTTCTCGTCTGCCTGGTGTTCCTGCTCGCCCTCAACGCCTTCGTGGTGCAACCGTTCCAGATCCCGAGCGGATCGATGGAACAGGGATTGAGGATCGGGGACCGCGTTCTCGTAAACAAGTTGGCGTACCGTTTCGGTGCCCGGCCGCGCCGCGGTGACGTGGTTGTGTTCGACGGCACGGGGTATTTCGGGGACGCCGACTACATCAAGCGCGTGGTCGGTGTGGGGGGAGACCATGTGGTCTGCTGCGACAAGAAGGGGAGGATCGAGGTGAACGGCCGGGCGGTCGACGAGACGGCGTTCCTCTATCCCGGGGACCGCCCCTCCGAGGTGGCCTTCGACATCCGGGTGCCCGCCGGCACCCTCTTCGTCCTCGGCGACCACCGCAGCGACTCCAGCGACTCCCGGGACCACCTGGGCTCACCCGGCGGCGGCATGATCCCCGTCGGTGACGTCATCGGCCGCGCCGACTGGATCCTCTGGCCGTACGCCCATATGACCCACCTGAGCCGGCCGTCCGCCTACGCGCGCGTGCCCGCGATCGCGGCGGAGGGCGCCCATGGGTAACCGCGGCAAACCGCGCGGGGTGCCCGAGACCCCCGCGGACGACCTGCTGCCCACCGGGGTCCGGCGCACCTCCGCGCCCGGTGGCGGCCGCACGCGCGCGGAGCGCCGCAAACTCCAGCGCAAGGTCAAGCGCAAGCGGCGGCGTTCGGCCGTCCGGGAGATCCCGCTCCTGGTCGGCGTCGCCGTGCTGATAGCGCTGGTCCTGAAGACCTTCCTGGTCCAGGCGTTCGTGATCCCGTCCGGCTCGATGGAGCAGACGATCCGGATCGGCGACCGGGTCCTGGTCGACAAGTTCACCCCGTGGTTCGGCTCCGAGCCGCAGCGCGGGGACGTCGTCGTCTTCCACGACCCGGGCGGCTGGCTGGCGGACGAACAGACCCGGAAGACGTCCGACCCGGTCGTCCTCAAGCAGCTCAAGGAGGGCCTCTCCTTCATCGGCCTGCTTCCGTCCGACAATGAGAAAGACCTGATCAAACGGGTCATCGGCGTCGGTGGCGATCATGTGAAGTGCTGTGACGCGCAGGGCCGGGTGACGGTCAACGGCGTCCCGCTCAGCGAGGCCGACTACCTCTACCCGGGCACGTCCCCCGCCGCCACCCCCTTCGACATCACCGTGCCCCCGGGCCGGCTGTGGGTGATGGGCGACCACCGCGACGACTCCGCGGACTCCCGCGCCCACCAGAACACCCCGTACGGCGGCACGGTCTCCCTGGACTCCGTGGTGGGCCGTGCCATGGTCATCGGCTGGCCGATCGGTCACTGGACGAGCCTGGACGAACCTAAAACCTTCGCAAGCGTCGGCGACTCCCGCTCCGGTGCGGCCGCGGCCTCCCGGCTGTCGCATAGGGTTGCTTCCGAGAATCCGAACGGAATGACCCAACTCCCGACCCCTGCGGAACTCCCGCTCGTTATGGGAGTGGTGGGCCTGCGTCGTATGTGGTGCGGGCGGCGGCACAGAGTAAGGAGTTGGCGTGGGGGATGTGGCGGTTGGCGCACGGTCGGGACACGACGGCGAGGAGCACCGCGGGCACCCCGTGGAAGCGAACGCCCCCGCACCGGACGGCGCCATGACCTCCGGGAATGACATGGCAGCGGACGACGGCACCCCCGGGGACGAGCAGCCGCCCCGCACCCAGGACGCGGGCTCCGGCTCCGGTTCCGGATCCGACGCGGAAGACACCGCGCCCCGGCCCAGGAAGCCCCGCTCCTTCTGGAAGGAGCTGCCGATCCTGATCGGTATCGCGCTGGTCCTGGCGCTGCTGATCAAGACCTTCCTGGTGCAGGCGTTCTCGATCCCCTCCGACTCGATGCAGAACACCCTCCAGGAGGGTGACCGGGTCCTGGTCGACAAGCTCACCCCGTGGTTCGGCTCCGAGCCCGAGCGCGGCGAGGTCGTCGTCTTCCACGACCCGGACAACTGGCTGGCGGGCGAGCCGACACCGAACCCCAACGCGGTGCAGAAGGTGCTCAGCTGGATCGGCCTGATGCCGTCGGCGGAGGAGAAGGACCTGATCAAGCGGGTGATCGGGGTCGGCGGCGACACCATCCAGTGCAAGGGCTCCGGCCCGCTGCTGGTCAACGGCAAGGCGCTGAACGAGCCGTATGTGTACCCCGGCAACACGCCGTGCAGCGTGGACGACCAGGGCGGCCAGTTCAAGGTGAAGGTGCCCAAGGGCTACATCTGGGTGATGGGCGACCACCGCCAGAACTCCCGTGACTCCCGCTACAACCAGTCCGACCGGAACCACGGCATGGTCCCCGTCGGCAAGGTCGTGGGCCGCGCGATCGTCAAGGCCTGGCCGGTCAACCGCTGGGGCACCCTGCCGATTCCGGACACCTTCGACCAGCCCGGCCTGGACCGGCAGTCCTCGGCGGCGGCCTCCCTGACGGTGGCTCCGGAGGGCCTGGCCGTCGCGGCGGTCGTGCCGGTGGCGGTGTGGCGCCGTCGCAGGAGCCGGTCGCAGGAGGAGCGCGTCTGACGCCGGACGCCGCCGCAGGAGTGCGCTGACGCCACACGCTGCGGCGGGGACCTGTCCGACAGCATCCGGAGCCGCCCCGGCCGGGGCGGCTCCGGCTTTTCCGCCGGGGGTGGGCAAGGCTCAGTACCGCCGGGTAGGGTCCCGGTCCATGGGTGGCGAGAGCACGACGCGTACGGCCCCGCGCAGCGGCGGCACAGGCACGGCAGGGCCCGGCGGCAGCCGGCTGGGGCAGCGGCTGTCCGGGCTGGTCGTGGCCCTCGGCCTCGTCCTGTTCCTCGGCGGCTTCGGCTGGGCGGCGGTCACCTACCGGCCGTACACCGTGCCCACCAGCTCCATGACGCCCACGATCGACGCCGGTGACCGGGTGCTGGCCCAGCGCGTCGACGGCGCCGACGTCAAGCGCGGGGACGTGGTCGTCTTCGAGGACAAGAGCTGGGTGACCAACGCCAAGGTGGTCAAGCGGGTCGTGGCCGTCGGCGGGGACACCGTCTCCTGCTGCACCGACGGAAAGCTGACCGTCAACGGCAAGCAGATCGACGAGCCCTATCTGCCCGAGGGCTCCCTCGCCGAGATCAAGAACTTCCCGACGGTCACCGTCCCCGCGGGCCGGCTCTTCCTGCTCGGCGACGAACGCCAGGGCTCCCTGGACTCCACCGCCCACCTCACCGACGCGGCCAAGGGCACGGTTGCCCGGGACGCCGTGACCGCCCGCGTGGACGCCGTCGTATGGCCCTGGAAGGGCATGCTCAAGCGGCCCACCGGTTTCACGGCGCTCGGCACCCTCTCACAGCCCGGCCCGCTGCGCACCATCGAGCTGCTGATCGTCGCCGGTGCGGTCCTGGTCCTGGCCGGGGGTGCGTACGGCCCGATCGCCAAGCTCTTCGGCCGCTCCCGGCGCACTCCCGCCCACCCGGAGGCGGCCGGTGCCCGCTGAGCCGCGGAAGGTGGCCCGGGTGGTCCTGCTCGATCCCGAGGACCGCATCCTGCTGCTGCACGGCCATGAGCCCGACGACCCCGCCGACGACTGGTGGTTCACCCCCGGGGGCGGTCTGGAGGGCGCCGAGACGCGGGAGGAGGCCGCCCGCCGGGAGCTCGCCGAGGAGACCGGCATCACGGACGTCGAGCTGGGACCCGTGCTGTGGCAGCGCCGCTGCTCCTTCCCGTTCGCTGGCCGCCGCTGGGACCAGGACGAGTGGTACTACCTGGCCCGTACGGCGCAGACGGTGACCGGGGCGACGGAGCTGACGGAGCTGGAGCGGCGCAGCGTGGCCGGAGCGCGGTGGTGGACGTGTCAGGAACTGGCCCGGGCGCATGAGACGGTGTATCCGACCAGACTCGCCGAGCTGCTGCGCACGCTGCTCGACGAAGGTCCCCCGGCCGGTCCCGTGACCCTCGATCCGGAAATCGTCTGAGGGCTCGCGCGGCTGGCGCACAATGGTGGGATCGCACGGCTGAAGGGGAACATGCCATGAGCGCCGAGGACCTCGAGAAGTACGAGACCGAGATGGAGCTGAAGCTCTACCGGGAGTACCGCGATGTCGTCGGTCTGTTCAAATACGTGATCGAGACCGAGCGGCGCTTCTATCTCACCAACGACTACGAGATGCAGGTGCACTCCGTCCAGGGTGAGGTCTTCTTCGAGGTGTCCATGGCCGACGCCTGGGTCTGGGACATGTACCGGCCGGCTCGCTTCGTGAAGCAGGTCCGGGTCCTGACGTTCAAGGACGTGAACATCGAGGAGCTGAACAAGAGCGACCTCGAGTTGCCCGGCGGGTGAGGTGACCCGCGGCTGACGGACTCCGGCGGCTGACGGACTCGGGCAGGTGACGGGCTCCGGCGGGTGACGGGGTTATCCACAATCGCCGGGCCGTCCACCAAGATCAACATCTTGGGTCCGGCTGCGTGATCGTTGGCGCCGGAGGTGGTGCCGACATGAGCAAGGCACGCAGTGGACTCGGCAGGTACGGCGAGGATCTGGCCGCCCGGCGGCTGACCGAGGCCGGGATGAGGATCCTGGAGCGCAACTGGCGCTGCGGTCGTTCCGGAGAGATCGACATCGTCGCGCTGGACGGCGATGTCCTGGTCGTCTGCGAGGTGAAGACCCGCAGGGACGGCGCCTTCCAGCATCCGATGGCCGCCGTCACCCCGCAGAAGGCGGGCCGGCTGCTCGGCCTGGCCCAGCACTGGATCCAGGCCCACGGAGGGGCTCCGCCCGGAGGCGTCCGCATCGACCTGGTCGGCGTGCTCCTGCCCCGCCGGGGCGCCCCGAGTGTCGAGCACGCCCGGGGGGTGGCCTGAATGGGATTCGCCCGTACGTGCTCGGTAGCCCTGGTGGGCGTGGAAGGCGTGGTCGTCGAGGTCCAGGCCGACCTCGAACCCGGCGTCGCGGCCTTCACCCTGGTGGGCCTCCCGGACAAGAGCCTGACGGAGAGCAGGGACCGGGTCCGGGCGGCGGTGGTGAACTCGGGCGGCGAATGGCCGCAGAAGAAGCTCACCGTGGGACTCAGCCCGGCATCGGTGCCCAAGGCCGGCTCCGGCTTCGACCTGGCCGTGGCCTGCGCCGTGCTCGGAGCCGCCGAGCGGATCGATCCCCGGGTCCTCGCCGACATCGTCATGATCGGAGAGCTGGGGCTGGACGGCCGGGTCCGCCCGGTGCGTGGGATCCTGCCCGCGGTGCTGGCCGCGGCCGACGCCGGGTACGAACAGGTGGTCGTGCCGGAATGCGCCGCGGCGGAGGCCTCGCTGGTCCCCGGTGTCTCGGTGCTGGGCGTGCGCAGCCTGCGCCAGCTCATCGCGGTCCTGGCCGACGAACCCGTCCCCGAGGAGGAACCGGACCAGCAGGGCCGCCCGGACCCGCTCCTGGCCGGTCTGCGCGTACCGGGTACGAGCGCCGCCACCGGCATGCACAGCATCGGCGCCACCCAGCACGAACACGACCACGACCTCGCGGACGTGGTGGGCCAGACATCGGCCCGCACGGCCGTGGAGGTGGCCGCCGCCGGGGGACACCATCTGTTCCTGGAAGGGCCGCCCGGCGCGGGCAAGACCATGCTCGCCGAACGGCTTCCCGCCGTGCTTCCCCGGCTCACCAGGGAGGAGTCGCTGGAGGTGACGGCCGTGCACTCGGTGGCCGGGCTGCTGCCGCCGGGCAAGCCGCTCATCGACATCGCCCCCTACTGCGCCCCGCACCACTCGGCGACCATGCAGTCCCTCGTCGGCGGCGGCCCCGGCATCCCGCGCCCCGGAGCGGTGTCCCTCGCCCATCGCGGGGTGCTCTTTCTGGACGAGGCACCCGAGTTCCACAGCCAGACCCTGGACGCCCTGCGCCAGCCCCTGGAGTCCGGCCATGTGGTCATCGCACGCAGCGCCGGTGTCGTCCGGTTCCCGGCACGCTTCCTGATGGTGCTGGCGGCCAACCCCTGCCCCTGTGGCCGCTTCTCCGTGCGCGACTCCCTGTGCGAGTGCCCGCCGTCGGCCATCCGCCGCTACCAGGCCCGGCTCTCCGGGCCGCTGCTGGACCGGGTGGACCTGCGCGTCGAGGTCGATCCGGTCAGCCGGGCCCAGCTCACCGCACCGGGCGCCCGGGGCGAGACCACCGCCACCGTGGCCGACCGGGTGCGGCAGGCCCGGGAGCGGACCGCGGCCCGGCTCGCCGGAACCCCCTGGCGCAGGAACAGCGAAGTGCCCGGCCGGGAGCTGCGCAGCCGCTATCACGCCGTGGCCGGCGCCATGGACGAGGCCGAGCGCAACCTGGAGCGGGGCGTGCTCACCGCGCGCGGCATCGACCGGGTGCTGCGCGTCGCCTGGACCGTCGCCGACCTCGTCGGACACGACCGCCCGGACGCGGCCGACGTCGCCCTCGCCCTGCAACTGCGCACCGGAGTCCCCCGGGGCGTGCCGATGGCCATCGGGGCGCTGACATGACCGGAGAGGACGGCCCCGACGCCGAACTGCTCGGGCGGGTCTTCCTCGGGCGGGTGATCGAGCCGGGGGACGAGGCCGGCGGGCGGTGGGTGCGGGAGTTCGGGGTCGGGGAGGTGGTGCGGCGGCTGCGCGGGGACGGCGAGCCGTTGCCCGGGGTGAGCGCCGTGCGGTGGGAGGGGCTGGTCGCGCGGGCCCGGCGGGCCGAGCCCGAGCGGGATCTCGCCCAGGCCCGGCGGGCGGGGGCACGGTTCCTGCGCCCGGGGGACACCGAGTGGCCCGGGCAGCTCGACGACCTCGGCGACGCCCGGCCCCTCGGTCTCTGGGTGCGGGGCCGCCCCAGCCTGCGGTTATGGGCGCTGCGCTCGGTCGCGGTGGTGGGCGCCCGCGCCTGCACCGAGTACGGCAGCCACACCGCCGCCGGCCTCGCCGCGGGCCTCGCCGAGCGGGGCTGGGTGGTGGTGTCGGGCGGCGCCTACGGGATCGACGGCGCCGCCCACCGCGGTGCCCTCGCCGTCGGCGGCGCCACCGTCGCCGTCCTGGCCAGCGGCGTCGACCGGCCCTACCCCCGCGGCCACACCGCGCTCATCGACCGCATCGGGGAACAGGGGCTGGTGATCGGCGAGTTGCCCCCGGGCGACCACCCGACACCGAGCCGGTTCATCCTGCGCAACCGGGTGATCGCGGCCCTCACCAGAGGCACCGTCGTCGTGGAGGCGGCCTGCCGCAGCGGCTCCCTGGCCACCGCGCGGGCCGCACAGCGGCTCGGCAGATTCACCATGGGCGTGCCCGGCCCGGTCACCAGCGCACTCTCCGCCGGGGTGCACGAACTGCTGCGCGGTGAGGCCACCCTCGTCACCGACGCCGCGGAAGTGGTCGAACTCGTGGGCGATATCGGAGAGCTGGCCCCGGCCCGGCGGGGCCCGGTGCTCCCCCGTGACCTGCTGGAACCGGCCGCCCGGAGCGTCCTCGCCGCCCTGCCGGGCGACCGGCCGGCCCCCGCCGCGGAGATCGCGCTCGGTGCCCGCACCACGCCGGACGACACGATCGCCCGGCTGTACGAACTCCGAGCACTGGGGTACGTCGAACGACATGGCGACGGCTGGAAGTTGACACGCCAGGCGGTGATGTCCGTCCGGGCCGCCCACGAAAGTCGCTGACCGAGGGTGTTCGGCCGTCCGGGGGAACCCCCGACGCCCTTGGGGTTTCCCGGAGTTGGGGTCCGCGCCGGTCACACCGAGCGAGGCGCGTGCCGCGCTCGCGGAGCCCCCGTGAGCGCCCCGTGCGCGGGTGGAGCCTCGCTGTTCGCACACCGCGACTCCTCAGTCACGCTACGCTCACAAAGGCGGCGGCGCAGAACGCGCCAACTCCACACCAGACCGGCAGGTCACCCAGGCAGCCCACTTCGACCCACGGCACCGCACCGTACGACACGACATCCCAGCCCCTCCCACACCGCAGCACTTCGCGGCAGTTCACAGCACTTCACGGCAGAACGGCACAAGGCGACGAATGCCCCAGCACACCTCCGGGTCCGACCGGGCGGCGCTCCCCCCAGCCGCCCGCGAGGGTGGCAGCGTGCGGCCGCCCGCTCCCTCGACGCTCGACGAGCTGTGGCGGTCGTACAAGGCGACGGGGGACGACCGGCTGCGGGAGCAGCTGATCCTGCACTACTCGCCGCTCGTGAAATACGTCGCGGGCCGGGTCAGCGTCGGGCTGCCGCCCAATGTGGAGCAGGCCGACTTCGTCTCCTCGGGGGTGTTCGGGCTGATCGACGCCATCGAGAAGTTCGACATCGACCGGGAGATCAAGTTCGAGACGTACGCGATCACCCGGATCCGCGGCGCGATGATCGACGAGCTGCGGGCGCTGGACTGGATCCCCCGGTCGGTGCGGCAGAAGGCGCGCAACGTCGAGCGGGCCTACGCGACCCTCGAAGCCCGGCTGCGGCGCACCCCGAGCGAGTGCGAGGTCGCCGCCGAGCTGGGCATGGAGGTCGACGAACTGCACGCGGTGTTCAGCCAGTTGTCGCTGGCCAACGTGGTCGCCCTGGAGGAGCTGCTGCACGTCGGCGGCGAGGGCGGGGACCGGCTCAGCCTCATGGACACGCTGGAGGACACCGCCGCGGACAACCCGGTGGAGGTGGCCGAGGACCGGGAGCTGCGCCGGTTTCTCGCGCGGGCCATCAACACCCTGCCCGAGCGGGAGAAGACCGTGGTGACGCTGTACTACTACGAGGGGCTCACCCTCGCCGAGATCGGCAATGTGCTCGGGGTCACCGAGAGCCGGGTCAGCCAGATCCACACCAAGTCGGTGCTCCAGCTGCGGGCCAAGCTGGCGAGCTTCGGGCGCTGAGTCGCTCCCGTTCGGCGGGGCTCGTCCGTAAAGTGTTGCCGTGCCAAGGATTCGAGCGGCCTCCGTGGCCGAGCACCGGTCGATGCAGCGAGCCGCCCTGCTGGACGCGGCTCGGTCCCTGCTGTCCGAGGGCGGGACGGAGGCGCTGACCTTCCCCGCACTGGCCGAGCGCACCGGGCTGGCGCGGTCGTCGGTGTACGAGTACTTCCGGTCGCGGGCGGCCGTGGTCGAGGAGCTGTGCGAGGTCGACTTCCCGCTGTGGGCGGCCGAGGTCGAGGCGGCCATGGAGCGGGCCGGGACGCCCGAGGCCAAGGTCGAGGCGTATGTGCGGCAGCAGCTGGCGCTGGTCGGGGACCGGCGGCACCGGGCGGTCGTCGCCATCTCGGCGAGCGAGCTGGACGCCGGGGCGCGGGAGAAGATCCGGGCGGCCCACGGCGGGCTGGTCGCGATGATCGTCGAGGCGCTCGGCGAGATGGGGCACGGTCAGCCCCGGCTGGCGGCGATGCTGGTGCAGGGCGTGGTGGATGCCGCCGTGCGGCGGATCGAGCTGGGCGCGGCCGAGGAGCCCGCCCAGGTGACGGAGGCCGCGGTGGCCATGGCGCTGCGGGGCGTACGAGGCTGACCCCCTCTGGCCCCGGCTCCCGGCCGCCTCCACAGTGCCTGCGCCGCGCCCGGGACGGGTAGGCGACCGGCGTCGGGCGGGAGCTGGGGCGTGGGGTGTCCAGTGTTGCGGGGCCTCGTCTCCGGGGTTGCCCCTGCTGCGGGGCCGGGGCTACGGGGCCTGCGGTACGCCCAGGACCGGCAGCAGTCTCGACGGGCCTCGGGGCAGGAGCCACGGGGGGAGCAGGGACAGGGGGTTCAGGTAGGTCCTGTCCCGCAGCAGACCCCAGTGCAGGCAGGAGCGCGGGCCGCAGTGCGGGGTCGGGCGGTCCAGCGTCGCCACGGTCTCGCCCGGTGTCACCTCCTCTCCCGCGCGGACCGACGGGATCACCGGCTCGTACGTCGTCCGCAGGTCCGTCCCGTCCAGTTCCAGGGTGAGCACCCCCCTGCCCGCCACCCGCCCGGCGAAGGACACCCGGCCCGGCGCGACGGCGCGGACCGGGGCGCCGGGAGGGGCGGCGAGATCCACACCGCGGTGGCCGGGGCCGTAGACCGTGGCAGGCGGCTCCCAGCCGCGGATCACCGCCGGGCGGCCGCCCGGCGGCCCCACCGGCCAGATCCGGGCGACAGCCGGCACCGGCGGGCCGGGCGGCGGGCCCGGCGGCGGGGGGCCCGCCCGGACCACGGCGGTCAGGGCCGCCGCCGGCAGCGCGGCCGGCAGCACCAGGAGCAGCAGGGCCGTACCCGCGGTCAGGTGTCGCGTCGCTCGTCGCATGCGATCCACCCTTCCGCAGGCCTGTGATCACGGCCGGAGTCTGTGGACCACCCCGCCGTTGTGGACAGCGGCGTCACCCGCGGGCCCGCCGGTCCCGTACACTTCTTCTGGCGATCCGGGTCACCGGGTCGACTTCGCACGCCCCGACACCGATCGGTCAACGATCTGTGTCAGCGCCCCTCGGTCCTCTGTGGCAACGGCGCATCGCGGGCGTCAGGCGCGACCGCCGTCCGGCGGACGCGGCACAACCGAGAAACCAAGGAGAAACGGCCATGGCCGTCGTCACGATGCGGGAGCTGCTGGAGAGCGGCGTCCACTTCGGTCACCAGACCCGTCGCTGGAACCCGAAGATGAAGCGCTTCATCTTCACCGAGCGCAACGGCATCTACATCATCGACCTGCTCCAGTCGCTGTCGTACATCGACCGCGCCTACGAGTTCGTCAAGGAGACCGTCGCCCACGGCGGCACGGTCATGTTCGTCGGCACCAAGAAGCAGGCGCAGGAGGCCATCGCCGAGCAGGCCACCCGCGTCGGCATGCCCTACGTCAACCAGCGCTGGCTGGGCGGCATGCTCACCAACTTCTCGACCGTCTACAAGCGTCTGCAGCGCCTCAAGGAGCTCGAGCAGATCGACTTCGAGGACGTCGCGTCCTCCGGTCTGACGAAGAAGGAGCTGCTGGTCCTCTCGCGCGAGAAGGCCAAGCTCGAGAAGACCCTCGGTGGTATCCGCGAGATGCAGAAGGTGCCGAGCGCCGTCTGGATCGTGGACACCAAGAAGGAGCACATCGCCGTCGGCGAGGCCCGGAAGCTCAACATCCCGGTCGTCGCGATCCTCGACACCAACTGTGACCCGGACGAGGTCGACTACAAGATCCCGGGCAACGACGACGCGATCCGTTCCGTCACCCTGCTCACCCGCGTGATCGCCGACGCCGTCGCCGAGGGCCTCATCGCCCGCTCCGGCGTCGCCACCGGCGACAAGGGCGAGAAGGCCGCGGGCGAGCCGCTCGCCGAGTGGGAGCGCGACCTGCTCGAGGGCGAGAAGAAGGCCGACGAGGCGGAGCAGCCGGCCGAGGCCGCTGCCGAGGCGCCGGCCGAGGCCCCCGCCGAGGCTCCCGCCGCCGAGGCCGAGCAGGCCTGACACAGGCGTCGACGGCGGGGGCGGTACTGACAGCGCCTCCGGCGCGGTGAAGTCCGCCCCCGCTGTTCACCCGTAGGTCAGCACGACGTATGCGCGCCGCGTTCACATGTGGAGCGACACCGTGCTGGACCGTGCTGATCTGAAGATCTTCCAGACTTCGAGAAAGACTCACAGACTCATGGCGAACTACACCGCCGCCGACGTCAAGAAGCTCCGTGAGCTGACCGGCGCCGGCATGATGGACTGCAAGAAGGCGCTGGACGAGGCCGAGGGCAACGTCGAGAAGGCCGTCGAGGCGCTGCGCATCAAGGGCCAGAAGGGCGTCGCCAAGCGCGAGGGCCGCTCCGCCGAGAACGGCGCCGTGGTCTCCATCATCGCCGACGACAACTCCTCCGGCGTCATCGTCGAGCTGAAGTGCGAGACGGACTTCGTCGCCAAGGGTGACAAGTTCCAGGCCGTCGCCAACAAGATCGCGGAGCACGTCGCCGCGACCTCCCCGGCCGACATCGAGGCCCTGCTCGCCTCCGAGATCGAGCCCGGCAAGACCGTCCAGGCGTTCGTGGACGAGGCCAACGCCAACCTCGGCGAGAAGATCGTCCTGGACCGCTTCGCGCAGTTCGCCGACGGCTTCGTGCTCGCGTACATGCACCGCACCATGCCCGACCTGCCCCCGCAGATCGGTGTCCTGGTCGAGCTGGACAAGCCGAACGCCGAGGTCGCCAAGGGCATCGCCCAGCACATCGCCGCCTTCGCGCCGAAGTACCTCTCCAAGGAGGACGTCCCGGCCGAGGTCGTCGAGTCCGAGCGTCGCATCGCCGAGGAGACCACCCGCGCCGAGGGCAAGCCCGAGGCCGCGCTCCCGAAGATCGTCGAGGGTCGCCTCAACGGCTTCTTCAAGGACGCCACGCTGCTGGGCCAGCCGTACGCGCTGGACAACAAGAAGTCGGTCCAGAAGGTGCTGGACGAGGCCGGTGTCACCCTGAAGCGCTTCTCGCGCATCAAGGTCGGCATCTGAGTCCGTACCGCGATCGACGCGCGACCCGAGGGGAATTCTCGGTAGGGTCGACAGCAGTCGTCCGCGCACACCGCCATACCCGGGCACGTGGCGGACGGCAGCAGATCTGACGAGGAGGCCATTGCCGCGCATGGGAGCGAAAAGCGACCCCATCGGCAATGGCCTTCTTCGTATGTGCAACACGTGAAAGAGGCGGGATCTCCCATGACCACCAAGGCCCAGAAGAGCGACGACGGCAAAGTGCGCGGCCGGTACCTGCTGAAGCTGTCCGGAGAGGCCTTCTCCGGTGGCGGCGGCCTGGGCGTGGACCCCGACGTGGTGCACAAGATCGCCCGCGAGATCGCGGCCGTCGTCCGGGACGGCGCGCAGATCGCGGTCGTCATCGGCGGCGGCAACTTCTTCCGCGGCGCCGAACTCCAGCAGCGCGGCATGGACCGCGCCCGCTCCGACTACATGGGCATGCTCGGCACCGTGATGAACTGCCTCGCCCTCCAGGACTTCCTGGAGAAGGAGGGCATCGACAGCCGGGTGCAGACCGCCATCACCATGGGCCAGGTCGCCGAGCCGTACATCCCGCTGCGCGCCGTGCGCCACCTGGAGAAGGGCCGCGTGGTCATCTTCGGCGCCGGTATGGGCATGCCGTACTTCTCCACCGACACCACCGCCGCCCAGCGCGCCCTGGAGATCGACGCCGAGGCGCTGCTCATGGGCAAGAACGGCGTGGACGGGGTGTACGACTCCGACCCCAAGACCAACCCGGACGCCGTCAAATTCGACGCGCTCGGCTACGGCGAGGTCATCACCCGCGACCTGAAGGTCGCCGACGCCACCGCCATCACGCTCTGCCGCGACAACAAGCTTCCGATCCTCGTCTTCGAGCTGCTCGCCGAGGGCAATATCGCTCGGGCCGTCAAGGGTGAGAAGATCGGCACGCTGGTCGGCGACCAGGGCAACCGGGACTGACCCGGTATCCGTCCGGCCGGTGATGTACGGCCCCGCAGGGGCCGGGCCCCGGCCGGGGGATGGACAATGTCCTGCCGGTGGGGAACCGTGCAGGAAGAAGACGCGACGCAGCCGGCCGCCGACCGACTCAAGGAACCGCAGCCGGGCCTTACTCAAGACACGCAGGAGCAAGTGGTGATCGAAGAGACCCTCCTCGAGGCCGAGGAGAAGATGGAGAAGGCCGTCGTGGTCGCCAAGGAGGACTTCGCCGCGATCCGCACCGGCCGTGCGCACCCGGCGATGTTCAACAAGATCGTGGCCGACTACTACGGTGCCCCGACGCCGATCAACCAGCTGGCCTCGTTCTCCGTGCCGGAGCCGCGCATGGCGGTCGTCACCCCGTTCGACAAGAGCGCGCTGCGCAACATCGAGCAGGCGATCCGCGACTCCGACCTGGGCGTCAACCCCAGCAACGACGGCAACATCATCCGGGTGGTGTTCCCCGAGCTGACCGAGGAGCGCCGCCGCGACTACATCAAGGTCGCCAAGGGCAAGGCCGAGGACGCCAAGGTCTCGATCCGTTCCGTGCGCCGCAAGGCCAAGGACGCCATCGACAAGCTCGTCAAGGACGGCGAGGTCGGCGAGGACGACGGGCGTCGTGCGGAGAAGGAGCTGGACGACACCACGGCGAAGTACGTCGCCCAGGTGGACGAGCTTCTGAAGCACAAGGAAGCGGAGCTGCTCGAAGTCTGATGAGCGACTCTTCCTGGGGAGCGCCGCCACCCGCGGGGCAGGCCGGGTACTCCGCGGGGCAGGCCGGGTACTGGGGAGCCACCGACGGTGGGCCCGCCCAGCCCGTCCCGCCTGTCCGCGGGGCCGCCCCGGCGGGTCCCGCGTACGATGCGCCTCAGGCGCAGCAGACTCGCCCCATGCCCATCGTGCCCGACGGCCCCGCGTACGGCGGAGACCAGGACGATCACCGGGGTGCCGCTCGGCCGAGCGGCCCCCTGTCCGGGGAGATCCCGGCCGAGAACCAGAATCCGGAGCCCATGTCCGACGCCCCGCAGCCGGCCCCCGCGCCGCAGAAGAAGAGCGCGGGCCGTGATCTGAGCGCGGCCATAGGAGTCGGCGTCGGGCTCGGTGTGGTGATCATCGCCTCGCTGTTCATCAAGAAGGCCGTGTTCGTCGGGGTGGTCGCGGTCGCCGTGGTCGTCGGCCTGTGGGAGCTGACGAGCAGGCTCCAGGAGCGCAAGGGCATCAGGGCGCCGCTGGTGCCGCTCGCCGTCGGCGGCGCGGCGATGGTGGTCGCCGGGTATGTGCGCGGTGCCGAGGGCGCGTGGGTCGCCATGGCCCTGACGGCGCTCGCGGCCCTGGTCTGGCGGATGACGGAACCTCCCGAGGGGTACCTCAGGGACGTCACGGCCGGTGTCTTCGCGGCGTTCTACGTGCCGTTCCTGGCCACGTTCGTCGCGATGATGCTGACCGCCGAGGACGGCCCCTGGCGCGTCCTCACCTTCCTGCTGCTGACCGTGGTCAGCGACACCGGTGCCTACGCCGTCGGCTGGCGTTTCGGCAAGCACAAGCTCGCTCCGCGCATCAGCCCCGGCAAGACCCGCGAGGGCCTGGTCGGCGCGGTGCTGTTCGCGATGGTCGCGGGGGCGCTGTGCATGCAGTTCCTGATCGACGGCGGCAGCTGGTGGCAGGGGCTGCTGCTGGGCCTCGCGGTCGCGGCCAGCGCCACGCTGGGCGACCTCGGCGAATCCATGATCAAGCGGGACCTGGGCATCAAGGACATGGGCACCCTGCTCCCCGGGCACGGCGGCATCATGGACCGCCTCGACTCCCTGCTGCCCACGGCGCCGGTGGTCTGGCTGCTGATGGTCGCGTTCGTCGGCTCCGGGTGAGCGACGGCGTCGTACGGCTCCCGGGCCCCCGCCCCGCGTGTTTGCACGCAAGGCGGGGGCCCGTCCCATATGGCCCCAAACCCATCCAAGTGGGACGATTCTGCACGTAGACAGACCCTCTCCCGCACCGAAGGAGGGCGCCATGTCCGCCTTCCACGAAGAGATCGACATCGAGCGGTCGCCCGGTGATGTCTGGGCGTATGTCAGTGACCCCGTCCACCTGCCGGAGTGGCAGGAGAGCGCGGTCTCCGTCGAGGAACTGGACGACGGTCCCTTCGGCGTCGGCTCCCGCTTCCGCGTCACCCGGCACGTCGGCGGCCGGGACATGCCGATGACCATGGAGTGCACCGAGTTCGAGCCGCCGCACTCCTGGACCGCCCGGGGCATCGACGGACACATCCGCGGCCAGGTCCACGGCGAGGTCACCGCACTGCCCGACGGCAGCACCCGGGTCACCATGGACCTCGACTTCGAGGGCCACGGCATAGGCAAGGTCCTGCTGCCTCTCGTCGTACGGCCCCAGGTTCGCAAGGAACTCCCGCACAACGAGCACCTCCTCAAGGAACGCCTGGAACACGCCACCCCGGGCGTCCTGTAAGCGCCCTTGCCCCTGACCTACCGGACCACCCGGATGAGGTCGCCCTCGAAGTCGAACGCATCCTCAGCCAGTCCCACGATCTCTCCCTAACGGAACCCGCATCCGGCGCCTACGTCCACCATCGGCTGGTAGCGCTGGGGGAGTGGTGGTCTGACCTGAGTACCCTCAGCTGCATGGCGCCGAATGCACACGAAGCGAAGATGGCGCACCCGCGTATGGCAGCGGGTGCGCTTTTCTTTGATGCCGCCGGGCGGATCCTCATGGTGGAGCCCTCCTACAAGGACTACTGGGAGATCCCCGGCGGGTACGTCGAGGCCGGCGAGTCCCCGCTGCACGCCGCCATCCGCGAGGTCCAGGAGGAGCTGGGGATCACCCCGCCCATCGGGCGCCTGCTCGCGGTCGACTGGGCTCCCAGCGAGGCCGAGGGCGACAAGGTGCTGTACCTGTTCGACGGCGGTCAGCTCACCCAGAACGACCTGGCTGCGATCACCTTGCAGCCGGAGGAGTTGAAGAGCTTCGCGTTCGTGTCTCCGGAACAGATCACCGAGCGTACGATCCCGCGCCTGGCACGACGCATCCTCGCAGCCACACAGGCTCGGAACGAAGCTGCCCCGGTCTACCTCGAACACGGGCAGAAGCCTGTCAGCGAGGCGGCATGACGACGCCACGGACCATGAGCCGAGAGGAAGGCATCCTGCTGGTGCAACGGCTCATGGACGCCGACTACGCCGACGAGACGGAAGCCGACCAGCTCATCGCAGCACTGAAACGCGGCCTCGGCTGCCCGCACATCAGTGACTACGTCTTCTGGGACTTCGATCAGCAGCTGACGGCTCAGAAAGTCGTGGACCGAGCCCTGGCCTACGAGCCGTTCGCTCTGTGATCAGAGCGCGGCAAGACTTTCCCTTACTTCATCAAGGCCCGCGCACGGCGCGGGCACGCGCCGCCTCTGCGGCGCGGCCTGCCTGCTGTCTGCGCCCCGGCTGGCCGCGCCCGGCGGCGCGCTGCGTGCATGCGGGGAAGGGCGGGACGTTATCCGCGGGCACAAGATGATGCCTCCGGCGGGGGATCGGCCGGCACCGAGATGGAGGGGGCGCCGTTCCCGACTGCGGGCACATCGTGGTGAGCGTGGGGACGCTCCCATCCCGTCCACCATCGGCCCAGGCAGAGCCGAGCAGCCGCGGCCCATGGCGTCCAGGTCGTTCGTACAGTGGCGCGCTCCACCTGGACGCCATGGACCACCGCCCGCTCCACATTCGTGTGGGTCGGCGGCGGACGGGATGGGAGCTGGGGCTAACAACGGCTAACACAATGAGCTGAGTTGTCGGTGGGTGATCAGGCAGCAGGCGAGTTTGAGGAACGCTTCGTGGATGTCGGCTCGGCGTTCCCAGCGGATCCTCAGGCGCCGGAAGCCGTGCAGCCACGCGAAACTCCGCTCGATTACCCACTGGTAGGTGCCCAGTCCTGTGCCGTGTCGTGTTCCGCGGCGGGCGATGGCCGGCACGATGCCGCGGTCGCGGACCTGCTCGCGGTAGATGTCGTGGTCGTAGCCGCGGTCGGCGAAGAGCGAGTCGGGTTTGCGGCGGGGCCGTCCGATACGGCCGCGGACGGGCGGGATCGCGTCGAGCAGGGGCAGGAGCTGGGTGACGTCGTTGCGGTTGCCACCGGTCAGCAGGACGGCGAGCGGGGTGCCGTGCCCGTCGGTGTTCAGGTGGTGCTTCGAGCCGGCCCGGCCTCGGTCGACCGGCGAGGGGCCCGTGTGGCTCCCCCTTTTAGGGCCTGACGTGGGAGGAGTCGACCACGCAGCGGGACCAGTCCAGCCGAGAGGCTGCGTTCAGTTCGGCCAGCAGGACCTCGTGCAGTCGTTGCCAGACGCCAGCCTCGTTCCAGTCCCGCAAGCGTCGCCAGCAGGTCATGCCCGAGCCGAAGCCCAGCTCCTTCGAGAGGTACTCCCACTGGATGCCGGTATGGAGCACATACAGGATCCCGCACAGCACCTCCCGGTCCGGTAAGGCCTTGCGGCCCGGGTACCGGAAGCGCCGATCGCGCTGCGGCAGCAGCGGCTCCAGGCGATCCCACAGTTCATCCGACACGATCCACGGCGATGTCCCCACACCGGACCGAACGCTCAACTCCAGCTCCAGAAACGGCCATCAACGCCGATCCACCTCACTGTGTTAGCCGTTGCAAAGTGGTGGGCTGAGCAGGGTGCTATGTCAATCGGCCGGTTGAGCCACAGCAACTCAAACTACCTTCAATTCGGGGCAAAGTTTGACGAGCTGTTCAGACATAAACCTGATGTCTTGACGAATGTTGCGGTAGTCAAACCTCAAATACTGGAGACGCGCCACGCGTGCCACAACCTCAGGGAGGATCGTCTCGTCTAGGCGCTCAGCCCCCGAGAGGAGTACCGGAATCACAATCTTTTCGTTCTTGAACGCTTCCTCGATCTCTCTCGAAACCCAATCCCCTTTCGTCTCGGGAATGAATCCAGTTGCCCAATCCTCATCCACGATGACGAGTAGCACTTCGCAGGCGGCGACACACTCAAGTATCGAATCAGAATAGTCTGACCCGGGAGCTATGGACCTAGCTGCGCGAAAGACTTCATGTTCCCCGAAGTGGCTGGACAGTAGCTCGTCAAGTAAGGCGGCAGCGTAAGCGCCTCCCTTTTTGCGGTAGTTGATGAAGATTCGCGCCATTTTACCTCTCTTTGCGCTCGAACGACACGCTCGCTTTTCCTTGAAGATCCCCCTGCATCGCTTCTGCCCCCTAGGCTAATCGACTTAAAAGCGGAATGCCCGCACCGGAGTTGAGAACCTGAGGTCACACCCGCTGGGTGGCGAAGGGAGAACTTATGGCTGAAGCATCTCGTACTAAGCGCCAGCAAACCGGCAAGAGTGTCACAGAGTCGTCGATACCGTCACAAAACTTAGATGATCTGGTATCGAGCTCGGACCTGCTGGATATGGCGAAATGGCATATCGACAGATACGACCGACTGCGCAGCTCTACTTCGGTCCGGGCTTCAGTAATGCTGAGCGCAAATGCGATCCTAGCGAGCGGCTCGCTGATTCTGGTGAATTATCATCTCCAAACCGCCAGAGATTCGCGCCTGTTCTGGATAGAGGCCGTGTTTTGCGTGCTGGCCGTATTGACGCTTTCGCTCATCCTTCGAAGTCTCTGGAGTTCCATCAATGCCATCGCGGCACGGAAGACAACGCGCGTTCTGCACTCTACTGAGATACCTTCCAGATTCCTATTTAACTGGGGAGACACGCTCAAATCGGTAGATGGTCATAGCGACTTCTCCAGAAAGGTCAGAGATCTCACCTTGGATTCAATGCTAGGCCATGCCACGGCAGAGCTTTGGACGGACATCTTGCAGCACTCTCAACGGCATCGACATCTCAGATCTGCCATCAATACATTCCGGTACTGCGTCATGGCCCTGCTCGGCTTGGCGGCTTTCACGTTCGCTGTATCGCTTAGATGATCACCGGCACCCGCATCTTCGGGGAGAGGTAGCTGTGTGCTACGCCCAACGCTGAGGTCGTCCGCACGGGAAAGGCCGGGACTCGGTCGAGTAGCGGTTCTGCAGGGGTGGCCCGCTGGTCAGACCGTGGGCTGGCCGCGAGCTCCTGGGCCGTCCCTGGGCCGTCCAAGGCCGCTCAACACTGACCAGCGGCAACCAGCAGTGACAGAGGTCCTACCCGACGACCCCAGGTCACGCCCATCCGTCTGCGACACTGATAGAGCCATGCCTAAGCCCGGAGAACTCACTTTCGTCGCCCCCCGCGGAGCCAAGAAGCCGCCGCGGCATCTCGCCGACCTCACGCCCGCCCAGCGCAAGGATGCCGTGGCCGAGATCGGTGAGAAGCCGTTCCGTGCCAAGCAGCTCTCGCAGCACTACTTCGCGCGGTACGCGCACGACCCGGAGCAGTGGACCGACATCCCGGCCGGATCGCGCGGCAAGCTTCAGGAAGCGCTGTTCCCGGAGCTGATGACCGTCGTACGGCATCTGTCGACCGACCAGGGGACCACCCGCAAGACGCTGTGGCGGCTGTTCGACGGGACGCTCGTCGAGTCGGTGCTGATGCGCTACCCGGACCGGGTGACCATGTGCATCAGCTCGCAGGCGGGGTGCGGGATGAACTGCCCCTTCTGTGCGACGGGGCAGGCGGGGCTGGACCGGAATCTGTCCACCGCGGAGATCGTCCACCAGATCGTCGACGGTATGCGGGCGCTGCGGGACGGCGAGGTGCCCGGCGGTCCCGCGCGGCTGTCCAACATCGTCTTCATGGGGATGGGCGAGCCGCTCGCCAACTACAACCGGGTGGTCGGCGCCATTCGCGCGCTCACCGATCCGGCGCCGGACGGCCTCGGGCTGTCGCAGCGCGGGATCACCGTCTCCACCGTGGGGCTCGTGCCGGCCATCCACCGGTTCGCCGACGAGGGCTTCAAGTGCCGGCTCGCGATCTCCCTGCACGCCCCCGACGACGAGCTGCGCGACACCCTGGTCCCCGTGAACACGCGGTGGAAGGTGCGCGAGGTGCTGGACGCCGGGTTCGAGTACGTCGAGAAGAGCGGCCGCCGGCTGTCCATCGAGTACGCCCTCATCCGTGACATCAACGACCAGGCGTGGCGGGGAGACCGGCTGGGGCGGCTGCTCCGGGGCAAGCCGGTGCACGTCAACCTCATCCCGCTGAACCCGACCCCGGGCAGCAAGTGGACCGCCTCGCGGCCCGAGGACGAGAAGGCGTTCGTGGAGGCGATCGCCGCACACGGGGTGCCGGTGACCGTCCGGGACACCCGTGGACAGGAGATCGACGGAGCCTGTGGTCAGCTCGCCGCCACCGAGCGGTAATCTGACCGGGTCCACATATCTTCATATTCCGACAGGGGAGCGCCACAGCGCTGAGAGTGCGGCGGACAGGGCCGCAGACCCTCTGAACCTCGCCCAGGTCATTCTGGGTAGGAAGTTCGGTCATCACTCAAGCTGTTGCGCCCTGCCCGGGCCTCCCTCGCGGAGCCCGGGCAGGGCCGCGTCTCTTCCTGGCCAACCCCCAGGAGGACATCCGGTGCAGAACAAGACCTTCGTGGCCGTCGCGGTCGGGCTCGGCCTGATCACGCTGTCCGCGTGCGGTTCCGGCGGCGGCGGCAAGCCGTCCGCCGCCGATTCCAGGACCGTGACGCTCGTCAGCCACAACTCGTGGGCCATCTCCAAGAGCGTCCTCGCCGACTTCGAGAAGAAGACCGGGTACAAGGTCCGCAACCTCCAGGACGGCGACGCCGGGCAGGCCGTCAACAAGGCCATCCTGACCAAGGACAACCCGCAGGGCGACGTCTTCTTCGGCGTCGACAACACCCTGCTGTCCCGCGCCCTGGACAACGGCCTCTTCCAGCCGTACACCGCCAAGGGCCTGGACAAGGTCGGCACCCGGTACCAGCTCGACCGGGGCCGGAACCGGGTCACGCCCGTCGACTACGGCGACATCTGCGTCAACTACGACAAGGCCTACTTCAGCAAGCACAGGCTGACCCCGCCGCAGACCTTCGCCGACCTGGCCAAACCGCAGTACAAGAACCTCCTCGTCACCGAGAACGCGGCCACCTCCTCGCCCGGCCTCGGCTTCCTGCTCGGCAGCGCCGGGCAGTTCGGAGACAACGGCTGGCAGGGCTACTGGAAGAAGCTCAAGGCCAACGGCGTCAAGGTCGTCGACGGCTGGGACCAGGCCTACTACCAGGAGTTCTCCGGCTCCTCCGAGGGCAGGAAGGCGGGCGGTGACCGGCCGCTGGTCGTGTCCTACGCCTCCTCGCCGCCCGCCGAGGTCATCTACGCCAAGAAGCGGCCCGGCACCGCCCCGACGGGGGTGGCGTACGGCACCTGCTTCCGGCAGATCGAGTTCGCCGGCCTGCTCAGCAACGCCAGGAACCCCAAGGGCGCCAAGGCGTTCATCGACTTCCTGGTCTCCAAGGAGTTCCAGGAGGACATGCCGCTGAACATGTTCGTCTACCCGGTGGTGCAGGGCGCGAAGGTGCCCGCCGAGTTCACCGAGTACGGCAGGGCCGCCGACCACCCCGAGACCATGACCCCCGGCAAGATCGCCGCCAACCGTGACCAGTGGGTCAAGCAGTGGACCTCGCTCGTACTGAAGTAGCGGCGTCCCGGCGCGGGAACGCGGCGCGGCTCGGGCTCGTGGCCCTGCCCGTCGCGTTCTTCGCGCTGTTCTTCGCCTGGCCGGTGGCCGCGATCGTCGCGCGCGGGCTGAAGGTCGACGGGGTGTGGCGGCTCGGGCGGATCGCGGACGTCGTCACCGAGCCGGACATCCGGCAGGTGCTGTGGTTCACCACCTGGCAGGCGCTCGCCTCCGCCGCGCTCACCCTGCTGCTCGCGCTGCCCGCCGCCTATGTCTTCGCCCGCCTGGACTTCCCGGGCAAGCGGCTGCTGCGGGCCGTCGCCACCGTGCCGTTCGTGCTGCCGACGGTCGTCGCCGGCAGCGCCTTCCTGGCCGTGCTCGGGCACGGCGGGCTGCTCGACCAGCTGTGGGGCGTACGGCTGGACACCACGGTCTGGGCGATCCTGCTCGCCCATGTCTTCTTCAACTACGCGGTGGTCGTCCGTACCGTCGGCGGGCTGTGGGCCCAGCTCGACCCCCGGCAGACGGAAGCCGCGCGGATGCTCGGCGCCTCCCCGTGGCAGGCCTGGCGGAAGGTGACGCTGCCCGCGCTGGCGCCCGCCGTGGCCGCCGCCGGGCTGATGGTGTTCCTGTTCTGCTTCACCTCCTTCGGCATCGTGCAGATCCTCGGCGGCCCCACCTTCTCCACCCTGGAGGTGGAGATCTACCGGCAGACCTCGGAGACCTTCGACCTGTCCACGGCCGCCGTCCTCACCCTGGTGCAGTTCGCCGCCGTCGGCGCGATCCTCGCCGTGCACGCCTGGACGGTACGGCGCCGGGAGAGCGCCCTGCGGCTGGTCGACCCGTCGGTGACCGCGCGCCGGCCGCGCGGCGCCGGACAGTGGGCCCTGCTCGGCGGGGTGCTGCTGACCATCGGCCTGCTCCTGGTGCTGCCGCTCGCCGTGCTGGTCCGCCGCTCGCTGGACGCGCCCGGCTTCGGCTACTACCGGGCACTGACCGACGCCGACAGCGGTACGTTCCTGGTGGCGCCGGTGCAGGCGGTGTGGACCTCGCTCCAGTACGCCTGCGCCGCCACCGCCATCGCCGTGCTGATCGGCGGGCTCGCCGCGGCCGCGCTGGCCCGCCGGGACGCCGGACGGCTGCTGCGGGGTTTCGACGCGCTGCTGATGCTGCCGCTCGGTGTCTCCGCCGTGACCGTCGGCTTCGGCTTCCTGATCGCCCTGGACAAGCCGCCGCTGGACCTCAGGCAGTCCTGGATCCTCGTCCCGCTCGCGCAGGCGCTGGTCGGCGCCCCCTTCGTCGTACGGACCATGCTGCCCGTGCTGCGCGCGGTGGACGCACGGCTCCGGGAGGCGGCCGCCGTGCTCGGTGCCTCGCCGTGGCGGGTGTGGCGCGAGGTCGACCTGCCGCTGGTGCGGCGGGCGCTGCTGGTCGCCGCCGGGTTCGCGTTCGCCGTCTCGCTCGGCGAGTTCGGTGCGACCGTGTTCATCGCCCGGCCCGACAACCCGACGCTCCCGGTGGCCGTGGCCCGGCTGCTCAGCCGCCCCGGCGATCTCAACTACGGCCAGGCGATGGCCCTTTCGACCATTCTGATGGTGGTGTGCGCCGCCGCGCTGCTCCTGCTGGAACGGCTGCGCACCGACCGGACGGGGGAGTTCTAGATGCTGCTGAGCCTGGAGGCCGCGACCGTCCGCTTCGGCGGCCGGGCCGTGCTCGACGCGGTCGACCTGGAGGTCGCCGAGCACGAGGTGGTGTGCGTGCTCGGGCCCAGCGGCAGCGGAAAGTCCACCCTGCTGCGGGCGGTGGCCGGGCTCCAGCCGCTGGACTTTGGACGGGTGCTGCTCGACGGACGGGACCGGACGGCGTCCCCCGCGCACAAGCGGGGCATCGGCCTGATGTTCCAGGACCACCAGCTCTTCCCGCAGCGGGACGTCGGCGGCAATGTCGCCTTCGGGCTGCGGATGCGCGGCATGGCGCGGGCCGAACGGGACGCCGAGGTGGGTCAGTTGCTGGAGCTGGTCGGGCTGCCCGGGGCCGCCCGGCGGGCCGTGGCCGGGCTCTCCGGCGGCGAGCAGCAGCGCGTCGCCCTCGCCCGCGCGCTCGCGCCCCGGCCCCGGCTGCTGATGCTGGACGAGCCGCTCGGTCAGCTCGACCGCTCGCTGCGCGAACGCCTGGTGGTCGAACTGCGCGAGCTGTTCGGCCGGTTGGGTACGACCGTGCTCGCCGTCACCCACGACCAGGGCGAGGCGTTCGCGCTGGCCGACCGGGTGGTGGTGATGCGGGACGGGCGGATCGCCCAGTCCGGCACCCCGCTTGAGGTGTGGCAGCGGCCCGCGGACGCGTTCGTGGCCCGCTTCCTCGGCTTCGACAACGTGGTCCCGGCGACCGTCGTGGGGACGGCCGCCGACAGCCCGTGGGGCAAGGTGCCGGTGCCCGACGGCTCGCCGCAGGGGGCGCGCACGCTGCTCGTCCGGCCCGCCGGGGTCCGGCTGGTCGCCGCCGACCAGGGGCTGCCGTGCACGGTGAGCGCCCGCACCTTCAAGGGCACGCATGTCGCCGTCCATCTCCAGCCCGCGGACGGACCGCGCATGGAGGCGGCCTGCGCGCTGCGCGACGCGCCGGAGACCGGGGACACGGTGGGTGTCGAGTTCGACGCGGCCGACATCGTCGTACTGGACTGACCGGCGCGGCTGAATCCATGGGGGCGGCCGCCGGGCGCGGCCGAATCCATGGGGGCCTGCCGCCGGGCGCGGCCGAATTCATGGGGTCCGGCCGGTGGGCGCGGCTTAGGGTGAGGCCATGACTTTGCTCGCACATGACCGCTACTGCGATGAAATCGCCCTCCAGACCGAGCAGTTGAGGGCCGTGGTGACCTCCGGGGCCGATCTGTCGGCGACCGTGCCGACCTGCCCGGACTGGTCGCTGGAAGAGCTGGTACGCCATATGGGCGGCGCCCTGCGCTGGGTGGACGCGCTGGTGCGCGCCCGGGCGCAGGAGAACATCCCCTGGGACCAGGTGCCGCTCGGTGCCGGGCCGGAGGAGCGGGGGGACGCGGTCGCCCTGGACAAGTGGCTGGCGGAGAGCGGCGAGCGGGTCGTCGCGGCGCTGCGCGAGGCCGGCCCCGACGCGGCGGTGTGGAGCTGGAAGGGCGAGCCGACCGCCGGGTTCTGGGCCCGCCGGATGACCCATGAGATCACCGTGCACCGCGCGGACGCGGTCCTCGCCGCCGGGCAGGGCTACACGGTGGCGCCGGAGACCGCGGCCGACGCGATCGACGAGTGGCTCGGCATCATCGGCTTCATCCAGCAGCACCGGGGCGATGACAAGCGCTTCCGGCTGGAGGGGCCCATGCGCTCCATCCATCTGCACGCCACCGACGCCGGCCCGGAGCTGAACGCCGAGTGGCTGCTGGAGTTCGGCGCGGAGGGCGTGCGCTGGCGCCGCGGCCACGAGAAGGCGACGGCCGCGCTGCGCGGACCGCTCACCTCGGTCATGCTCGCCTTCTACCGGCGGCTGCCGCTGGACACCCCCGGCCTGGAGGTGCTGGGCGAGCGCGAGGTGCTGGAGTCCTGGCTGGGCTGGACCACCTTCGGCTGAGCATCGCGGCGGTGGGGCCCGCCCCCGGACTTCCGGTGTCCTCGGGGGCGGGCCGGACGCTCAGCCGTTGCCGCGTGCTCCGCGGCGGCGCAGGCCGAAGAAGACCGCACAGCCGCCGACGACGACCAGCGCGGCCGCGATTCCGGCGATCAGCGGCATGTTGGAGTCGGCGCCGGTCTCGGCGAGGTTCGAGCTGCCGGCCGCCGGGGACGGCGCGTTGCTCGGGGCGCCCGCCGGGGCCGGGCTGGACACCGACGCCGACGAGGTCGGGGTCGGCGTCGCGGACTCGGCAGGCGCGGACGCGGACGCGGACAGGGAGGGCGCCGGGGCCGAGGGGGCCGGGGCCGAGGGGGTGGGAGCCGAGGGGGTCGGCGTCGCGGTGTCGGTCGTACAGGCGGCGGCCGGGGTGGTGAGCTGCCCCGCCAGGTCCTGGTCGACCGGGCCGGCCGTGACATGGACGCGGTAGGTGTTCTTCGGCTGCCAGTTCTCCGTGAAGGTGACGGAGGTGCCCGCGGCCGATCCCTTCACCTGCTGCTGACCGATCTGCTTCTCGACTCCGCCGGCGTTCTCGCGGAACAGCGTGACGGTTGCCGGGGTGGCGCCCTTGTCCGTGTCGGTGACGACGATGACGCCCTTGCCGTCGGCGCACTTGGCCTCGGCCTTGAAATCCGAGATGTCGCACGCGAGTGCCTGGCCGGCGATGCCGAGGGCGAGCGCGGCCGTCGCGGAGGCGACACCCAGCACGCGCACGGAACGGCGTGCGCTGCGGAGAGTTATGGACACGTTTGTCCTTTACAGAGCATATGTGCGGGGGGTTTCGGGGAGGCTCACTGGTCTATAAGCGCCCCGCGAGCAGTGTCAACGCATATGCCTGTGACGGGAGTTGGCTTTACCTGCTTATTAATCGCTCATGTGTTTGCTCTCGGTCGCGTTGCGTGCGTGATGCGTGTGTGGTGGGTGCGGCTGGGCGGGCGCGGGGTGCGCCCGCCCGTGCCGGGCATGCCGGGGCGGGGTCAGCTCTGGACGGCGGCCGGGTCCATCCAGATGACCTCCCAGGTGTGGCCGTCGAGGTCGTCGAAGGCGCGGCCGTACATGAAGCCGTGGTCCTGGGTCTCGCCGCTCGGGGTGCCGCCCGCGGCGAGCGCCTTGTCGACCAGCTCGTCGACCTTCTCGCGGCTCTCGGCGCTGAGGGCGACCAGCACCTCGCTGGTCGTCGTGGCGTCGGCGATCTCCTTCTTGGTGAAGGTCGCGTAGAACGGCTTGGTGAGCAGCATCGCGACGATGGTGTCGCTGATCACCACCGAGGCCGCCTTCTCGTCGCTGAACTGCGGGTTGATCGTGTAGCCCAGCTCCGTGAAGAACTTCTTCGAGGCGTCGAGGTCGTTCACGGGCAGGTTTACGAAGATCATCTGCTGGTACATGGTGGGCCCTTCCCCATCGGTGTCGATCGTTTCGCCTGGGTAGACCGGCGGCCCGCGCCGAACTCATCGGCGGGGCCGGAAATTTCTTCGATCTTTTTTACGGCGGTCCGCCGGCGCGCCGCTCAGCCGGCCACCGGCAGCGCCGCCAGCGCGGCGATCAGCAGGGTGAGCGGCCCGAACAGGGCCAGCAGGGCGGCGGCGCGAAGGGCCGCCGCGGCGCGCAGCATCGTCGCCGGTGCGCCGAGCCGGAGCAGGGCGGCGGTGGTGTCGGCGCGGCTCTGCCGGGCTTCCACGGCCGCGGTGAGCAGGGTGGCGACCGTGCAGCCGGTGACCAGGAGCCCGCCGAGGGTGGTCAGCGGGCCGAAGGAGGGCAGGGGGCGGTCGTACAGGGTGGTCATGGCGTAGCCGGTGGCCGCGACCGCGCAGACGACGCCGAGGGGGCGGCCGATCCGGGTGGCCTCCGTCATCAGCACCCGGCCGGCGAGGAGGCGCAGGGCGCCGGGCCGGACGGACTGGAGGAGACGGCCGCAGAGGTGGGTGAGGCCGGGGGCGGCCAGCACCAGACCGGTGGCGGTGAGGAGGCGGCTGAGCAGGACGACGAGGCCGGAGTGGGGGGCGTAGGGGTGGAGGGCCAGGCCGGTGGCGAGCAGCGCGATGCCCCAGGGGAGACCGGTGGGGTTCTGGGCGTCGGGGGTGGGGGGCGTTGGGGCGGTTAGGCTGGCCGCCGCCTGGTAGGGGGGCATGGCGCTGCCAGGGTCCGCAGCTTCCGCCCCAGCTGCGGGACTGTCCGCCGGGTGCGTGGGTGACGGGGGGCTGTCCGAACCCGTTCGTACCGTCACGGTGGCCGAGCCGGCCGTGGAATGCGCCTGGGCGTAGGTGCGGCTGGCATTGCTGGCGCGCGGCCCGGCGGCGGGGCCGGTTGCGGGGTCCGGGTGGGCCGGGGTGTCGTCCGGGCCCGCGGCTCCCGTCTCGGTGGTGGGGCCGGGCGCGGGGTGCGCGTGGGGCTCGGTACGGTCCGGTGACTCAGGGTGGTCCGGGCCCGATCGCGCCGTACCGGCGGCGGGCATGGCCGCGGGATGCCTGCGCGGCGGGGCAGCGTCCGTGTCCGCACCTTCCGGCTGACCGGCGTGATCGGTCACGAACCCCGTGCGGGCCGGGGCGTCGGCCGAGTCCGTCTCTGCCCACCGGGCCACGGAATCGCCGTGGGCCGGAGAGCCGTC